>JBIKWC010000435.1:0-4542 GCA_044356535.1 Myxococcota bacterium
TGGCGCAGAACGAGGTCGGTCTGCCCGACCTGGCCTTCCGGCCCGAGGCCGTCCACGGCGGCATCCTCCACCCCGGAGAGCCCCTCCCCCGCGCGGTTCCCGACGTTCGCACGCTGCGGCACCGCGTGTTGATGCACAGCCCGTATTGCGGCGTGTTGGCAGCGCTGTTGCTCCTCCACCGGCACCACCCCGAGCGGGTGGCGGTCTCTGCCGACCGGTCGGGCTGGACGGTCCGGGTGCCGAGCGCGCGGGCCGTGCCGCTTCTCGAGTGGATCGACGGGTTCGCGCGGGCGCGGGGGTGGGTCCCGTGTCGTCGCGAGGGCGGCGGGTTGCCGGCGCCCGTGCTCGTGGCCTGCTTCGAGGTGTTGGGGCTCGGCCAGGTGGTGGGACGGATGCTGGTCCTCGCCGAGCCGCTGTTCGCCCGGCTGGGGAGCGAGCCGGAGGAGCTCGAGATCCTCCTCCGGTTGCGTCCGCTCGCCGACGCAGTCGATTCCTGGCTCTCCGCCGAGCTCGGCGATCCCGCGCCGGCGGACGGATGATCCCGCTGTTCGTCTACGGGGTGCACCGGACGGGCGGCGGCTCCGAGCAGCTCCTCGGCGCCCGTCGCCGGCGGGTCGGCACGGCGCCGGGTGCCTTGTGGATCCTGCCCGGAGGCCAGGTCGTGCTGGTCGCGGAGGCCGCGTCCCGCGTGGTCGGTGAGCTCGTGGACGACGTGGACGACAGGATGCTCGCGCTCCTCGACCACCTCGAAGGGGTGCGCGACGGCGTGGTGCGCCGCGCGCGCGTGGAGGTCCGGGTGGGGCTGCGCATCGAGCCTGCCTGGACCTGGGTCGCCGAGGTGTCCCGGGCACGGACCGGGCGGCGATACGGCGCGTCGCGGTGGATTCCGGTCCAGGTGCGGTAGACTTGCCGCATGCCCGGTCCACGCAGCGCCCGCCCCGACGAACGTGTGTACGACTTCGCTCGCCTCCGGGGGGTCTCCGGGGCGATCGAGCTGCTCCGCAAGCGCATCCAGCAGGTGGCGCGAACGCCGTTGCCCGTCCTGATCGCGGGGGAGACGGGGACCGGCAAGGAGGCCGTGGCGCGCACGCTGCACGAGCTCTCTGGCCGGACCGGACCGTTCGTGCCCGTGGATTGCGCTGCCCTGTCCACGCAGCTCGTCGAGACCGAGCTGTTCGGGCACGAGCGGGGCGCCTTCACCGGCGCCAACCAGCGGCGCGAGGGGCTCGTGTATGCGGCGCGCGGCGGCACCTTCTTCCTCGACGAGGTGGGCGAGCTCCCGATGGAGACCCAGACGCGCCTGCTGCGCCTGCTCGAGGCGGGGACCTACCGCCCCGTGGGCGACACCGCCGAACGGCGGGCCGATCTGCGCGTGGTGGCCGCGTCGTGGCGCGACCTCCGGAAAGGGATCGCCGAGGGGCGCTTTCGCGAGGACCTGTACCACCGGCTGTCGATCGTCGAGCTCAAGGTGCCGTCGCTCCGCGATCGCCCGGAGGACGTCGACGACCTGTTCGAGATGTTCGTGCGGGACGCCTGCACCCAGTCGGGGCGCCAGGCGCCGCTGCTCGAGCCCGCGGTTCGGATCCACCTTCGACGGTGGCCCTGGCCCGGCAACGTGCGCGAGCTGCGGAACGTGGCGCAGTACGTGGCCGCCATGACCGCCGGCGCGCGGATCCGCATGGAGGACCTGCCCCCAGCGCTGATGCGTCCGCCGCCCGAGGTCCCGGACACTGCGTTGCCCATGATCTTCCCGGCGTCCGAGATCCGCGTCGATCTCGACTACATGGACGCCCGGCGCATGTTCCTGGACGACTTCCAGCAGCGCTACGTCGAGGCCGTGTTGCACGCGCACGACGGGAACGTGAGCGCGGCCGCGCGCGCCGCCGGGATGGATCGGAGGTCCATCCAGCGCATCCAGAAACGCGCTCGCACCGGCCCCCGGGGGGCGTGATACGGTCGGCCGCCCATGTCAGAGATCACCTCCGTCATCCCCGACACCGATCCGAACCGCAAGCAGCTCACCCTGCGCCGGATCGGCCTCAAGGTCGTGGACGGCCCGGACGCCGGCAAGTCCGCCGAGTTCGACCATGACGTGATCCGGATCGGCGCGTCCGAAGGCAACCACTTCGCCCTCACCGACGCCACGGTGTCGCGCCGCCACTCCGAGATCACGCGCACGCCCGAGGGTCTCGTCCTGCGCGACCTCGGCTCGACGAACGGCACCTACCTCGGCCAGGTGCGCATCAAGGAGGTCTACCTCGGCGAGAACCGCGCGTTCCGGGTCGGGAAGACCGAGCTCGAGTTCGCGCTCCTCGACGAGATCATCGACATCGTCCCCGCGCGCGAGACCCGCTTCGAGAACATCGTCGGCCAGTCGGTGGCCATGCGCGAGTGTTTCGCGGTGCTCGATCGCGTCGCGCGCACCGAGCTCACCGTGCTCGTCACGGGCGAGACGGGGTCCGGCAAGGAGCTCGTCAGCCGCGCGATCCACCTCCGCTCCCGCCGCCGCGCGGGCCCGTTCGTGGTCTTCGACTGCGGCGCCGTCGCCCGCAACCTCATCGAGTCCGAGCTGTTCGGACACGAGCGCGGTGCCTTCACGGGCGCCGTCCAGGCCCGCGCCGGCGTGTTCGAGCAGGCCGACGGCGGGACCATCTTCCTCGACGAGCTCGGCGAGCTGCCCCTCGAGCTCCAGCCTGCGCTGTTGCGGGTCCTCGAGCAGCGCGAGGTCCGCCGGGTGGGGGATCGGCGCGTGCGGAGCGTCGACGTCCGCGTGGTGGCGGCCACCAATCGCGACCTGCAGGACATGGTCAAGGAAGGGCGGTTCCGCGAGGACCTCTTCTACCGCCTCGCCGTCGTCGAGGTGCCCCTCCCGCCGCTCCGCGAGCGCATCGAAGACCTCCCGATGCTCGTCGAGCACCTCCTCCGCACGGCGAACTTCGACCACCCCGTGCGCGGCGTCGCGCCGGACGTGCTGCAGCTGCTGCTCAGCTACCACTGGCCCGGCAACGTCCGCGAGCTCAGGAACACGCTGCTCCGCGCCATCCCCTTCTGTGAAGGCGACCTCATCGACCTGCAGGCGCTCCCCGAGGCGCTTCGCGCCGGTCACGCTGCGCGCACCGACGCAGCCGCAGCCGCGCTGGCGACGGCCACGGGCTCGGGCGGCGTTGCCCTGCCGCGGGATCTCTCCCTGCCCGCCGGCGACCTCTCCCTCAAGGAGGCGAAGGATCAGCTGATCGACGCCTTCGAGCGGAAGTACCTCGAGGACCTGCTCGAGCGCTGCGAAGGGAACCTGTCGAAGGCGGCCCGGGTCGCGGGGGTCGATCGCAAGACGATCGCGCGCATGCTCAAGCGGCACGACCTCAAGGGCGGCGAGTAGCGTCTCGGGGCGCGGTCGCCGTGCCCGTTGACCCCGCTCGGGTGCGTCTGGTACCGTTCGCCCGTCGCGGACGCTGGTCCCGATGTGCTTACGTCCCGGAGACGCTTCGACCATGAGCGCCGACAGCGATCGTTTCGACTCCATCAAGGCCGACCTCAACCGCGCCCTGGAGGCCAGGATTGGCCACCTCCTGGGAGTGGTGCGCGCGGCCCAGAGCCTCACCCGGCAGATCGCCGCCGCCGAAGACGAGATCCGTCGCCAGACGTGGATCCGCGATCAGCTGGCGTCCGAGCTCCAGCCGCTCGAAGGTGACGCCCGCAAGCTCTCGACGGCGAACCAGGAGCTCCAGCGTCGGCTCGACGCCACCAAGACCGACGTCGATCGCCAGCGGTCCGTCCGCGACGAGCTGCTGAGCCGGTTGTCCGGCGCGTCCAAGGCCGGGCTCGACGATGAGTGATCCGCGGTTGCTGCTGGCCGAGCTCGACGCGACCGAGCTCCTCCTGCGCACCCTCGCCATCGAGAACCTCGACTACCGGGGCGTCCTCGAGGTCGAGCGCATCGCGCACCTCGCGTGTGCCCAGCTCCTCGCCCGGCTCGGAGGCGACCTCGTCGCCGAGCCCCAGGCGCAGCAGGCCACGCGGTGGGAACCGTCGTCCAACGTGCCCCCTGTGGAAGACGCCACCGACGAGCTGCTCACCGGCGCCGCTTCCGGGGTGGGGTCGGCAGCGGTCGTCGCAGGTGACGGCACCGACCTGATCGAGTTCGACGGGGAGCTCGAGGTCATCCCCGAGGCGGACGCGGCCGTGGTGGGTCGCGACGACCCCACGGACGAGACGCCCGCCTCCTCGAGCGAAGTCATGCTGCGCTGGACCAGCGAGGGCCGACCGGCCCTGATGGGCGCCAGCGATCTGCCTCCCGCCAACGACCCTTCACTCGACGACGAAGACCCCACGCTCGCGGACGGCTCCTCCATCCAGAGCGCCGTCGAGGCCGCCGAGACGTTCGAGCTCGAGTCGCGCCCCCACGACGAGCCCGAGGTCGAGGTCGCCGAAGACGAAGAGCTCGTGGAGCTCGCCGAGAACCTCGAGGAGGAGCCGCTCTCGAGCGAGTACGGCCACGAAGCCGAGCCGTCGTGGGTCGAGCAGCCCGGCGCGCAGCCGTCCTAC
>JBIKWC010000168.1:0-15811 GCA_044356535.1 Myxococcota bacterium
CTCGGCGCGCGGCACCCAGTCCTCCTGCACGTCCGCCCGCGCCCGATCCGCCAGCGACGTGGTGGCGAGGCTCGTGTCCACCACCTCGAAGCCAGCGGGGAACGGGTCGCGCACGGCCACGTCGAACCGCTCCGCGGGCGTGGCAACGGTCAGCGTGACGCGCACGGTGGAGCCCGCGATCAGCTCGCCGTTCGGGCCTCCCCCGTCGACCAACTCCAGGCGGCGGTCGAGCCAGAACCCCTCCTCGCGGGGCGTCGGGACCAGCGGGGCGTACGTGAGCCGCGAGGCCCAGTAGACGCGGTCGCCGGTGAGGTCGAGCGACCCGGTGACGAGGTCGGCCAGCGCCACGTCCACGCGCCGGGTCCCCGGCACGGGCACCTTCTCCCGGAGGAGCTCGCGCCCCGCCAGGTGCAGGGTGGCCTCCACCTCCGTCCCGGCGGTCTCGTAGACCTTCGCGTACTCGGCGAGCGCCAGCAGCACCGCTGCGGTCGCCCGCGTGTCGTGCCAGCGTCCGGACCGTCGGCTCTGGGCCAGGTGCAGGGCGTACCGCGGCGTCAGCGGCTGATCCTCCAGCTGCACGAACGCAGCCAGCACCGCCGCGGTGGTCCGGTCGTCGCTGCCCCAGCTCCCGGGCACCCGAGGCTCGCGCACACTGGCCGCTGCGGCCTCCACGTACGAGCGGGCCGCGAGGTCGGCGGCGAGGGCCGCGGTCCGGGCGTCTCTCCCCGACGTGGCCAGCAGCGCCGACAGGAGCTCCGCCCGGAGCTGGAGCGAGAGCTGCTCGCGCTCGGCGTACACCCGCGAGAGCCGCCCCGCGTCGGATTGCCCGGCCGCAGCCAGGCCGATGGCGATCTCGGCGCGCAAGCGGCGCTGGTCGTCCGCAGAGAGGCGGCCGAACTCCCAGGAGGACTCCGCGTCCCGCAACCAGTCGACCGCTGCCGTGACCGCAGCGGGGTCCACCGCGAACCCCTGCCGCTTCGCCTGCGCGAGGAACTCGAGCACGTACCGGGTCCCCTCGTACGAGGAGTCGCCTCCCGGCCAGTAGGCGTACCCGCCCCACGTCCGGTAGCGGGGGAGGCGGTCGAGCACGGAGGTCACGGTGCCCCGCAGGGCCTCTTCGGACCACGTCGAGCCTGTGCGGTCACGCACCGCGAGGACCGCCAGGGCCCCCATGCCCCGCGAGGTCACCTGCTCCACGCAGCCGTACGGGTATTCGACGAGGTAGCCGAGGGCGTCGTCGGTGCCGGCCAACGCCGTGGTCCCGAGGGTCACCGCGAGCCCGCCGACGCCGGGACGCACCCCGTCCGGCAACACCAGACGTTCGGACGCGGTCCCCACGACGAGGCCCGAGGTCCCCACGCTCTCGAGGGCCACGTCACGCCGCACGGGCACACTCGCGACGAGGCCGTCGGACTCCCCCGCCATCTCGCCGCGGAACGTGAACTCCACCGCGCCCGGCTCGTCGGCGAACACGCGGAACGGAACCTGGACGGCGCCTTCGGCGGGCACCTGGACGACCATCGGCGAGCCCTCGAGCCGCGCCGGGCCCACCACCGACGCGGTCACGGTCACGGCGTGCGCGGTGTCGGTGTGGTTGTGGACCACGACGCCGCTGAACGACTCGTCCCCTTCCCGCAGCACCCGCGGGAGCGCGGCGCGCAACACGAGCGGGCGGGACACGCGCAGGCGCTCGTCGTCAGCACCGAAGGCGTCGGCCTGCTCGGCCACCGCCATGACGCGGAACTCCGTGAGGTTGTCCGGCAGCTGGAACTTCGCCTCCACCTTGCCGTCCGGCCCCGTGCGCAGGCCCTCCCACGCGATCGTGGTCAGGAACTTCGTGCGGAGCTCGGGGCCTCCGGTGCCGCTGCCCCCGCCGCCACCCGGGTTGGCGCCCTTCGTGAGGAACGCCGCGCGATCGAAGATCGCCTGCCGGTTGTCGAGCGTGACCACGTTGGTGGCGTGGGGCCGGTACATCGCCTCGAACGCGTCCGGGGTCTCGTAGGCAGTGAGGGACAGCACGGACTCGTCGACGGCGTACAGCGTGACGGCCGTGTCGGGCGCTGGCGCTCCCCCGCGGCGGACCGCCACGGACACCGAGACCTCGTCCCGCGGGCGGTAGTCTTTCGCCGCGGGCTGCACGTCGACTTCGAGGTGCCGATCCGAGGCGTCGACCTCGAGGGCGACCGTGCCGAAGACGAGCTCCGGGCGGCCCCGATCGGGCGCGTCCTGCGGTCCGGCCCCCGTGACCGCGGCCACCGAGAGCGTGACCCCGGGGACCCACTCCGGAGGGATGGGGATCTCCAACACCGGAGAGCTCCCCTGCAGCTGGCGGGTCTCCTTCCACAACACGCCCTCGCGCTCCACCGTCACCAGCGCCCACGAACCCGGTACGTGGCCCTTCACGACGACGCGGGCGGTGTCTCCGGGGGCGTACTCCTTCTGGTCCGCCACGAGCCAGGCGCGGCCCTCGCTCCGGGCCCAGGACGCATCGGCGCCCGCGACGTAGATCGACGCCTCGGAGGTGAAGGTGCGACCCGCATCGTCGGTCGACCGCGCGACGAACACGTGCAGGCCAGCCTCGGACGGCGTGAACGAGAACCGGACCGGCCCTGCGCCCGTGCGGACCGAGCCCGCGGTCACCGGTGTGTCGGTCGTGGTGGTGACGTAGCGCCAGCGCCCGTCCATCCCCCGCTCCCGGAGGCTGTCGAACGACCGCCGCACGACCGACAGCTCGACCGGCCGATCGCCCACGACCACCCCGTCCCCGGAAACCGCGACCACCTCGACGGTGGCCTGCTCACCGGCAGCGGCGACCCAGCTCGTCGGGCGCAACCCCACGCCGTAGGCCGCCGGCAAGACGGTGACGTGGTGGCTGGCGGCCAGCACCTGCTGGTCCACGTCCGTCACCTCGGCTTCCAGGTCCACGCTGTACGGCTGCTCCGACCACCGGGGATCCGTGAACGCCACCTCGAACGAGGCGGCTCCCTCGACCAGCCCGGCCCGGACGTCGGTGATGCGGGGCGCGCTGTCGGTCGACGCGACCTCCTCCCACCACCGCAGCTCCGGGCCGAAGTCGAACGTGTCGAACCCGTCGGGACGGAAGTGCTCGGCGCGGGCATACCCGCGGAACACCACGCTCGCGCGGTTCATGGGGGCACCGAACAGGTAGCGGCCGTCCGCGTGCAGCGTGACCGACTCGCCAGCCACGACCGCCGCGGGACCGCTCACCTCCACCCGGAACGCCGCGGGCCGGTACGCCTTCACCGGGACCGGGATCTGCACGCTGCCCGTGCGCTCCCCGACCCTGGCTTCGACCCGGAGCGACCAGTCGCCGAGCGCGCCCGAGGTGGGCAACGTGGTCTGCACGTCGAACGTGCCGTCTCCGGCCAGCGGCCCTTCTCCCGTCGCGATGTCGGCGCCGCCATCGTCGCGGAGCTTCCAGGTCGCCGTGCCCTGGACCCCTGCCAGGCCGGCGCGATCGGCGAGCCGGAACGACGCGTGGGCGTGGAGCGGATCCCCGAGCCGGTACAGGCCGCGGTCGGCGAAGCCGTGGGCCCGCACCTCCGCGCCGTCGTTCCGGAACGCCCCCCAGTCCGGCGACCAGTCCGCGAACACCACGCTCTGATCGTTGCCCTTCCGCAGCAACACCGCGAAGGGGCCCTCCCAGCGGTTCCACCCCGCCTCCGGCTGGCCTTCGAACCGCAGCACCCCGTCCGGACCCGTCTTCCCGAGCGGGAGCTCCCCCCCGATCACCAACCGATTCTGCGGCTGGCTCCACAAGCTCGACCGCAGCGACACCGCCACGTCGGGCACCGGGGCGCCGGTGGACAACGAGGTCACGAACACCAGCGTCGCCGAGGGTTCGAGCTTCACGGTGGCCCCGAGGTCGGTGACGACGAGCACGCTGTTCGCCGATGCGCCGCCGTCCTCGGGCCGCAGGTCGGGGGAGGAGAAGGCGGCGCCGATCCAGCCGAAGCCGTCGGCGGACAGCCAGGGCCCGAGCTCCAGGAGCTCGAGCTCGGACACGTTGCGCGGCGCGTCGTGCGGCACCATCCAGGGGGCCCCGCGGACCGCGACCTCGGCGCCAGCGGCTCCGACCTCGTCCGGGCGCACGCTCGCCGCACGCACCTCGAGCCGTTCGAGGTTCACCCTCCGGAACGGGAGCTGCGGCGGGTTGTTGGCGGGGTACAGCGAGAGGCCGGAGGGAACCGACCAGGACGGCGCCCGGTCTCCCGTGGTGAACGTCCAGGTGTAGGGCTCGGCCAGCACCTGACCGAAGTCGTCCTCGAGGCCCGGCGACAGCGTCACGGTGTACGTCGTCTGCGGGAGGAGCCCGATCCCGTAGCCCCAGTGTTGCCACGCCCACGACTGGCGGGGTGGGTCCCAGCCCGGAGGCTCGGGGGTGATGGTGAGGTGCTCGCGGACCTGATCGGACGACACCGCCGTCGTGAACTGCAGGCCGAGCCAGGTGTCGGCCTCCTGGCCGCTCACGGGCGCGTGCGACACGACCGCCAGCGGTGGGCAGGTCCGGAAGGTGCTGGACTGCTCGGCCGGGGTCACCAGCGCACCCTCGACCCCGAGGGAGCCAGCCGGGAGCGTCACGAGGTAGTCGCGGTCGGGCGCGAGGCTGGCCTCGAGCAGGAAGGTGCGGGGATCGTGGGCGTCGCTCCGGGCACGGAACGGGACCGCGGCGCCGCCCGAGGTGAGCGTGAGCAGGCGCTCGGCGAGCACGGCGTCCACGTCCTGATCGAACCGGACGCGGATGGGCTCGCGGGGATCGGCCTGGTCGCTGTCGGGTGGAGGGTCCAGGAGCTCGAGGCCCAGCGTGGGCGTCTCGAACGACCAGGCGGCGGGGCCCCGGAGCGCAGTGCCGTCCACGGCGGTCGTGCCCTCCGGGATCCGGCAGTCGAAGTGCGTGGCTGCGGGCAACCCTTCGCGCGGAGCGACCAGGACGGCCGTCGTCGTGCCTGCCCACCGGGGCGTGAACCCGGCGTCCGGGGTGCAGGTGACCGGGACCGAGGCGGCCATGGTGTCGAGGTTCGTGAGCGGCACCATCGGCCGATCGAAGATCGCCACGACCTGCAGGGGATCGGCGTCCCCGGTCCCGGGCATCACCTGCTGGACGCGCAGGCCACCCGGCGCGCCGAATGGTCCGGCCGACGACGAGCCCCGATCGTACGCGAACGTGACGAGCGGAGGTGCACCGGGGTCCAGCGTGGTGCCCACGAGGCCGTCGAGGCCCGGCGCCGGATCCGTGGGCGCGGGCTCGAACCAGCTCCGGCACCCGACGATCGCGAGACCCAGGACGGCGACGTGCATGTGAACCACCTTCGCGCACCGCCTATCCCCACAACGACGAACCCCGCCGCAGCGATGCTGCGACGGGGTCCGCGGGCGCCCACCGACCCGATCCACCGGGGTGGACCGGAGCAGCGGAGGGGCTCAGGGGGCGATCGCGGCGATCGACTTGCCGATCTCGGGAGCGGTCGCGGCGGTCGCCTGGATGGCGGTGAGGGCGTCCTTGAGGCCGGTGAGGACCTTGGGGGCCTTCATCGCGAGCGCGGGGTTGGCCTGCACCTCGGCGGGGACGCCGGTGGTGACGAGGGCCTGGCCTTCGCTCACGAGGGACTGGGCGTCGGCCACGGCGGCCTGGACCATCGGGACGAGCTTCGGGGCGAGCTTGGCCACCTCGAGGTTGCCCTTGCCGGCCTCGTCAACGACGTACTTGGCGAACACCACGGTCGCCTGCATCTTGAACGCCTTCAGGAGGTAGGCGTCGACCGAGGCGAGGCCAGTCTGCGTCACGCGAACGCGGTAGGCTTCGGTGGCGAAGGGGTTCTTGTCGGCGGCGTCCCACGCGGAGAGGGCGGCGTCGAGCTGCGAGGGGGTGAAGGGCGTGGAGCGGTCGTCCTGCTTGGCGGCCGACGCGTTCTTCTTCTCGCACTTCTCGAGGTCCTTGCCGGTCATCCCAGCGCAATCGGCCGCGAACGCGGGCGCGGACGCCATGAGAGTGGCGGCAGTAACGAAAGAAGCGATCATCTTGAACGTCATGGTGTCTCCTCCGGAGGGCAAGCAGCTAACGTAGCCCCTTGCTTTCGCAAGTGCGGCCGAGACACCAGCTGCCACAACATTATTCCGGCGGGCCCATGGAGCGGCGTACGCGGCGCACTCGGAGGGAGGCGAGGACGGCGGCCACCAGCACCCCGGGAAGCCCCCCGCCGGACTGCGAACATCCACAGCCGCGGTCTTTGGGCCGGGGCTCGGGGCCAGCGTCACCGAAGACGCGGAAGGCGGTGACCGTTCGCATCACTCCGCCCACCCAGACCTCGGCGCGCACGCGCTCTCCGGGGGAGCCCTCGCGCTCGTGCACCTCGTCCGTCCCGCCGACCGCCACCGAACCGACCTGGGCGCCGTTCACGATCCAGCGGACCTCGCCCCCGGCGCCGCCCGTGACCCGGAGCGAGGCGATGGGGCCCTCGACCGCGAGCTCCGCGAGTGGATCGAACCGATCCCGCAGCTTCACCGCCGTGTCGCCGCGCTCGAGGGCACGGCCGAGCGCCCCGATCGAGAGCTCGTCGGCGAGGACCATCGTCACCGGGTTCCCGATCCGCGCAGCGCCCAGCCCCTCGTCCTGGCCGGCCCGGTGGTCGTCGCTGCCTCCCAGCGGGGTCAGGAGCCGCCCCTCGTCCGCCAGGGACTCCCACTGGGCCAGGACCACCGGCGTGAACGCCGCGCCGAACGGCTCGGCGGCCCCCGTCGCCACCTCGATCCCGCCGACGCCTTCGGGCACGGGCAGGGTCCACGCGCAGCCGATGCACAGGTCGCCGAGCTCGAGCGCGGGGTGGTTGAGGGAGAAGAAGACGCCGTCCGCGCGGTAGGCGGCGACCGCGTCCTCGATCGTGAGCCCGTCGAGACCGAGCTTGTGGTCGACCCACCGGGTGGCGCCGAACGCGGTCGCGTGCCCCTGGTACGTGGTGTACTCGGTGCCGGGGACGAGCAGGAGCTCCGGCCACCGCGCCTGCGCGTCGGTGAGGAAGTCGGCGCCGGTGACCGTGTCGTGGTCGGTGATCACGACGAAGTCGAGGCCCTGCTCGACGGCCAGCGCGGCGATCTCGTCGAGCGTGGCGCTCGCGTCGCCGGACTCGCGCGAGTGCACGTGGAAGTCGCCGGCGTACCAGGCCCGGCCCGCACGCAGGGCGCCGGGGTCCTCGAAGGGGCGCCGCTCGGGCTGCGGCGGCAGGGTGACCTCGTCGCGGAGCACGATCTCGACCGACCAGCGGACCACGGGGCTCGTGAGCTTCGCCTTCCCCACCACGACCGACCAGGTGCCGGCCGGGAGGGGCCCGGGGACGTACGACCGCGACGCCGCGGACGCGGAGACGACGGCAGGCTCGCTGTTCCCGCCGCCCCAGCCGCGGAAGACGCCGCGCGGGTCCTCGAGCCCCCAGTCGAGGATGTCCACCTCGGAGCCGTCGTCGTGGCGGACCTCGAGCTCGCGGGTGCCCGCAGGCACCTCGAACGGGACGCGGAAGTGATCGGCCCCCCCGGTCGGAACCTCGCCGTCGAGGAACAGCGTGGTCTCGGCAGCGGAAGCCGCAGCGTGGCAGAGAAAGGACAGGTGCACGGAACGAGCGTACACCGTAGACTCCTGTCGTGAGCGCCACGGTAGACATCCGCCCCGGGACGGTCCTCGGTCCCTACACGTTGGTGCGGGCGATCGGCGAAGGCGCGTCCGCCACGGTCTACGCTGCCCGCGACGCCGCCCAGCGGGAGGTGGCGGTCAAGGTCCGCCGGACGGGGACGGTGCGGGCCCGAGGCCTCGAGTCCGAGATGGACCGGCGCTTCCTCCGCGAGTTCGAATCGATGCGGCTGCTGCGCGTGCGGGGCGTGGTCCGGGTGCACGAGGCCGGCGTCGACGGCGACATCCTCTGGTACAGCATGGACCTCGTCGACGGCCGGCCGTTCCACGAGGTCTTCACGGGTCCCCTGGCGGGGCGCGTCGAGCGGGCGCGCAAGCTCGGCGCGGAGCTCTTGCGGATCCTCGCCACCCTCCACGAGGCGGGCTTCGTCCACCGCGACATCAAGCCCACGAACGTGCTCGTGGACGCCGACGACCACGTCTCGGTGCTGGACTTCGGCATCGGCCGGTACTTCGGCGACCACGACACCCTGTCCCACACGGGTGAGGTGCTGGGGACGGTCCCCTACATGGCACCCGAGCAGGTCTCGGGCCTCCCGTGCGACGCGCAGATCGATGTCTTCGCGGCGGGCCTCTGCCTGTGGGAGGCGCTGGCGGGGAAACGGGTCCGGCCGGCCTCGGCGGTGGGGTGGATCCCTCGCATCTGCATGGAGCGCCCCACGCCGCTCTGCACCCTGGCCCCGGAGGTCCCCCGCTCCTTGTCGGCGGTGGTGGACAGCCTGCTGCGCGTGGATCCCACCCAGCGGATCACCGCCCGCCAGGCCGCGACGGAGCTCGCCGCCAGCGTGGCCGACGCCGACTGTCACGAGTGGCCGGAGCCGCCGTTCGTGGACCCCGACGGCTGGACCTGCCTCGAGGGCGTGTTGGGAGGGGGCTCGGAGCACCCGCCCGTCTGGGTGCTGGAGGGGCCGGCGGGCGCGGGGAAGCGCCGCCTGGCAGAGCAGGTCCAGCGCACGGGCCTGTTGCAGGGGGTGTGGACCCTCCACCTCCGGTGTCGGGTCGATCGGGTGGGCAGCCCCTTCGTCGAGCTCCTGGAGCACCTGAGCCGCCTCCTCGAGGACTCCGTGCTGGCGCGGATCGTGGGCTCGTCTGGGTCCGCCCTCCGCCAGACCTGGCCCCACCTCGTGTTGCCGAAGGCCGGCGAGGTCTCCGACAAGGGCCTCACCGAGGCGCTCACCGACGTGGTCGCGGACCTGGCGCGGGTGCGCCCGGTCGCGCTCGTGCTCCATGAGCTCGAGCAGCAGGACCCGATCACGGCCCGCGTGCTCCTCGCCCTGGCCGCGCGCCGGCCCAAGGACCTCGGCCTGCTGCTGATCCAGGACCCCCGGTGGGCCACCGCGGAGTCCCGCGAGCTCGTCGAACAGCTGACCCGCGACCACGGCGCAGGACGGCTCGTGATCGGCCCCGTTTCGGCCGCGGTCGCCAGCCGGGCCGCCCGCTCGCTCGCGCCCAGGAGCACGGTGGCGGTGGAGCGTCCGGCCACCTTCCTGGCGGCGGTCGCGGCGGGGTGGGCGGCGCTGGCCCGCTGGCGCGGCGAGCGGTTCGAAGCCCCCTCCGCTGCGCTCACCTGCCTGGTCGCGGGCCCGAGGAGCGTACCGATCGCGGTGTTCGACGCGCTGGTGGGCGCGCCTGGTGAGCGCGCTGGCGCCCGCCGCGGGGAAGACGGCGTGTCCGCGGACGGGGCCAGCGTCCGGGCGATGTTGACGGCCCAGCTCACCGATCGGGCCGGGGCCGCTGCGCGCCTGGGGACGGCGCTCGAACGGACCCTCGGGAACCGGGCGGAGATCAGCCCGGACCTGGCCCAGGTGTGGTTGCTCGCCGGAGACCCGGCGCGCGCCTGGGCACCCGCGGTGCGGGCGGCCGTGTACGAGGAGCAGTTCGAACGGTACGTCGCGGCGCGGGAGTGGTTGCTCGTGCTCGACACGTTGCCGCCGGGATCGCGGCGGGACCTCCACGACGACTTCGAGCTCGCGTGGGTGCACGCCCGCGTGGCCCTGCACACGGACGCGGACGACGCCGGCGAGCGCATGTTCCTGCTGGTGGAGCGTCTGGTGCGAACCGAGGACCAGGAGTCGCGGGTGCGGCTGCTCCGGGCCGAGTTCGACCTTCGCGCAGGCCAGGTCCGGAGCGCCCTCGTCACCGCGCTCCGCATCGGCGCCGGCGCCGGCATCCCGCCGCAGGTGCAGCTGCAGGCCTTGCTGGTCGCCTTCCGCTGTCGCGTCGTCGGGCGCCAGCTCCCCGAGGCGGAGCGCGAGCTCGAGCGCGCCGAGAGCCTGCTCGCCGACCACCCGAACCCCGTGATGCAGGTCCGGATCTCGAACGCCCGCGCCGAGGTGGCGCTGCTGCAGGAGGACCTCCTGTGGTGCCGGGCGCTGTGCCAGAAGAACATCCGGGTCGCGTCCCAGACGCGCCACCTCCACGCGTTGGCCGAGGCCTCGTTCCGGCTCGGCTCGGTGCTGCGCATGTTGGGTCGCCGGCGCGAGGCCGAGCACCAGATCCGGACCGCCGCCGACGCCGCGCTGGCCACCGGGGACCTCCGCATCCGGGCAGACGCCGGCCTCGCGTTGGCGGGGCTCCTGGCGGAGCGCGGAGAGGCCCTGCCCGCCAGGGTCCTCCTCGACGACACCATCCGGCGGATCCGCGTGTTGTCGCTCGACCACCTGCTCGGTTCTGCGCTCCGCATCGCCCTGCAGATCGCAACGCTCACCGGCAACGCCACCGATGGGAACGTGGCGCTGGCGTCCCTGCAGGAGTCGCCCCGCACCGACGCGGAGACCGCCGCGGACCTCGTGCAGTGGTGGCGGACGGCCGGCGACCTCGACCGCGCGCTCGCGGTCCCCGCGCCCGCCGGGAGCACCCGGGGGTACGGCTACGTCCGCTGGCAGGTCGAGCAGGCCCGCTCGCGGATGGTGGCCGGTGACAACGCCGGCGCCAGCGCGCTCGCCGAGCAGGTGGCGGAGCGGTCGGCCGAGCTCGGCTTCTCCGAGCTCGAGATCTACGGCCGCCTGCTCCTCGGGGTCACGAGCGCGGTGGACGACGCGACCTGGGGGAGCCTGCAGGAGCGCGCCGCCGGCTCGATGTGGTGCGACGTGTACCTCGGAGCCCTCGAGATGGACGCGCGCCGCCTCGCGACCACGGCGCCGTCCCAGGCCGAAGGGCGCTGGCGGTCTCTGCTCGTCCGGGCTCGGGAGCTCGGGCACCGCCCGGGCGTCGAAGAGGCGACCGGCTGGCTCGGGACCGGTTGATGCAGACGACCGTCTTCGGTGTCCCCGTCTCGCCGGCGGTGGTCTGGTGGCAGCGGCTCGCCACGGCGCTCGGCCTCGTGGCGACCGTCGGGTTGTGGCTGCTGGCCAGCCTCCCCCGGGACCGGGGCGTGGTGGACCTGTCCGGGACCTGGCGCGTGGAGGGGGCGCCCGGCATCGAGGCGATCACGCTGCCGGGCCTGTTCGCGTACCACGGGCTGGCTCCGGACGCGCGGGTCTCCGCACACCGGGCGGTGGTGGTGACGAGCCGCAACGACGCCCTGCTCCTCGAGCGGCCGATGTACGCCGTCACGGTCCGGTGGGACGGCGTCGTGGTGGGGGGCGCTGGTGACCCTGCGTCCGACGATCCGGGCCAACGCAGCCAGCGGACGCTGGTGGTGCCGCTCCCGTCCGCCGCGCCGGGCTCGCTGCACGAGCTGGAGCTCGACGTCCGCGGAGACTTCGGCAAGGGAGGGTTCACCGGAGCGATCGCGATGGGACCGGCCTCCGAGGTGTTCGCCACCGCGAGCGCGATCGAGCGGCAACGGTTGTCGGTGGTGCTGGGCCTGTCGCTGCTCGGCGCGGTCCCCCTGCTGGTGGCGATCCGGTTCCCGCGCCCTGCCTCGGTGGCCTACGGATCCTTCGTGATCGCGGCGGCAGCGGCGTCGCTCGGCCAGACGAACCTCGCGCTCGACTGGCTGCCGGACCCCGTCGGAGCGATGAAGTCCTACTTGTCGCTCGGAGCTGTGGTGGCCGGGCTGGGCGTCCTGTACGTGGACAGCTTCCGCGAAGGTCGACCCGGCGTGGCCGCCTCGTGGTTCGCGGGCGGCTGCGGTGCGCTCGCGGTCGGCGCCCTGCTGGCCCCCACCGACTGGTTGTGGTGGTCGGAGGTGTGCACCAACGCCCTGCATGCCGTGTTCGGGGCGTGGTTCGCGGCGCGGGTGTACCAGGCGTGGCGCGACCGCGTTCCGGGCTCGTGGGTGCTGGTGATCGCGCTGGTGGTGGCCCTGTGGGCCATCGTCACCGAGGTGTCCATGACGCAGGGCCTGCGCACCGGGGGCTCGTGGCTGGGGCCTGCCGCCCTGGCGTTCGCCCTGGCGCTCGGGGCTGCGTTGGCGCTCCGGGATGCCGCCGTGTCGGCGCAACACGAGCAGCTCGTGCGCTCGTCGCTCGACGCGATGGTGACGGTCGACGCCCGGGGCCGCATCGACCACGCGAACCCCGCGGCGGTGAAGCTGTTGGGCGTGGTGTCTCGGGGCGCCCCGACCGGGACCTCGCTGCTGGTCGTGGTGGCGGAGGGCCAGCGCCCGCTGGTCCGGGCCCACGTGGGACGCGCCACCACCCGACCCGACCGCTGCGAGTTCCAGACGGGGTCGGCCCGCTCGCTCGAGTCGCTGGGGACCCCGCTCGGCAGCGGGCTCGTGATGCTCACCCTCCGCGACATCACCGTGCGCCGGGAGATGGACCGCGCGGTGCTCCAGGCGGCGCGGCTCGAGACCGCCGGCGTGCTGATGGGCGGGATCGCCCACGACTTCAACAACATGCTCGGCTCGGTGCTCGCGCACGTGGGCCTGCTGCGGATGCAGGTCCCCGACCCCCGGGTCCACGCGCGCCTGGACAAGATGGAGGCGACGGTCGAGAAGGCCTCCGAGCTCACCCGGCGCCTGATCACGGTCGCCCGGGGCACGGGCGCGGAGCTGGCGCTGGTCGACCTCGGGCGCGTCTGTCGGGTGGCGGCGGATCTGGCCGAGCCCACCCTGCCGGCGGGGGTGACGTTGACGCTGGACGTGCCAGCCACCCTGCCGCCGGTGCTCGGCGCGACGGGCGACCTGGAGCAGGTCCTGGTGAACCTGCTCGTGAACGCACGAGACGCGGTCGGGGCGACGGGCTCGATCCGTCTCCGGGCTCGGACCTTCCAGCACAACGGCCGCCCCGGGGGCGTGGTCGTGGTCGTGGAGGACGACGGGCCCGGGGTGCCAATCGACCGACGCACTTCGATCTTCGAGCCGTTCGTCACGGACAAGGCGCACGGCACGGGCCTCGGCCTCGCGGTGGCGCGGCAGATCCTCCGCGACCACCACGGCCGGATCTGGATCGAGGACGCCGCCCCACACGGCGCCCGCTTCTTCGTGGCGCTCCGCCACGCGGACGCTGTCGACGAGGCCCCGGCAGCGTTGCCGAGCCAGCGGCGGGTGCTCGTGGTGGACGACGAGCCGGTGCTGCTCGAGACGCACGTCTCGGCGCTGCGCAACGCGGGCTACGAGGTCACCGGGGTCGCGAGCTCGACCGAGGCCCTCAGCTGGCTGGAGTCGCACGGCCTCGACCTGCTGGTCACCGACGTGCGCATGCCGAACATCCACGGCCTCGAGCTGGCGCGGTTGTGCCGCGCGCAGCACCCGCTGGCGCCCATCCTGTTCGTGACGGGCTTCGTCCCCGAGGAGGGGTTGGAGACCTTCGAGCCGGGCACCTGGGCCGCGCTGCACAAGCCGATCCGGCTGGCGCGACTGGTGGCGACGGCCGGACACCTCCGCCGGAGAGCCGAGCGCGTCGCAGAGGGGCGGGAGGACGTGACGGCGGTCAGCTACGCGTTCCCGCAGCTCGACCAGCTCACGGGCGAGTCGCTGGGCTTCTGACGGTCACCCGACGAGGCGCCCCGCCGCGAGCTCCGCCAACACCGCGCCGATCGGCTCGGGCCGGTGGAGCAGGAACCCCTGGGCGTAGTCCACGCCGATCTCTCCGAGCCGACGCAGCACGTCCGGGTGGTCCACGAACTCCGCGACCGTGCGCAGCCCCAGCACCCGCGCCACGTCCACGAAGCAGCGGACCGTGGCGTCGTCGAGCGGATCCGTCACGAGGCCCCGGATGAACTGGCCGTCGATCTTGAGGACGTCGACCGTGAGCGTCTTGAGGTACCCGAACGACGACGCGCCAGCGCCGAAGTCGTCGAGCGCCACCCGCACCCCCAGGGTCCGCACCTCGCGGATGAACCGCGCGGCATCCGCCATGTTCGTGACGGCCGCCGTCTCGGTGATCTCCAGGCACAGCCGGCTGCAGACCGCGGCCCCGGCCTTCACGAGCAGCTCCATCGCGTGGGCGTGGAACGCGCGGTCGCCGACCGACTGCCCGGAGACGTTGACACACAGCGTGTTCACGGCCGCCAGTTCGCCCAGTCCCTCCAGCTCCGCGATCGCGTGCCGCAGCACCCACCGATCGATGCGCGACGACAGGTGGAACCGCTCTGCGGCAGGCAGGAACGCGCCCGGGGCCTTCAGGGTCCCGTCGGTGTCGACCATCCGCAGGAGGACCTCGGCGTGGACGCCCGGGGCCGGGTCGCGCAGCGGCTCGATCCGCTGGGCGAACAACACGAACCGGTCGTCGTCGAGCGCCTGCTCGAGCCGCGTTGCCCACTGCATCTCGCCTTTGCGCTCTCTGACCGCTTCGTCGGTTTCGAACCACGTGTACACGCGATTTCGCCCAGCCTCCTTCGCCGCGTAGCACGAGGCGTCCGCCGCCTGAAGGATGGCGGCCGCATCGGTCCATCGCCGATCGATGGGAACCAGTCCGATGCTCGCCCCGATCCGGAACCGCCGCCCGTCGTAGGCGAACCGGAAGTCGTCCATGCGATCGCAGATCTTCTGGGCGACGCGCCCCGCTGGGTCGAGTTGGCAGTGTTCGAGGATGATCGCGAACTCGTCCCCGCCGAGGCGCGCCAGCGTGTCCCGGCTGCGGACGCAGTCCGTCAGGAGGCCAGCCACCGCCACGAGGAGCTGGTCGCCCACCGCGTGGCCACACGAATCGTTCACGAGCTTGAACTGATCGAGGTCCACGTACAGCAGGGCGTGTTCGGTCCCCTCACCCTGCGCCCGCTGGAACGTCCGGTGGAGCCGGCTCTCGAACTCCATGCGGTTCACGAGCCCCGTGAGCGCGTCGTGGGTGGCCCGGTACCGCATCTCGCCGCTCAGCCGGCGCTGCTCGGTCACGTCCCGGAACACGACCACCTCGCCCAGGACCTCGCCGCGGTCGTTGCGGATCGGGGACGCGGCGTCCTCGACGCCGTACTCCGCGCCGCTGCGCGCGATCAGGACCGACTTCCGCCCCGCCGGAGCCCTACCGGGATTGGGCAGGCTGGGCTCGCCGCGGAGCTCCCCCGACACCTCGTTCACGAGCTGGAACACCTGCGCGAGCGGACGCCCGTGGGCCTCCGCGGAGGCCCAGCCGGTGAGGCGCTCCGCCGCGGGGTTGAGCCAGCTGACGTGCCCTGCGGCGTCGGTGGTGATCACCGCGTCCGCGATCGACTGCAGGGTCACCCGCAGGAGCTCGTGTTGTTGCCGGAGCTCCGCCTCCAACCCTCGGACCTCCGACACGTCCCACGTCGCACCCACCACCCGCATCGGCGCTCCGTCTGCGCTCCGCGTCACGCGCGCCGCGCTGCGCAGGTGGTGCACGCTGCCGTCCGGCCACACCACGCGGTACTCGATGTCCAGGTCGTCCCGCAGGGCCACGGTCACCCGCTCGATCGTCCGCTCGACGTGCGCGCGATCCTCTCGATGCACACAGCTCAGCCAGCGCTCCCACAGGTCGACCTCGCGGCGATCCGTGAGCCCGTAGAGCCGGTACATGCGTGGGTCCCAGGCCAACCGACCGAGCGCGAGGTCGAGATCCCAGATCCCGATGCTGCCCCCGTCCGTGGCCAACGACATCCGCTCGTGGGCGCGCTCCAGCGCCTGCCGCTGCTCGACCCGGGCGGTGATGTCCTGCAGCGCCCCCAGGAGGCGCACGACGCGACCGGCGACCAGCTCGGCAGTGCCCACTGCGCGCACCCAGATCCGGCCCCCCCCGCGAGGCTCGACCGGCAGCTCCAGGTCCCACC
>JBIKWC010000437.1:0-4509 GCA_044356535.1 Myxococcota bacterium
CGATGGATCTGACGGCCCGACCACCCCTCCTTCGTCGGGCTGGCCGGCCCGCAGCTCATCGCCCGGATGACCTGCGGCTGGCCGCGCCCGAGCGGAGCGAGGGGACGGGCGGCCGTCTGGTCCATCCCGGCCGCGTCGAACGTGTAGCCCCGCCCCGAACGGCCCGAGCGCGCGGTTGACGGGGAGAGGGTCAGGTGCAGGGAGGAGGGTTCATTTCTCCTACTCGTAGTCATCGAAGTCCCTGTCCGTGATATCCCCCCCAAGAATGACGACCGACGTCGAGAGGCTGGCCGCGATCGGCACATGGGAGCTCACGCTCCCAGAGCGGTCGCTGCGCTGGTCGGATGGCGCGCGCGCGCTTCTCGGCGAGGCGTTGCCCGACACGGTCGCGGCGCTGCTCGCGGCCTGTCCCGCGCAGGATCGTCTGGACGTCGCCGCCGCGCTCGCTGCCCCCCCCGCCGACGCGGGCGTGACCGAGCTGGAGCACCGCCTGGTCCGCGGCGATGATGTCCGCTGGCTCCAGCAGCGCATCGCATGGGTGATTGGCCCCGACGGCGCGCCGTGCGCCGCACGGGGCGTGGTGCGCGACATCACGCGCGACAAGGCCCTACGCCTCGAGGTGGGCAGGACGAACGAGCGCTTGGCGACGGCCACGACAGCGGGTGGAGTCGGGGTCTGGGACTGGGACGTTCCGAACAACGTCCTGGTCTGGGACGACGTCATGTACCAGCTCTATGGCCTGCAGCGGGCGGACTTCGGCGGTGCCTACGAAGCGTGGTCCGTGGCCATCCACCCTGAGGACAAGGCCAGGACCGAGGGGGAAATTCAGGCCGCGCTGCGCGGGGAGCACGAATACGCGCCGCGCTTCCGCGTGGTCTGGCCGGACGGTTCCGTCCACCACATCAAGGCCGCGTCGCGGACGACCCATGACGCCGAGGGCCGCCCGGTGCGGATGATCGGCGTCAACTACGACCTCACGGAGCAAGTCGCGGTCGAGGAGGCGCTCGCACGGGCGAAGGTCGACGCGGAGGCGGCGAGCGGCGCCAAGAGCTTGTTCCTCGCCAACATGAGCCACGAGATCCGCACGCCGATGAACGCGGTCATCGGCCTCTCCGCGCTCGGGGCGAGCATGCCCAACCTGCCGCCGCGGCTCGCCGAGTACCTCGACCGCATCCACAGCTCCTCGCGGGCCCTGCTGTCCACGCTCAACGACATCCTCGACTACTCCAAGCTGGAGGCCGGTCGGGTCGAGCTCGAGCAGACTGAGTTCGGCCTCGAAGAGCTGCTCGAGAACGTCGTCGACCTCTTCGCGCTCGGCGCCGAAAGCAAGGGCGTGAAGCTCCTCTTGGGCGTCGAGCCCGGCCTGCCCGCCACGCTCGTGGGCGACCCGCTGCGGCTCAGCCAGATCCTGAACAACCTCGTCGGCAACGCCGTGAAGTTCACCGCGGCCGGGCACGTACGGCTGAGCGTGACCGCGCTGCCGTCGGCGGCGTCCACCCACGTACGCCTGAGGTTCGAGGTCGAGGATACGGGCATTGGTATTGCCCCGGCGGACAGGGAGCGGCTCTTCTCGCCGTTCACACAGGCCGACGAATCCATCGCGCGGCGCTTCGGCGGCACGGGCCTCGGGCTCGTGATCAGCCAGCGCCTCGTCACGATGATGGGCGGCGCGCTCTCCATCGAGAGCGAGCGCGGTTGGGGCAGCACCATAGGCTTCGGGGTGGAGCTGCCCGTGGGCGCGCGGCGCGACCTGTCGAAGAAGCTGTTGCCGATCCGCGGCCTGCGCGCGCTCGTCGTCGATGACACCGAGGCCTCGCGCCATGTCCTTGTCGAGATGCTCGCCTCGTGGAGCGTCGAGGCCGTGGAAGCGAGCTCCGGCGCCGAAGCGATCGCCCTTTTGCTCCCGCCCACGCCCACGTCGACGCGCCCGTTCGACCTGGTGCTGCTCGACTGGCGGATGTCGACGATGAGCGGGCTCGACGTGCTGCGGTGGATCCGCGATCGCGTCGAGGAACAGGCTCTCCGCGAGCCGCCGGTCGTGGTGATGGTCACGGCGTTCGACCGGGAGCAACTGCTTGGCGAGGCCGCCGGGCTGCCGTTGCAGGCGGTGCTCCGCAAGCCGGTCTCCGCTTCCCGGCTGCTCGACACGCTCGTGGGGCTGGGCGTGCCGGAACGGGTCAAGTTGCCGACCGGACAGATGGCGTCGGTGCTCGCGCGCGCCGCACCCCTGCGCGGTGCCCACATCCTCGTCGTGGAGGACATCGAGACCAACCAGCTCGTGGCGCGCGATCTGCTCGAGCGGCTGGGTATGCGAGCCACCATCGTTAGCAACGGGGAGCAGGCGCTCGCGCTGGTCGAACAGGGAGGGTTCGACGCCATCCTGATGGATCTGCACATGCCCGTCCTCGACGGCTTCGAGGCGACGCGCCGGCTGCGCACCCGCCCGGCTTCGGCGACCCTTCCCATCCTCGCCATGACGGCCGCCGTTCTGCAGGACGACCAGGACGCTTGCCGCGCCGCCGGCATGAACGGACACGTCCCCAAGCCGATCGACCCGCTCGTCCTGGTCCAGGCGCTCCTCGAGCGCGTGCGTCTGCCGCTGGCGAGCGCCGGTCGCGCGTCGTGGCGTGTGGAGGAGGCGAAGGTCAGCGCTCGTCGGCCTGGTCGCTCCGTCGCGTATCCGACGGTCGCCGGAATCGAGAGGGGCGACGTCGCGCTCCGCTTCGGGGACAACGTCGCGCTCTTCGTCCGGGTGCTCGACGGATTGGCGTCCGACGCCGAGCCAGAGCTGCGCGCTGCACGGGAGGCGTTGGGTCGCGGCGAAACGCTCGATGCGGCCCGGCGCGTACACGCCTTGCGCGGGCTGCTCGGCAACGCGGGCGCGCGGGCGGCCATGGCGATCGCCGGCGAGGTGGAGGCGGCGCTGCGCTCTGGCGCGCCCGCACAAGCGCTGTTCGCGCAGCTCGACGCGGCCGTGGCCGCGCTCGTGGCGGCTGTGCGCGTTGGGCTGGCCGACCTCGACCCGGCGCCGGACGGCCCGCGTGCTGCGCTGGACGACGACGCGCTGCGCGGATTCATCGAGCAGCTCGAGCGCTGCGAAGCGGACGCACTGGAGCGGTATCAGCAGATGAGGCCGGCGCTCCGCGATCGCCTCGGCGCCGCTCGCGCCGCGACGCTCGCCGCGGCGATCGCGCGGCTCCGCTTCGACGAGGCGGCCGGGCTGCTGCGCGGCCTGCTGAGGGTGTCATGAAGCTCTCCGCCGATAGGCCCCACGAAGCGCGGATCGTCGTCGTGGACGACGACCCCGCAACGGTGATCGTCCTCGCCAACGTCCTCAAGAGCGTGGCCAAAGTGTACTTCGCGACCCGCTCGGGCGAGGCCGTCTCGCTCGCGCTCCGGGTGAAGCCCGACCTCGTCCTGCTCGACGTGGAAATGCCCGACGCCGATGGCTTCGCGGTCTTGCAGGAGCTGCGCACCCACGCCGAGCTCGCCGAGACGCTCGTGTTGTTCGTGACGAGCCATGGCGCTCCCGACATCGAGGCGCGCGCGCTGTCCGCGGGTGCCATCGACTTCATCCACAAGCCCGTGCACGCCGACATCGTCCGGGCACGCGTCCGCAACTACCTGGCGCTCAAGCAGCAGGGCGACCAGCTACGCCGCTGGAGCATGATCGACGGGCTGACCGGGCTCGCCAACCGGCGCGCATTCGACCTGGCGCTGGATCACGAATGGGCGCGCGCGGCGGAGAACGGCGAGCCGCTCGGGCTCGTGCTGTGCGACATCGACTACTTCAAGCGATTCAACGATGTCTACGGCCACCCAACGGGCGACGCGTGCTTGCGGTCGGTGGCGGCGGTGTTGCGCGGCTGCGCGACCAGCCCGCACGCCGTCGCCGCGCGGTACGGCGGCGAGGAGTTCGCGCTGTTGCTGCCAGGCATGGCGGCGGCGGACGCCGCGCGGGTCGCGGAGGCGCTCTGCGCCGAGGTGTCCGCGCTCGGCGTCCCGCACGCCGGCTCGGAGGTCGCGCCGCATGTCACGCTGAGCCTCGGTGTCGCGACGAGCACCCCGGGGCCGGGCGAGCGCCCCGGCGTGCTGGTGCGCGCTACCGACGCGGCCCTCTACCAGGCCAAGGAACAGGGCCGCAACCGCGTGGTCTTGGCTCGCAGCTGACCTGGGTTGCGGGACCCGTCGGCGATCGCTCGGTGGCAGCGGTCCGCGTCGGGTAGCCCAGACCCGGCGCGATCTCCGCGACGGCGTCGGCCGCCGAGCGGTGAACGTCGCGGCGGGTTCGTCGTGACCGCGGCCACGTTGTCCTCGTAGCGCCCGAACCGGCCCACCTACACGGCGCGCCGGCGCGCCCGCCACCAGAGCCCGCCCAGCCCCACCACCACGGCGGCCGCGACGCCGGCCATCCACGCTTGCGCCACGGCCTGTCCCCATTGCGACGGCCGCCTGCGCGTGCACGCGGTGATCCAAGGCCGCTGGGCGACGCGGCGGGTGCTGGGGTGC
>JBIKWC010000169.1:0-15670 GCA_044356535.1 Myxococcota bacterium
GTCGAGCGCCGTCCCGCCGGCCTCGAGCACGGCTGCGCCCGCCGCCAGCGCCGCCGCCAGCCCCGCATGGCACTGGGCCTCGCGCTCCGCCGACAACCCGTCGCGGCGGATCAACCCCGCGCCGCCGTGCACCACCAACGCCCACATCGCGCACCCCCGTCAGCCCGCTGCCGCTCTCACCCGATCCGCGTCGCTCGTCCGCCCCAACACCGTCCACTGGCCCCACGCGAGCGACCACAGGTCGTCCGCGCGCGCAGTCCATCCCCCCCGCTGGGCGGCCAGCGCCGCCTGCCCGGCGATGCGCGCCACGTCCGGCGTCACGAGGCGGGTCTCGGCGAGGATGGTGGCGGCGTCCACCAGGTGCTCGTCCCACCGGGCTTCGTCCCCGGTCCACGCGTCGCACACGAGCTGGGCGAGCCGGATCGTGGCGAGGAGGCCGCGATCCCCGAAGCTCCTGGCCGTGCGTGCGCAGCGCTCGAGCTCCTCCGCCACCCGATCCGCGCGGCCCCGCTCGATGTCCACGAGCAGCAGGCTCACGTCGGCGTACAGCGCTGCGCCTTCGGTGCCGAGCTGCCGCCATTGCTCCACCGCCGCGCGGTAGTGCGTCACCGCGTCGTCGAGGTCGCCGGAGTAGCGGGCGAGCTCTCCCGACAGCTCCTCCACCGACGCGAGCCCATAGCGGTTGCCGACCGCCTGGAACGCGGTCCGGGCCTGCTCGATCGCGGCGCGGGCGTCCTCCACGGTGCCCCGCGCCAGCGACAGGTTCGCGAGCCCCATCCAGGCGTCCCCCGCGCCCGAGGGGTCCCCGGCCAGGTTCGCGAGGTGCAGCGTGGCCCGGTACTCGCCTTCGGCCTCCCGCAGGCGACCGAGGCAGAGGAGCGCCTGGCCGATGCGCACGTGCAGGGAGGCCTTGGTGACGGGGTCGGCCACCTGGTGCAGGCCGTCGCGGAACAGCGTCACGGCCTGCTCGAAGTCGCCCGACATGCGCGCCAGGCGCCCCTGCTGCATGCGGACGTACGCGAGGAGGTCCTTCGGCCACCTGTGCAGGCGCACGCCCTCCTCGAGGCTCGTACACGCGGCGAGCACCTCGACCGGCCGATCCTTGTACCGGTGGACCGTGGCCGCCGCGCGGAGACCCTGCATCGTGCGCGCATCGGAGGGCGGGAGCTTCGCCTCGCGGGCCGCCCAGCTCCACAGCTCCAGCAGTCCGTCGGCGCGGTCGTAGTCCCCTGCCCGGCAACACGCGTCGATCGCGTCCACCAGCGGCGTGAGGGCCGCCGCCGTCGCGTTGGCGCCCAGGAGGTGCCGCGCGAGGCGCTCGCGGTCCGGCGACGCCGCCAGCACCGCCGCACACGCCCGGTGCAACATCGGCGCCCGCAGGGCCTCTTCCGCCGACCGCTCCAGGCTCTCCCGCAGCATCGCGTGCGCGAACGCCCACCGGTTGCCGCGAGGATCCTCCGGCACCGCGAGCCGCACGGCGAGGAGGGCGTTCACGAGGTCGGGCGAGACGGTGAGGCCGCGCGCCACACACGCTGCCCGCCACTCGGCCTTGTCCACGCGCTGGCCCAGCAGCGCCGCCAGCTCGAGCGCCACGCGGTCGGCCGGGGGCCGGTGTTGCAGGAACACGTCGACCCGGTCCGCCCACGTCGCGTGGACGTCGTCCGGCATCGTGACCTCGGCGCCCGGCACGAGCTCGAACCCGCCCGGGCCCGGCACCAGGATGCCGCGCTGCACCCAGTCCCCGACGAGCTCCACCGCGAACATCGGGTTCCCGGCCGTGCGCTCCTCGACGAGCCGGGCCAGCGCGCCTTCGAGCCCCAGCAGCTGCTCCACGAGCGCGCGGTGATCGCTGCCGGACAGCGGCCCGAGCGCGATCCGCCGGGCGTGGGGGCGGCCGGCCAGGTCCTCCAGCGCGCGGCGCTCCTGCGGGCGCTCCACGAGCCGATCGTCGCGGGCCACCAACACCAGCAACACGGGGCAGTCCGCCGGCGCCTCGTCCGCCAGGCTCCGCGCGAACTCGAGGGTGTCGGGGCCCAGGTCCACGTCGTCCAGCAACACCACCAGCGGCCGGCGGGCGGCCTGGCGCACCACGAACCGCCGGATCACGTCGTGGCGCTCCCGCGCGCTGCGGAAGGCGGGGGGCGCGCCGTCGAGCCCCGGGGTCGCGACGTCCATCAGGCCGCGGACGTCCCACCGGTCGACGGCCTCGTCGCCGTGCTGCAGGGCGGAGAGCACGCGCTGGCGGACCTGGGACGCCGAGAGCCCCGCCGTGCGCAGGTAGGTCGCCACCATCCCGCCGAGGCCGTCGGAGGTGCCGGCGTCCGCGGAGTGGTCGGCCCGGAGGAACGAGGCCGCGCCCACCTCGTGCGCCCGCTCCGCCAGCCACTCCGCGAGCCGCGACTTCCCCGTGCCGGCGGCCCCGGTGAGCACGCAGATCCGGAGCGCCCGGTGGGAACGCACCTCGTGCAGGGCCTCCCACAACGTGTCGCGTTCACGCACCCGCGCGATCATCGGGATGCGGCGCACCCCCCACAACCCGAGCCCGGCGCCCTTGAGCCGCATGCTCGGCTTCGGGGCCCGCCGGCGGCGCCACCCCCTGGGCATCGGCGGCAGGCGGGTGGGGGACGGGCGCTGCGGGACGAAGGTGTCCTCGCTCTCGTGGTCGTAGTCCGCGAAGGCGAGGGTGATGGTGTGGTCCTTGGGGAGCGGCTTGCCGGCGCGCGCGAGCTCCAGGGCGTCGCTGCCGATCCACCCACGCACGAGCGTGTGCAGCGCGTAGGCGGCGTCGGCGGCGCGCTGGTACCGGGCGGCGGGCTCCGGGTCGGTGAGCTGCGCGAGCCAGGACTCCAGCCCCGGAGGCACGGTCAGGTGGCTGACGAGCGGCGGCAGGCGGCGCTGGGCCTGGGTCCGTGCCACGTCGTCCGGGAACGGGCGGGTGCCACACAGGAGCGCCCACGCGCAGCAGCCGAGGCTGTACAGGTCGGTCCAGGGGCCGTAGTCCCACCAGCGCCCCAGGAGCTGCTCGGGGGGCATGTACGCGGGGGTGCCCCAGCGGAACGGGTCTCCGGTGGCGGCGAGCCCGTGGGCGATGCCGAAGTCGGTGAGCTTGTAGGTCCCCGTGCGCTTCTCGTAGAGCACGTTCGACAGCTTGAGATCGCGGTGTACGACGCCGCGCGCGTGGGCGTGGGCGAGGGCGTCGAGGAGCCCGCGGAGCACGCGCTCGATCTCGTACCAGGGCAACGTCCCCATGTGCTCTGCGAGCGTGTCGCCGCCCTCCACGAGCTCCATGGCCAGGTACGGCGTGCCCGCCACGAGCTCGCCGTCGCTCGCCTTCTCCGCCGCCCGGCTCACCTCTCCGTGGTCGAGGACCAGCGCCACGTGTGGGTGATCGAGCCCCGCCACCGCGCGGACCTCGTTGCGGAACGAGTCGACGAACATGGGCTTGGACGAGCCCTCGGCCGTCAGGACCTTCACTGCGACGGTCGCGTGCTGGGTCTGGTGGCGGGCCCGCCACACTTCGCCCATGCCGCCCCGCCCGATGCGTTGCTCGAGGACGAACGGTCCGAGCAGACGGGTGGGGATCGTGGCCTCCGGGTCGCGCAGTCTACCGCGCGGCCGGCCTCCCTGCGCCCCGCGTTGAAGTTGAGCCGGAGGTCGAGGCCGAGGTCGAACTCGAGGTCGATCTCTCGAGGTCGGAGGTCGAACTCGAACTCGAGGTCGATCTCTCGAGGTCGAAGGTCGAACTCGAACTCGAACTCGAACTCGAGGTCGACGAGTCGACGGCTGGCGGCCAGAAATTGGTGCTTGGCCTTGGTATTCAAGGCCAAGGGCGCGGCGATGGGATCGGCGTCCAATGGCCGCTGCATGCGTCCCACCTACGCCAACCAGGTGACGCAAGACCGGATCAACCCGGCCGGCGTCAGGGCACCGGCGCGGGCGGGACCGTCCACGTGACGTCGACGAAGCCCCAGCCGGAGGTGGTGGGGAAGGTGAGGGCAGCGAGCTGGTCGGCCACGCACCGATCGGGGCCACCCGCCACGGCCACCACGCCGCCGCCCGGCGCGATCACCAGCCGGTGCTGCAGGTGAGGGCTGTCGCAGGTCCGCAGCGCGTCCGCGAGCGTCGTGAACGTGTTGGGGGGCGGCGCGAACGAGCCGTCGGTGGCCACGATGTCGGTCGGCGACAGGTCGGGGCGCCCGCCGAGCACGATCGCGGTCGCGACCTCGTCGCGCAGATCGCCGAACCCGACATCGGCTGCCTGGGCCCGCTCGAGGACCGCGCGGAACACGAGGTACTCGAGCGCCGGCATGCCGGAGCGGAGCGGCGCCAGCGCGCCTCCGAACACGGGATCCGCGCCTTCCGCGTCGCAGCGGCTCACGGCGGTGGTGGTCCGATCGTGAGCAGGCAGCGCGCCGAGCTCGGTGACCAGGGCCGCGCCCCCGCCGCACGTGGTCGGGCACAGGCCCATCGGGTCGGTCAGGGCGGCCGCGAGGAGGGCCTGGCGCTGCGCCGGGTCCACCTCGGCGTACGCCTCGAGCGCCTGGGCACACCGGAAGCGCACGAGCCCCACCTCGGTGGCGCCGCGGGCCAGCAGCGCGGCGCTGAGCGCGGGCTCGCTCGCCGTCATGGCTTCGCGAACGTGTCCCAGGCCTGCGTGATCGACGAACAGGCCCCCACACGCGAGGGCGCTCCCGAAGACGGTCGCCGGAACCACTCGTCGCACGGAGCCTCCAGGCAGCGGGCTAACGTCCCGGTGGGGGGGAGCGTGGAGCGGGACTGGACGAACGTGCTGCGGGAGTTGAACGAGGCGCTGTTCGAGGTGCTGGACGACGACGACCGCGAAGCGCTCGCGGATCGCCCGGATCCCGACTGGCTCGGGGAGCCCCCCGCCACCGACGGGGAGGTGGCTGCGGCGGAGGCGCGGCTCGGGGTGCGGTTCCCGGAGGCCTACGCGTCGTTCCTGCGCGCGAGCGACGGCTGGCGCTGCGCCGCGGGCTTCCCGCTGGGCCTCGTGTCGCTGCTCCCGGCGGCCCGGGTGTTCTGGATGAACAGGGACCGTCACCGCGAGCCCGCGCAGTTCCGGGAGTACCTGGCTGCGAACCCCGCGCTCCTCGACCCGCCGGCCGCGCCCCGTGACGACCTGTTGGACCGCCTCCTCTGCGTCGGGGAGTCGGACGGCAACGAGTGCCTGTTGCTCGTGACCGGGGCCGCAACCACCGACTGGCCGCTCGTGTCCTACCACCCGGAGCTCGGGTTCTCGCACCGCCCGGCCTTCGCCCGCCTGTTCCTCGACGAGCTGGAGGGCGAGAACGGCTGACGTGACGCGAGTTGCTGGCGATCGGCGTCCTCTTTTCCTTGGTTTCACAAACGCTGAAACCCGCCGCGTGACACGCCACCGGAGCGTGCCGTACACCTGCCGCGGGAGGCGCCGTGGACGACCTGCTGTCGCGGTTGGCCGCCGATGCCCAGGCGCTCGGTGGGGACGCGGACTGGATCCTGGCGGCGCTGGACGGTGACGCCGCGTTCGCACGCGCCCTGGGCGGCGATCCGGCTCCGGCCAGGGCGGTGACCTCGCCCGCTGCTGCGCTCCCGGCGCTGTGGCTGACCGCGCTCGAGGTCGAGGGCTTCCGTGGGGTGGGGCCTGCCACGAGAATCGCGATCGAGCCCGGCCCCGGCCTGACCGTGGTGGTGGGACGCAACGGCAGCGGAAAGTCGAGCCTCGCCGAGGGGTTCGAGGTGTTGCTCGGCGGAGACAGCAGCCGGTTCGCGGGCCGGTCGGCGGAGTGGCGGGCGGGCTGGCGCAACCTCGGGGCGCCGAGGACGCGGGTCGCCGCCACGTTCTCCGCGGGTGGCTCGCAGGTGGTGGTGACGCGCCGGTGGGAGGCCGGAGACCTGCTCTCCGCCGGCGTGCTCGACGGTGCCCCGGCTGGTTTCCCCGAGGCCGTCGCCGTCCACCGCCCCTTCCTCGGGACCACCGAGATGGGCCGGATGCTCGACGACGGGCCCTCCAAGCTGTTCGACGCCCTCCGGGGGCTGCTCGGCGGCGACGGGCTCACCCACGCCGTCGCCCGCCTGTCCGAGGCGCGGCGCGCCGACAAGACCAGGATCGAGGCCGTCGTCGCCGTCGCCCAGCGGCTCCTCCCGCGCCTCGCCGAGGTGCCCGACCCGCGCGCGGCCTCGGCCCGGGGGGCGCTGTCCGGCCGCACGTGGGACCTCACGGCGTTGTCCGAGGCCCTCGCGACCGACGCCGGCGTGCCATCCGAGGTCGTGGCTGGCGCTGCGTGGACCCACCCGGCCCCCGACGCCGTGGTGGACGAGTGGGACGCTGCGCTGCGCGAGGTCGCGGCGACCGACGGGTCCCGGGCGGAGATCGAGCGCCGGGCCGCGGTGGTCCTGGACGCCGCGCTGTCCTGGCACGAGGCGCACGGCGACGGCGCCTGCCCTGTGTGCGGCGCCGGGTCCTGCGGAGCCGACTGGCGGTCGCGAGCGGTCCGGTGGCGCGACGAGCTGGCGTCGGCCGCGCTCGAGGCCACCGCCGCGAACCACCGGCTCGCCGAAGCGCAGCGCCGCGCCGCCGACTGGTGCGCGACGCTCGCGGCTCCGCCCGGCGCGCCCGCCGAGGTGGTGGAGTCGGTCGCCCGCGCCCGCAGGGGGCGCACCCTCGACGACCTCGTGGTGTACGGCACCGAAGCGTTCGCGTTGGCAGTCGCGTGGGCGGAGCGGTGCCGGGCCGAGGTCGACCAGGCGCGGCGCGCGTGGGCGGAGGTGGCGCCGGAGCTCGCCGCGCTCGCCGAGCAGGCGCGCCAGGCCGTGGCGTGGCGGTCCCGGCTCCGGTCGCTCGAGGCCGCCGAGAAGTGGCTCAAGGGCGTCGAGGCCGAGGTGCGCGACGCTGCGTTCCGCCCCATCGCCACCGAGGCCCGGCAGATCTGGGAGCTCCTGCGGCAGGAGTCCTCCGTCTCGCTCGACGACGTGCGGCTCGAGGGCACGGGGACCCGGCGGCGGGTGGAGCTCGCGGCCTCGGTCGACGCGGCCGAGGCCGTCGCGTTGTCGGTGATGTCGCAGGGAGAGCTGAACGCGCTGGCGCTCGCGCTGTTCCTGCCGCGGGCCACCCGCCCCGAGAGCCCGTTCCGCTTCGTCGTCGTGGACGATCCGGTGCAATCGATGGATCCGGCCAAGGTGGACGGCCTCGCGCGCGTCCTCGCGGGGGTCGCGGACCGGCGGCAGGTCGTGGTGTTCACCCACGATCCCCGCCTGCCGGACGCCCTCGACCGCCTGCGGCTCCCGGTGGTGGTGCTGGAGGTCGCGCGGCGCGCGGGGTCCGTGGTCGAGCTCCGCCGCACCCGGAGCCCCGTCGACCAGCACCTGCTCGACGCCGAGCGGGTGGCGCGGGATCCGGGCGTGCAGGCGCTGGCGGGCCGCGTCGTGCCCGCGTTGTGCCGCGCCGCGGTGGAGGCGGCCTGTGACCCGGACGCCCTGGTCGACGCAGCGGAGGCCCTGTGGTCTGCCCCGTCCACGCCGTCCGAGGGGTGGTGGTCGCGGGCGGCGGCGGTGCTCCTGCGCCAGGCACTCGAGCAGAGCCTGGCGGTGCGGCTCTCCCGGCTCGGGGTCGACCCCCGGACGGCAGGGTTCACCGCGCAGCTCCTGGTGCTCGAGGTGGTGTTGGGGGAGGCGCTCGCCAAGGACGCCACGGTGGCGTGGGCGCAGCTGTCGGAGGCGACACACGTGCAGCGCTGGGCGCTGCCTCCGACGGAGGGGGTCCGGATCCCCCCTCCCACGCGGGCGGACCTGTGCGCGGCGCTCGAAGACTGGCTCCGAGCCCTTCCAGCGCAGCACGGGACCCCGCGCCTCCCCCTCGCGGACGCCGCACGGAGTGAGCTCCTCGCTCGCGCAGCGAGCTCCTACCGCGGTCCCCGCACCCGGCTCGAGGTGGCGTACATGGACGCGGTGCTGGAGGGCGCCTCCGCCGTGGAGCTGCGGCACCTGCCCCCCGCCGAGGCCCCGGACGTGGGCCAGCAGGCGGCGGCGGCCTGGGTGGACACCTGCCTCGGCGCAGCCCAGGGGGACGTGCAGCGGGCCGCGGTACTGGCGGGGGTGAGCCGGGCCACCATGTACCGGCGGATCCGCCGCGCGGGGCGCCATCTGCGGTAGAACGGAGCCATGTACCACCACCTGAACTGGCGCGACTTCGTGAAGGCTGCGCTCCTGGAGCGCGGCTGGACCCAGCGAGACCTCGCCCCGAAGCTGGAGATGTCGGAGGCGAACCTGTCGGCGCTGTTGTCTGGGCGGCACCGGCTGGACGAGGCCTCGGTGGAACGCTTCACCCGGGCGTTCGGGCTCGGAGAGGACGAGCGGAGCTGGTTCGCGGCGCTGGTGGACCAGGAGTCGCGTTCCGAGCGGGCCCGCCGAGGCGCCGAGGCGCACATCCGCAGCCTGCTGGCCCAGCGCCGCTCGCCGAGCCCCGCGCAGGAGGTCGTCGACGCCCAGGCGGACTGGCGCGTCAACGTCGTGCAGGAGCTCGCGGCGTGTGCAGGGTTCCGGCCCGATCCCGCCTGGATCGGCGCGGTGGTGGAGCCCGAGCTCACCAGAGAGGCAGCGGACGAGGTGTGGGAGCGCGTGCGGCAGAACGGGTGGCGCCTTCGACCGAGAGCAGCCGGGCCGTCGATGGCAGCGTCGCGGTCCGCTGTGGGAGCACCACGGTGAAGCGCGAACCAGCGCCCGGTGCGCTCTCGACCTCGATCCGCCCGCCCATCGCGCGGACCAGGCGGTCGCAGATCGCGAGCCCGAGCCCCGTGCCTCCGTATCGGTACGCGGTGTCGGCCTCCGCCTGCACGAACGGCTGGAACAGGGCCGCCACCCGCTCTGGTCGGATGCCGATGCCCGTGTCGATCACGTCGAATGCCAGTTGGTCGTCCTCGAGGCGGGTGCGCAGCGTCACCGTGCCGTCCGTCGTGAACCGCGCGGCGTTGGCGAGCAGGTTCACGAGCACCTGGCGCACGAGGCGCGGGTCCACGACCACCTCTCCGGGCTCGGTCTCCACGACGAGCCGGTTCCGGTTCCGCTCGAGCTGAAGCCGGGTGGTCGCCACTCCACCAGCGCCACCGTCGTCACCACCTCGGGCACCGACGCCACGCGCCCGGCTTCCACCCGCGACAGGTCCAGGACGTCGTCCACCAGCGCCAGCAGGTTCCGGCTCGCCAGCTGGACGCGCCCGAGGTCCGCTCGCGTCTGCCCGGAGAGCGTGTCGTCCGCCTCCTGCACGAGCTCGGTGTAGCCGAGGATGGCGTTGATGGGGGTGCGGAGCTCGTGGCTCACCCGCGCCAGGAACTCCGACTTCACGAGGCTCGCGAGCCGCGCCTCTTCGGCAGCGCGCCCCGCAGCAGCCGTCGCTCTTGCCTTTTCGCGCAGGGCGTTGCGCAGGAGGGCCTCGTCGCGGTCCACCCGCCACCGGTCCACCGCCAGCAACACCGTCGCCAGGAGCGGGGCCCCGACCAGGTCGAACGTGGTATCGAACCAGTGCCCGTCGTCTCCCCGCGCGAACCGCATCGCGAGGACCGCGCCAGCGGCGGAGACCCCGAACGCGATCAGCCGCCGCCAGGGCAACATCGCCGAGGCCAGGATCACCAGCCCGGTGACATGGACGGGAGCGGTGAGGCCGAGCGTGAGCAACACGTGCGCGTCGAACACCGTGGCGAGGATCACGATGGAGAGCAGCCCGAAGCCGAGGCCGACGGCGCCGCGGTCGGTGAGCACGACCGCGGCCACGGCAGCGGCGACCACCGCGACGAGGGGCAACAGGACCCGCCACGGTTCGACGTCCTCGGCGAGGACCGTGGGGAGGGCGCCGAACACGAACAGGAGCGACAACACCGCGACCGCGCGGAGGACCCTACGGCGGTGCACGTCCTGCGCCACCCGGAGGAGGCTCTCCACTTCCGTCGGCGGATCGTCGTCGATCAGGCTGCGCTCCCGCCGGACGGCTATCCGCTGTTCGGCCCGGACGCCCGGTCCGGTCCACCGCCGGGAGTGGGGCGTTCTTCCGGCGGCACCGAGCGGAGCGCGGTCAGGAGGAGCCCCACGGCGCCCTGGGACGCCATCGGCTCGGTGAAGTGCGCCACGATGGGGGTACGCGGGAGCAGATCCCCCAGTGGCAGGCGATGCAGCGCCACCGGGGAGGCCGCCGCGAGCGAATCCGGCAACACCGCCAGCAGCTCCGTCGCCGCGCAGAGGTCCACCCCGAGCGCGATGCGGTCCACCACGAAGGCCACCTGCCGGGGCACATCCGTGGGCCACCCCTCCGGGCTCACGCCGCCGGGCTCGGTGGGCGGCGCGATGAACGGCCACCGCACCACCTCCTCGAACGCGACGTCGGTCCGCCCGAACCAGGGGTGCCGCGGGCCGCACCACACGCTCGAGCGCTCGTGTCCGAGCAGCTCGGTGCCGATGCCGGGCGCGCGCTTCACGAAGCTGCCCACCGCCAGGTCGAGCTCGCCGGCCCAGAGCTGGTCCACCACGCGATCGGGATCGGGCGTGAGCAGCCGGGGCTCCAGGGTCGGGCAGGTGACCCGCAGCGCCACGAGCGCCCGCAGCACCCGCTGCTGGCTCACCCCGCCCGCAGCGACCCACAAGGGCCCGCCCACGACGACCTCTCCGAGGTGGCTCTCGGCGTCGTCCACGGCGCGCATCGCGAGCCGGACCGCCTCCAGCAGGCGCCGCCCGTCGCTGGTCAGCACGAGGCGCCCCGCGCGGCGGTGGAACAGGGGGTGCCCGACCTCCTCCTCCAGGAGCTTCAGGGTGCGCGACAAGGCGGGCGGCGTGACGTGGACCCGCGCAGCGGCCGTCGGCAGGTGTTCGGTCTCGGCAACGGCGCGGAAGTGCGGCAACCAGTTCCAGAACCGCGACAGCCGGCCCAGTCGATCCACACCCCCTCCATGCAACAAATCTACATGACTCATTGGAATAGTTCCAATGGCCTGACTGGTGCCGGCCCCGTAGGTTGCGGGGGCGAGGTCGAGATGCGACGAGCGGCCGTGATCCTGGGGTTGATGGCGTGCGAGGGGGGCGAGGCCACCACCGACGAGGGGACCACCCCCACCGGAGAGCCGGGTCCCGGCGCGTTCGCCGAGGACTTCGACACCTCCGCCGACTTCTTCACCCTCATGGCTGGCCCCGTCGACGACGGCTCGGTGCACGGCGAGATGCAGATCTGGTACTCGACCAACCTGCAGCCGCTGATCGAGGCCGGCACCCCGTTCGAGGCGCCGGAGGGCTCGGTCGCCATCAAGCGCCAGGGCACCGCCACCCTCGTGTACAACGTCATGATCAAGGGCGCCGAGGGCGACGACCCCGACGTCGACGATTGGACGTTCGAGCAGCGGGACGCCGGGTTCGCGGTGACCAACTCGGGCCCCATCGCGTTCTGCTACGGCTGCCACGCCGGGTACCCGGACGCCGACCTCCTCGCGGGCACGGAAGTCCGGTGATCGCGCTGCTCGCCGGATGTGCGGAGCCCGCGCTCCTCACCCGCGCCGACCCCGTGTCTGCGTGGGTCCGCGAGGGATGGGTGCAGCTCGTTCCGTCGAGCCACCTGCCGAGCGGCGAAGCCGGCCGCGACGCCACCGAGGTTTGGGTGTTCCTGCCCGACGGCGCCGAGCTCCGCACGGAGCGCAGCGCCGATGGTCGGGTGGGGTTGGTGTTCCCGCCAGGGAGCGCCGCCGACCGCGTCGAGTGGCGCGGGGAGGGAGTGGAACGCAGGGTCGTGGACGTCCGCGGCACCTCGATCCTCGACGACGGCGCCCGGTGGCACCACGTGTACCAGCCGATCCGGCGGGACCCCCACGCAGCGCTCGTGGGCGTCGCGTGGCCCGCGGGAGACCCGGTCGCCAGTGCGGTCGCCCTCGACCAGCTGGTCGCCGAGGTGCGCCCCCACCGCCCGGATCCAGACGCCTGGGAGCGGCAGTACCGCTCCAAACACGGCTGCGACGGCTGCCACCTCGCGGACCGGCTCCCGAACGAGCGCCCCGGGGAGCACGGGCTCGTGAACCGCGGCACGGACGCCCAGGGGTGGTTCACCCCGTCCACGGTGCTCGCCACCGCGGTCCCGGCCGAGGCCTACGGCGCCTGGCACGGCGACCGGACCGACCCGCACGCCACGCCGTCGTGTGCGGAGGGGCGGGAACACGCCCGCTGCGACGACGGGACCGTCCCGACCTGGACCCTCGACCTGCCCACGGCCCTGGCGGAGGGCAGCGCCCACGCAGCGGCCCACTGCGCCAGCGTCGCGTGGATCGCCGACCACCTCGCGCCGGACGACCCCTCCCGGGTCGGGCTGGCCGACCACCCGTGCCTCTCCCAGGCCCGTTCACCGGAGTGAGACCCCCATGCAGAAGAACCTGTTGACCCTCCTCGAGCTCGTCGCGATCGGCGGCGCCCTGGCCCTCGGCGGCTGCGGCACCGAGAAGACCACCAGCGACAGCGGCGCGGACACCGACTCGATGGCCGGCTGCCCGACCACAGCGTGCCCGACCACCGCCTGCCCGACCACGTCCTGCCCGACCACGTCGTGCCCGACCACGTCGTGCCCGACCACGTCCTGCCCGACCACGTCGTGCCCCACGGCCTCCTGCCCCACCACCGGCCACACCGGCTCGGCGACCTGACATGCCGCCCGTCGGCCCGCGCGGGGTGGGGATCGGTCTGCGGCGTCCCCACGTCTCCGACCTGCTCGCCAGCTCGCGGCGGGTCGACTGGCTCGAGATCGTGCCCGAGAACTACATCGGCCGCGGAGGGGGCATGTCGCGCCACCTCGACGCGTGCCTCGAGCGGTGGCCCGTGCTCGTGCACGGGGTGACCGCTTCGGTCGGTGGCCCGGACCCCTTCGACGACGCCTGGCTGGAAGGCCTGCGTCTCCTCCTCTCCCGGGTCCGGGCGCCCTTCTACACCGACCACCTGTGCTTCACGAGCGTGGGGGGCCTCCAGAGCCACCAGCTCCTCCCGCTGCCGTTCCACCGCGAGGCCGTGGCGCACGCCGTCGCCCGGATCCGCGAGCTCCAGGCCCGGCTCCGCTTGCCGGTGGCCGTCGAGAACATCAGCTTCTATGCCGTGATGCCCGGCTCCGACCGCTCGTTCGCGGACTTCGAGGCCCAGGTCCTCGAGGAGGCGGATTGCGGGCTCCTCCTCGACGTGAACAACCTGTACGTGAACGCCCGCAACCACGGGCTCGACCCGCTCGCCGTGCTCGATCGCTACCCCCTCGAGCGGGTGTGGCAGCTGCACCTGGCCGGGCACGAGGAGGTCCACGGCAGGGTCATCGATCACCACGGCGCGCCCGTGGCCCCCGAGGTGCTGGCCCTCTACGACGAGGTGGTTCGCCGGATCGGGCCGGTTCCCACCCTGCTCGAGCGCGACCTGAACCTGCCGCCGCTGGACGAGGTCCTCGACGAAGCCGACGCGATCCGCGCCCGCGCGTCGGAGGTGTCCCTTGCTGCGTGAGTTCTTCGACGCGGCGGGCCCGTGGCTCCGTGGGCAGGTGCCGCCCGACGCCCTCCGCGCCCTCGGCCCCACCCCCGCGACCGACGCCGACCTCGCGTTCTACCCGCTCCTCACGCAGTGGGGGTACCGGAGCACGCTGCGCGAGCTGTTCGCGGCGGTGGCCGCGGTCCTGGAGGCGCACGGTGGACCCCCCTGGGACGCCGTCGCCGACGCGTTCTTCGCCGCCCATCCGCCGGGTGGGTTCGTCCTGCAGGACCTCGCGCGGCCGTTCGCCGGCTGGCTCGAGGGGCACCTGGCGGGCGCCACGTTCTTCGACGATCGGGCGCTGGGCGTGGACACCGCCACCGCGCTGGGCGCCCTGGCCGACCACACCCACACCCGGATCCTCGCCCGGTACGCCGTCGACGGGGACGGGTTGTTCCTGGACGAGCGCGTGTTCGTCCGGCGCTACCCCGTGGACGTGGTGGCCCTCACGCGAGACCCGCGGGCGCCGGCCGGTGGCACCACCACGGTGTGCCTGTTCCGGGACCTCCGGGACGACGCGCTCCGGACGTTCGTCCCCACGCTGGCGACGATGGCGGCGTTCGCGGCGCTGCTGGGCCAGCCCCGGACCGGCGCCCTCGCGCTGCCGGACGACGCGGTGGCGGCCGAGCTGGAGCGACTGGTGGCGCTGGGCGTACTCGATCCACGTACGGCCGACGCAGCACGATAGGGCGCTGGGGGAGGGGACATGCGGTACGCGCTGGTGGTGGGCATCGCGGTGGGCTGCGCGCCCGGAGAGGGCCCGCTCGGCGTCAACGAGGTGGCCAGCCACGTCACCGACGCGGCCCTCGGCACCGACGACGTCGGAGAGCTCGCGGATTGGCTCGAGCTGCTCAACGACGACGCCGTGGAGCGCTCGCTCGCCGGCTGGACCGTCACGCTGGACGACGCCGTGTTCGCGCTCCCCGACCTCGCGCTCGCGCCGGGGGCGCTGGCGCTGGTCTGGTGCGACGCCGAGCCCGACCAGGGGCCGCTGCACGCGCCGTTCACGCTGCCGGAGTCCGCGTTCACCCTGGAGGTCGCGGACGCGGAGGGCGCCGTCGTGCAGGAGATCTCGGTGCCCGCCACCGCCGCGGATCAGAGCTTCGGCCGGGTCCCCGACGACGCGCCCAACTGGCAGGTCATCGCCACCCCGAGCCCCGCGCAGCGCAACGGCGACGGGGGCTGACCTACCGGTGGTCGATCACCGTGACCCCGGGGAGGACCGGGGCAGGGGCGTCGCCGAAGCGCATGCGGTACATCCGCCACGGGCGCGTGGCTTCGACCGCGGCCATCCCCTGCAGCGCCTCGGCGGACGTGGGCTCGGGCTCGGTCACCGGGGCCCCGCGGGACCAGCGATCCGCTGCGCGCGACAACACGCTCTTCCAGCTCGCGGCCCCGCGTGACGACCAGGCGGGGGCCAGGGTGGGGTCGGCCAGCACCTCGCGGACCGCCTGCTCCGCCTCGTCCGAGGCCCGCGCCAGGTGGATGACCGTGACGACGGGCGCTCCGGGCCGCGACCGGCGCACGTCCACGTCGGCCACCTCCCTCTTGGACAACCGACGCGCGAGGCCCTCGCGCAGCGCTCGCTCCCAGTCGTCGTACCGGCCGTCCTCGTCGGGCACGTACGACTCGCCGACGCGCACCACGAACAGCTCGTCGCGCCCGACCCCGAGGTGGAGCTCCGACTGCTCCGGGCGGGACGGGTGGGGCCACGCTGCAGCGGGCGCCGCGGGCGGCAACCACCCCAGGACCTCGGGGGCGCGGGCCGGGCCGTAGTACGCCACCCGCGACCAGGGGCCGGCCAGGAGGCGCACCGCGGCGGTGAGCTCGGCCTGCCCGGTGTGGCCGCGGTCCGGGGGGGGCTGGAGGGCCGGATCCCACAGCCGCAACACGGTGAGCTCGTCCAGCACCGGCGCCTGGTCCTCCCCGAGCCAGGGGCCCGGCAGCTGGCCCCGGGCGAACGCCGTGCGCAGCGCGTCGAGCGAGGCGCGGGCTTCGGTCGCCGGCCCGTCGAGCGTGAGCGACACCTCCGTCCACGAACACGCCTGCGAGCGCACCCGGACCCCGGGCGGGAGGGGCGGCGGGTGCTGGTCCAGGAGGTGCACGGCGGAGCACAGCCGCGGCTCGTCGCGCCACCCGACCGGCCACACGAGCTCGG
>JBIKWC010000170.1:0-15663 GCA_044356535.1 Myxococcota bacterium
CCGGACGGGAACGCCACGAGCGTCCTCTTGGACCTCGATGGCCGGTTGCGGAGCCGACAGGGGCCCGCGACCGCGCTCTCCGCGGACGGCCGGTACCTGGCGGAGGGGATCCGAGAGCCCGGGACCGAACGCTACTCGTTCATGAAGCCCGAGCACCGCGGCTGGGTTCGCGTCATCGCCGTAGACTCGGGTGAGGTCCTCTCCGAGGAGCGGGTCACCGAAGACTACGAGGTCTGGTCGCTGGCGTTCTCGGCCCACGATCCCACGTTGCTCGCGCTCGCCTCCAGGAGCACCTCCGACCTCCTCGTGCACCGCTGGGCGGGGCGCTCGACACGGTGATGCGGGGTCCGTCGACCCCAGCCACCTCGAACCGGACACCGCCGCCACCCCAGCCACCCTGAACCGGACACTTCGGTGCAGTTTCGCCCGCCGGCGACGCGGCGCCAACGAACGAACGCCGTGGATCCGCTGGCCGGTGGGCGTTCCCAGTCGGTGTTGTCCGGTTCAGGTGGGCTGGGGTCGCGCGGGTGTCCGGTTGGAGGGGGCTGGGGTCGTCGGCGCGAGGCCGAGGCCGCCAAGGCGATCGAGGCCACCAGGATCCCCGTGAGAATCCCGAGAGAGGCTGGCGCCCAGAACGCGGTCGCGTCGCGGGTCAGGAACACCGCGTGCAGCGCGCAGGTGAGCGCGCCCGTGCCTGCGCAACCGAGCGCGCTGGCCCGAGCGAGCGGGCCTCGCGCCGACACCGAGACGAGGCCTGCGCTCAGCAGGATCATCGCCACGAGGTTGAACACCAGGAAGAACGGCAGGCCACCGGGTACGCCGAACACGTCCCACTCGTGCCAGAACGCTGCGTCGACCTGATGGGTCGCGAGCAGGGCCAGACACACCACATAGAGCCAGACTCGGGGGTTCGACATGGTCTGGTGGTACCGCGGGACGGTCCCGACGCCATGACCCGCGCGGTCATGGTTCGTGCGTGGACGCACACCCCGCGTGCGCCTGCTCGCGCACCCGGGCCCGCGCGGACCCGCTACGCCTTGGTCACCGAACCATTGAGCTTCGCTCGCGCTTCGCTCGCGCTTCGCACGAGCGAAGCTCAATCAAGGAGACCCATGTCCATCCGCGCCCTCGCCCTCGCCTGCCTGCTCACGCCCGCCGTCGCCGTCGGAGCCGACCCGAACGACGACGAGCTCGACTCGGAGGGCCGCCGCCGCCACTTCGTTGGAACCTCGTTGTTCATGGCATTCAACCCTCTCTTCGACCCGAGCCCGTCGTTCTACCAGCTCAACGCGGGCTGGCGCGTGACCCCGCGCGACTCCGTGAGCGTCGAGGCGATCACCTGGAAGTACCAGGCGCCCCTCGGCATCCCGTGGGGGCAGGACTACGGCGACGACGCCCTCGACTTCCCGGGCTCGGTCCGGGACGTGGGCGTGGGCGCCGCGTACCAGCGGTTCTGGTGGAAGGGCCTGTACTCCCAGGTGCACCTCCTCCCGATGGCCCACACGTACCAGGACGAGGACGGCGAGCGCATCCAGACCGGGTTCTTCCTGTTCACGACGTTGCGCGCCGGTTATCACATTGGACTGTGGCGCGACCGGGTGTTCGTGGAGCCGTCCATCGCGTGCACCTGGTGGCCCATCGAGACGAACGTGCCCGCGGGCTTCGCGGCCGCCGCCGAGCCGTGGCCGCGGTACTTCCTGGCCGAGCCGGGCCTGCACGCCGGCGTCAGCTTCTGAGCGCTTCGGCCAGGTGGTCGACGAAGGCGCGGACCCGGCGGGTGCGGCGCAGCTCCGGGAGCGTGAGCAGCCACACCTGACGCGTGAAGTGGACCGGTCCCAGCCGCCGCAGGCCCGGGATCGCGTCGCCTTCGAAGCAGGGCATGAAGAACACCCCCATCCCCGCGCAGACCGCCTGCCGGCGCAGGATGCCGCTCTCGTCGATCCGGACCGCCACGCGGGCCCCGGGGGCGTGCTCGGCGAGCCAGCCGTCGACCCAACCGCCGCCGGCCCGCTCGTCCAGGCCGATCCACGGGAAGGCAGCGTACGGAGCGCCCTCTCCCACGCGGGCGACCAGCGCGTCGCTCGCGTAGGCGGCGAACCCCACGTCGAGCACCTTGCGCCCGAGGAGGGGCTCGGGCGGCGTGTTGGTGAGGCGGAGCGCGACGTCGGCCTCGCGGCGGGACAGCGACACGGGATCGATGGACGTCGTCACCGTCAGCTCGACCTCCGGATAGCGAACGATGAACGAAGCGAACCCCGCAGCGACCCGCCACAGCAGGAAGTCGAGCGTGGACACCCGGAGCGGGCCGCGGAGCTCCCCGTCCCGGCCGAGGAGCCGGTTCTCGGCCGCGAGCGCCTCCGCCTCCATCTGCTCGGCGGCGGCGACGAGCTCCAGGCCCGACTCGGTGGCGACGAGGCCGGTCGGCGTGCGGTCGAACAGCCGGGCGCCGAGGTGGGCTTCGAGCGCGCGGATCCTGCGCCCCACGGTGGTGTGGGTGACGTCGAGGGCGTCCGCGGCACCAGTGAGCGTTCCGTGGCGCGAAACCGCCAGCACGAAGCGCAGGTCGTCCCAGCTCATCTCCGGCCGCCTCCGTGAGCTTATCGTATCCTTGGAGCCGGGTACGCCGAACACGTCCCACTCGTGCCGCCCCCTACCCCGCACCCACCCAACAGCGTGCCCGGCGCCTGCGGTGCGTCGTCTTCGAGGAGGGTGGGGTCCACGCCGTAGAATCCCACCCCGTGGTGTGGGCGGCGCGAGCAGGTCGCCGAACACCGCGAGCTCGATCCCCACGGACACAGGCTCAGGGGAGGGCGGAGATCCAGGCCCCGATCACGTCCAACCCTGCGGCGTCGACCACCTCGGTGCCCCGCGGGGGCATCGCCTCGAGGTCGCGCAGGCCCATGCGGTGCCAGAGCTGGCTGGCGGCAGGGTCTCCGGGGACCACCACCACGTCGGTGCCGCCCACCACGTGCCGCGCCACCTTCCCGAGCCCGGTGACCAGCGTCGCGGCCTCCGCCGGGTCCACCAGGCCCACGGAGACGTCCAGCAACAGGCCCGACCGCTCCCCCGCGAGGGCGCCGGCCCGGTGGCACGAGCCACAGTTCCCGTGCAGGTACCCGAGGGCCTCGCGGGTCACGTCGTCGCCGGGGACCGTGGCCGGGACCGCCGCCGTGAGCGGGAGGAGCGCCTGGGTGGCCTCGTCGAGCTGGATCGCGTCCACCCCGAGCAGGAGGTCCGCAGGGCCCACGTGGCAGAAGGCGCAGGTCTGCTGGTCCGGGACGTCGTGGGTGGTGCCCCGCGCGTCGGGGACCCCGTCCGGAACGGCGTCGGCGTCGGTACCGTCCTCGCGCCACAGGTACGAGACGAACGTCCAGCCGTCGGCGCGCTTCTCCATCCGGCGGGTCTCCACGCGGACCCCGTCCTTCGTGAACTCCTTGAACGCCAGCGTCCCCTCTGGGAACACCCAATGATCCGGGTCGGTCGTGTCCACCGTGGCCCCGGAGGGAATGCGCACCCAGCGCCGCTTGTCCGAGCCGTCCGACCACAGCGGGTACCGGGGCGTCGTGGCGAGGGTGCCCTCCACCAGGACCTCGCCGGCCAGGTCCGCATACAGCCCCGCGGCCGACAGCGTGGCGGGGCCGTCGAACGGCGGCGGGGGCGTCGTCTCGCCGGTGTGCCCCGTGTGGTGCACCGTGTGCGGGTGGCCCGAGTGTTCGGGAGCAACGTCGTCGGTCCCGGGACTCGGGGCCTCACACGCTGCGGTGGCCAGGAGCAGGAGCATGGGGCGTCATACCCTGGCCGTCGACAGGCGGCGGACCGAACGGCAGCCGCGCGACGGCGGCCTGCTCCTCGTCCGTCAGCACGTCACCGAACACCTCCGTGACCGTCCATCCGGGCGCCACGGCGAGCGCGGCGCGAAACGCCGGGTCGGCGGCGGCGCGGTCCCGGATGCGGAGCAGCAGGGCGTCGTTCATGGCTCCCCTCGGGGCATGGACCCAGCCTACCCAGCGCAGCTCCACCGGGGTGTTTCACTGACGTTCACCCGATGTCACCCGCGGGACGGGATCCGCCGGCGCCGCGGCCCGCGTGCCGACCGGTGGGGCCCCCGGTTACCTCTCCCCCCCTCCTGGAGACCCGCATGATCACCGTCAACAACGTCACCAAGGGATTCGGCGGGCGGACCTTGTTCCGCGAGGTCCAGGTCGGGTTCAACCCCGGCGCCAACTACGGCCTCACCGGCCCCAACGGCTGCGGGAAGTCCACGTTCATGAAGATCCTCCTCGGCGTGGAGGACACCGACGCCGGCGGCGTGCAGCTCCCCCGGCGGGTCGGCTGGCTCCGGCAGGACCAGGGCACGTTCGACGGGCACCGCGTGATCGACGTGGTCATCATGGGCAACACCCGCCTGTGGGACGCCACCGTCGAGAAGGAGCTCCTCTACGCCAAGGGAGACGCCCTCACCGACGACGAAGGCGAGCGCCTGGGCGAGCTCGAGGGCGTGGTCGCCGAGGAGAACGGGTACGAAGCCGAGTCCAACGCCGCCGTGTTGCTCGCGGGCCTCGGGGTGCCCCAGGAGCTGCACGACCGCAAGCTCGGTGAGCTGGCCGGCGGGCTCAAGGTGCGGGTCCTGCTGGCCCAGGCGCTGTTCGGCGACCCCGACGCGCTGCTCCTCGACGAGCCCACCAACGGCCTCGACATGGACGCCATCATCTGGCTCGAAGACTTCCTGATGGCGTACGCGGGCGTCCTCGTCGTCATCTCCCACGATCGGCGCTTCCTGAACTCCGTGTGTGACCACATCGCCGACATCGACTACGAGACGATCATCGTCTACCCGGGCACGTACGACGACATGGTCCGCCAGAAGGCGCAGGTCCGCACGCGCATCGACAAGGACAACGCCGCCCGCGAGAAGAAGATCGCGCAGCTGCAGGAGTTCGTCTCCCGGTTCGCGGCCGGTACGCGGTCGAGCCAGACCCGCAGCCGCGCCAAGCAGATGGAGAAGCTGAAGCCCGACGAGGTCAAGCGCAGCAACATCGCGCGCCCGTTCATCCGGTTCCCGTCCGGGGAGCCTTCGGGGCGCGACGTCCTCCACGTCGAGAACCTGTCCCACGCGTACGGCGACCAGGTGGTGTTCCACGACTTCCACGCGGACGTGCAGCGAGGAGACAAGGTCGCCATCCTCGGGCGGAACGGCGTCGGCAAGACCACGCTCGTGAAGGCGCTCCAGGCGAACGAGAACATGCTCGAGGGCCGCGTGAAGTGGGGCCACAACACGCGGATCGGGTACTTCGGTCACGACCACCGCGAGCGCATCGCGCCCGGCCGCACCGTCTACTCCTGGTTGTTCGAGCAGCGCCCCTCGGTCGGAGAGCAGCACGTCCGCGGCATCCTCGGCCGGATGTTGTTCAGCAACAAGGACGGCGAGAAGCCCACTGCCACGCTCTCCGGCGGCGAGGCCGCGCGCCTCGTCTTCTGCCAGCTGATGTTGCTCGAGTACAACGTGTTGATCCTCGACGAGCCCACCGACCACCTCGACCTCGAGTCCTGCTCGTCCCTCAAGGAGGGCGTCGAGGCGTACGACGGCACGGTGTTCTTCGTCACCCACGACCGCGACCTCGCGAGCGCCGCGAACCGGATCTGGACGTACCCGGAGGAGGGCAAGCTCCTGGAGTACGGTGGCTCGCTCGACGCGTACATGGACTGGCACCAGAAGCACTACGCCGCGAAGGTGTAGCCGAGGTCGACATGCGGCTCCGCTCCCTGCTCACCGGCGCCTTCGCGGTCTCGCTCGCGTGTGGTGGGGTGACACCCGCTCCCCCGGTGGAGCCCGAGCCGCCCGCGGAGGTGGAGGACTTCGCGCCGGTCGCGCCCGTTCGGCCCGTGTTCCCGCTCGCGGTGGGCGACCGCTGGACCTGGCAGGTGACGCGGCACGTGGGCGCTGGGCTCCGCGTGTTGTTCATCCCCACGACGCCCGCGCGCGACGATGTCGTCGCCACGTGGGTCCTCACCGTGGACCGCGCGCTGCCGGACGGACGGTACGCCGCCACGCTCACCCGGACCGCGCCCGAGCAGCTCCCCGCGACCACCGCGCTGACGTTGTGGACCCAGGCCGACGCCTTGTGGATGCTCGGCCCGGACGGACCCCAGCCCGCGCTCGAGCTCGTGGTTCCACCGGACGCCGTCGCCACCGAACGGGTCGCGTGTGTCGCGCACTACCTCGACCACCTGCCCGGGACGTGTTCCCCAGCGCCTGGGGGGCCGCTGTCCGTGCCGCCGGGCCCCGTGTCGGGGGTGGTCTCGCAGGACGCCGACAACGGGCGAACCCTCGCGCAGGTGCTGGTGGGCATCGGCACGGCCGGGCTGCTGATCCCCGGGAACCGCGCAGCCACCGAGCTCGCCGAGCTCACGGACTACACGACGTCGACCCCGCCGACCCAGTCCGCGCCCGTGGAGGCGTTCCGGCGCGATCCCACGCCCGCTGCGGTAGAGAAGGGCCTCCGCGCGCCGGTCGACCGCGAGGACGTGGCGGCGTTCGTCGCCCTCGCTGCCCCCGCCGACCGCGTGGAGGTCGCGCGCCGCAGCCTCCCCTCGCTGCCCGCCGGGGACCGGCCGTCCATCGCGCGGGTGGTGCTGAGCGTGGAGCCGGACCCCGCAGCGCGGCTGCGGGCGTTGGCAGCGCTGGTGCCGGGGCTGGGGACACCGGGCGAGGCCCGCCGGGAGAGCGTGGTGGCCCTGGTGCCCGCAGAAGACCAGGTCGCCGCGCGGGCGTTGCTGGAGGGGCGGTGGCCGGTGCTCCGGGCCACCCTGGCGGCCCCGGAGGGCGACCTCGCGGCGATGAAGCAGGCGGCCGCGGTGTCTCCGCCGGATCGGGAGGAGGCGCTGGTGGTGCTCGCCAACGTGGGCGACACGAACGGTGCGCTCGACGTGTTGTTGCCGCTCGCCGCCCGGGGGGACCAGCTCCCCCTGCTCACCGCGGCGTGTGCGCAGCAGGCGTTCGACGAAGAGCGGTTGCCGCTGCTCATCAGTCGCGGCGCGCTGCTCGCCGCCCACGAGGCCGATCTCGAGGGCTTGGCGGCCCTCCTCGGCACCTTCGCGTTCGACGCCGGGGAAGCAGCGGGCGCCACGGTGGTGTTGCGCGCGGCGTCTCCGGCGGCGCGGCCACCGCTCCTGCGGGTGGCGCTCGTGGGGATGGACTTCGACGAAGAGCGGCTGATGCTGCTGAAGGCCTGGCCGGTGGAGGCGAAGGCGATGGGCCCGGCGGATCGGCGAGCCACCCTGGACGCGTTCGACACGGAGCGCGCGGCGGCCGAGGCCCTGCTCCGCTGACCATCCGGAATCCGGAACCCACCCATCCAATGATTCCATTGTCCGGATGAGGCCGCGCGGGTGAAAGCGAGGGGCAGGAGGCCCCCGTGCTGGTGCTGGTGGGGATCGGAGCGGGTGTGCTGACCACGGTGGTGGGCCTCGGGGGCGGGGCGTTGCTGGTCGCGGGCCTGGCTGCGGTGTGGCACGACCCGGTCCGCGCGCTCGCGGTCACGACCCCGGCGCTGCTGGCGGGGAACCTGCACCGGGCGTGGTGGTACCGCGGGGAGGTCCCGGTGGCGGCCGTGCGGGCCTTCGCGGGCGCAGCGTTCGCGGGGGCGTTCCTGGGGGGCGCGCTGGCCCTGGCAGTGCCGTCCTGGCTGGTGACGACGGCGCTGGCGGTGGGGGGCGGGCTGGTGCTGCTGCGCGCCACGGGCCACCTGGCGCTCACCGTGCGGCCCGCGTGGCTTCCGGCGGCCGGCGCGGGCGTGGGGGTGTTGTCGACGGCGGGCGGGGGCCTGCTGGCGGGGCCGCTGCTGGTGGCGGCGGGCTGGTCGGGCGGGGCCTACGTGGGCGCGGTGGCGGTCACGGCAGCGTCGATGCACCTGGGCCGGCTGCTGGCGCTCTCGGCGGGCGGCGCGACCTCGATGGACACGTGGCGCGACGCGGTGGCGCTGGGCCTGGCGATCCCGGTCGGGAACGTGCTCGGCGCCCACCTCCGCGGCCGGGTCCCGACGGGCTGGCAGCAACACCTGGAGGTGGCTGGCGCCCTGGCGGTCGTGGGGGCGGCGCTGTTGGCCTGACCACCCGTCAGAGGCGCCGCAGCCAGAACGGCGCCGTCGGGAGGCCCAGCGTGAACTCCACCGCCTGGCCGTTGGCGCCGTAGAGGTCGCCTTCCGCGACCACCAGCCCCGTCACGCCGCCTTCGTCCAGCGGGGTCGTCGTGACCGAGGCGCTGGCCCAGGTCTCGTCGTCCGGGACCACCTCCGCGACGCGGTCCACCAGCGTCACCCAGGCCGTGCCGTCCACCAGCACCAGGTCGTCCGCGCCGTTCAGGCCGCCGCTCGCGAAGTCGTCGCCCCGCAGCGACACCACCGCCGCGTCCGTCGGGTCCGCCACCCGGATCCGCACCAGCTCCGGCGAGAGGTACTTCGAGACCAGCAGGAACGCGCCGTCCGGCGTGAACGCGATCCCGTTCGAGCCGATCAGGTCCGGCGCCAGCGCCGCGTGGTCCGTCCACAACATCACCGCGCCGGCGTCCACGTCCACGCGGTAGAGCGCGCCGTTCTCGCGGTCCGTGACGAACGCCACCCCGCCGGAATCGAACGCCACGTCCGTACACGACGCCGTCGGAGACACCGCGTCGAGCGAGAAGACCCCCTGCGGCTCGCCGGTGTCCACGTCGAACACCCACAGCTCGCCCGCCGCGCTGCCGTCCACCAGGATCGCGCACACTGCGAGGCGCCGCCGGGCCTCGTCGACCGCCAGCCCCACGGTCGCCCGCCCCGACTCGCCGTCTGCGGGCACGAACGTGGTGGCCGCGCCGTCCGCCGAGACCGCCGTCACGTCGCCGCGGCCCAGGCTCGAGGTGAAGAACGTGCGGGTCACGGCGTCGAACGCCGCGCTCTCCGGGAATGCGCGGCCCGACAGCGGGTACTCCGCAGCCAGCGGCGCGACGGGTACCTCTTCCGTCGTCGTCGTCGACCCCTGACAACCCACCAGCGCGAACGCGACCAGAAGCGTGCGAGACATCCCGACCTCCTGCACCATACTTACTTACTAGTAAGTAAGTTGCAAGGCGTCGCCGTCCGTCATGTGCTGTCGCGTCCCGAAGGCCCCACTCCCACCTGCGTCCGTGGCCCAGGAGGTTCGATGTTCGCCCTGCTCGCCGCCACCGCTGCCCACGCTTCCGGCTGGTCCACCGTCTCCGTCGAGAACACCACCGACCACCCCGTGCTCGTGTCCGTGGACGGCAGCCGCGGCGTGTTGATCTCCGACGAAGACGACGCCATCCTGCGCATCCCCGCCGGAACCCGCACCGTGACCGTCGTCGAGGCCGTCAGCGGCTGCGTCGTCTCCTCCGGTCCCGTCACCCTCACCCGCGACGCGTCTTCGACCCTCGCCGTCGACGACGAGTGTGTGGGCGCCGGCGGTACGTCCAGCGCGTCCGGTGTGGTGTGGGACGTGCGCGCGGCGCTCGTCGACCTCCAGGACGCGCTGTTCGGAGAGCGCGTGAAGACCGTGACCCCCGGGCCCCGCCGCCCGACCCCGGCCCTCGTCGTCCTCGAGTGAGCCTCAGAGCTTGCGGATCGCCGCCAGCGCTCCCTCGCGGGTCGCGAACACCGCGATGAAGCGGTTCTTGTGGCAGAACACGCTCCCCGGGATCCCCGTGACCGCCTCGAGCGCGCCGTCCGTGAGCCCGGCCCACTCCGCCGGCAGCGGGTGCTTCTGGCCGAAGTCGTTCGGGCGCGGTGGAATCGCCACGATCCGCCAGCTGCCGTCGGTGCCCGGGTGCAGGACGAAGTCCGTCGGGTGCGATTCGCCGCCGTTCGCGAAGTACACACCTTTCCACGGCGTGTAGTCCGGCAGGTCGAGGACCCGCGAGCCCGCTGCCACCGCGGCCGCCATCGCGGCGGTGACCACGCGCTCCGCGTGTTCGACCTTCCGCTGCTCCGCCACCAGTCCCTGCAGCCACGCACCCGCGAAGGCCGCCGCGACCTCGAACTGGCGGTCGAACGCGGCGTGGTGGTCGGCGGGCTGGTTGAGCGCCTCCACGATGCGCGGGAAACACGGCACGTCCGGCCGCGGCGCCACCCGCCCGTTGTCGACGTCGTCGAGGTACGTCATCAGCCCCGACCGCATCCGGGCGCCGAGCCGCGCGTCGATCCGGCCGCTCGCGGTGAGCCAGTCCAGCACCATGCCCGCCGAAGAGTACGGCCCCTGGTACTCCGCTTGGTGGTGGTCGAAGCGCCCGCTCGCGGGGTCGTACCGTCCGCCCACGTCGACGACGAGGTCGGCGGCAGCCAGCTTCTGGGGGTCTCGCGTCCGGACGACCGCTGCGGCGGGGTCGAGGAAGGTGCGCAGCAGGCCCACCGCCATCACGTCGTCGGCGTGGAAGGGGCCGTCGTGGGTCGCGATCGTCGTCATGCAGGGCTCCAGCGGGGCGCCGCTATATCCCGCGTCCGAACGTCTGCTCGAACCGCAGGTACTCTCGCCGGTGCCACGGGCTTGCGGTACCCGGCGGGTCCGAGGAGGACCGCCTCCCACACCTCGCCCATCCCGCCGACGCCCAGGCGCTGGACGAGCTCGTACGGTCCGATGCGCTTCACGTCCACGCGTGCGGCGGACTTCTGATGGATGATGGACTCGGAACCGACGGAGGCACCATGCGGCTCGTGACTTGGATGCTGGTGACGGCTGGATGTGGGGTCCAGGTCGCGGAAGACAAGGAGGGAACGACGACGACCTCGCCCACCGACGGAGACGCCGACACGGACGCGGATGCGGACGCGGACACCGACACCGACACCGACACGGACACCGATGCGGATACCGACGCCGACCCGCACACCGGCACCGGCGGGGCGCTCCTCTCCTGCGGAGACCTGACCTGCGACCCCGGCGAGGCCTGCGCCACGTGCCCCTCCGATTGCGGCGCGTGCCCTGCCTCGTGTGACGGAGACCTCGTGTGCGAGGCGGCGGACGGCGAGTCTTGCACCACCTGCGCCGACTGCGACACCACCGCCGTGGTGTGCGGCAACGGGGAGTGCCAGTCCGGGGAGGACGACGTGAGCTGTCCCTCCGACTGCGGACCGTCCCCCTGGCCATCGACGTGGGCGACCTGGGAGGTGGATGTGGTCACGCTCATGAACGCCGAGCGTGCTGCCGGCACCTCGTGTCCGTCCGGACCCAAGGTGGCGGTGGGTCCGCTGGTGATGGAGAGCGCGTTGCAGGAGGCAGCGCGGCTGCATTCGTGGGACCTCGCCTACTCCGACTATTTCGACCACACCTCCTGCAACGGTCGTTCGCCGTGGGACCGCGCCGCCGCGCTCGGGACCAGCGCGAGTGGCGAGAACGTCGCGTGGGGGTACCCGACCCCGGCCGACGCCGTGGCGGGGTGGATGAGCTCGACCAGCGGACACTGCGACGCCATCATGGATGGCCGGTACACGGTCGTCGGCATCGGCCACGCCGACCTGCCGGAGGCGCTCTGGACGGCCATGTTCCGGTGACGTCGCAACCCTGGTCCCGTCCTGGCTCCGGCCGCAGGTCGACTGCGCGTCAGAACGTCTGCTCGAACCGCAGGTAGAGCTGGGGGGGCGCGTTCCGGGGGAGGGGAAGCCCCGTGGTGGAGGTGCGGAACGCCGCGGTGAGCCCAAGCGCCGCTGCGTCCACGCCGAACACCTCCGCCAGCGCGAGCGCCCCCAGGGTCACGCCGGAGGCGCTCACCACGTCGCCGCCGACGTTGGCCACCAGCCCCTCGAGCCCCACGGTGAGCTGCAGCTCGCTGCCCCACGCCAGCAACAGGGGCACGCTGGCGTTGCGGATCGGCGCCGTCCGCAGCTCCACCACGCCCGTGGCCCGCTCGGTCGCCACCGGCAGGCACGCCTCCCCCTCCGCCGGGCACGCCGGCAGCGCGGGGACGCTGCGGATCCCGACGTCTCCGCCCAACAGCAGCAGGCGATGGTTCGCGGGGCTCCGGGCGATGCTCAGCAGGCCCCGGCCCGCGAACGCCACCCGCGGGTGCGGCGACCCCACCCACAGGCCGTTCACGTTGGCCGAGGTCCACGTCTCCGACGAGCCCGGGATCCCGCCGGCCCCCACCCCTGCGCCCACCCGCTGGCCCCGCAGCGGGAAGTCGAGCCCCACGCGGTCGTCCCACGCGATCGAGGCCGCGGTGTCGAGGGTGGCCGCCAGGCCCTCCGTGGGCGAGAACGACGGGTTCAGGAGCGCCGATCCCACGTCGAACCGGAGGCGGAGCGGTCGGGTGATCCCGTCGAGCAGCGGCCCCTCCTTGCGGAGGTACCCGACCCGCACCCCGACGAGGTCGGACTGCGAGTTGTAGACCGAGCCCAGGAACAGGTCGTGGGTGTTCCACCAGCGGCGGAGCGTGCTCTGGCCGCCCACCCACACCTGGCCCTGCGACAGGTTCACGCCGTCCACCCAGCCGGCGAAGGTGGCGTCCCAGCGCGGGGGCCACGACTCCTCGATCCGCGAGGTCTGGGGGAGGTGCCGGAGGGGATCGAGCGACACCCGGTGGGCGGGCTCGGGCAGGGGGACGGTCGTGGGGCCCGGCGGGAGCTCCACCACCACGTCGGCGCCGTCGAGCCGCAGGGTGACGGGCGTGGACGAGGCGCCCGGCAACACGCGCCGCTCCAGCGTGAGCGCGTCGTCGCCGACGGTCAACAACACGTCCTGGACGGGTGGGGAGCGCCGCAGCTCGGACAGGTCGATCGGCGAAACGCGGCCTGCAGCGAGCGCAGCGGCCACCTCGCGGACCCCCCCGACGCCGTGCCGATCGGCGACCGCCGCCACCGCAGCCGTGCCCGGCCAGTGGGGGTCGTACAGCTCGGAGAGGTCGTCCACCACGGGGTCCGCGGGCCACGCCTGGCCCGTCGTCTCGGCCCAGAACGGGATCCGCTGGCTCACCAGCAGCCAGTTCACCTGCGGCACCCACCGGAACGCGCCCAACACGCGGTCCATGCCGCGCACCTCCGCGGTGGTGGCGGCGCCCACGAAGTCCCGGTCGAAGTCGTCGGGGAGCGCGGACAACCCCGCCGCGAGCCCGCGGGACACGGCGCGGCGGTGGGCGGGTTCGAGCCCGGGGGTGAGGCGGAACGCGCGGTCCGACAGGTACACGAGGCCGGGACCGTCGGCCGTGAGGCGCCGCCGGAGGGGGGCCCGCACCACCACCCCGCGGCCCTCCGGCGCGCCGAGCTCGCGCAGCAGCCGCCGGCTCGGGCGACCCCGGGTGAGGAGCGTCACCTCGGGCGTCAGCGCGGTGGTGCGGGCCCGCGGCAACACGGCCAGCGGCACCCGATCCGCGGGGCCCGTGAAGGTGAGCACCCCGGGGCCCACCTCGCCCCCGAGCGCGCCGGTGGTGCCCTCCGGCAGCGTGACGTGTACCTCCCAGTCCACGAGCGGGAGGCCCCCGTCCACCAGGAGCTGGGGGTACCACCCGCCGTTCGCGAACGCGCCGTGGGCGGTGGCGCCGTACGGACCGAACCGGGCGGGCAGGGTGGTGACGAACCGGAAGTCGCCGTTCCCGAGCGGCGTGACGACGATCCCGCCCCGCGAGACGGGCCCGGGGAACGTGCGGGGGAGCTGCAGATCGCTCGGAGGATCGGGGAGGGCGCACAGCGGATCGGCGAGCACCCAGCCCGGCGGCCCTTCGACGTGGAAGGTGCCCTCGAGCCCGCCGAGGTCGTCGTGGACCCGCGCGGTGAGCTCGACGTGGAAGGCCGCCGCGGCCTCGCCGTCCACGCCCCCTCAGAACGTGAAGCCGAACCCGGTGGACACCGTGGGGACGGTGGCGGGGGCCCAGCTCGCGGCCACCTTGAGGTGCGCCGACGCTGCGGTGAACTGCACGCCGCCGCCGAACACGGGCACGGCGATGGGCGGGGCGGTCGTGTCCTCTTCCTCTTCGCCGGGGCGCGTGCGGGCGTACCGCAGGGCGCCGATGTCGTTCTCGACCACCGGGTCGAGCGTGGGGTTGGCCGACACGCGCAGCGTGGTGAACGTGGCCCACGGCGAGATCTGCGCGGTGTTGATGCCCGGGAGCGCCCCCACCGCGGAGGTGGTGCCGAGCGTGACCGACAGGTCGAGGACGCCGCAGTCGAGGTCGTCGTTGCCGACGTAGCCCGAGTAGCCGACCTTGAACGAGAGGTCGGGCAGGGGCTTGTAGCCTTCGAACAACGCGGCGCGCGCCCAGCCTCCCGCGAAGCCCGACGACGAGCCCCCGATCCAGCCGATCGAGCCGCCGACCTCGGTCGACATGGGGAGGCCCTTGCGGACCGAGAACGTGGGGAGGAGGTGGTACGGCGCGCTGTTCTCGTCGCGGTGGGCGCGGGCCCACGGGGACGGTTCGCCTTTGCGGTCGCGGGCCTCCGTGAGCACGAACTGGCTCGACAGGTCGACGTCGAACCCGTAGATCCCGAGCGTGTCCGCGGGGGTGGTGGGCTTGTTCGACACCATGGTCCCGAGCTCGGTGACGAGCTGGCGGAAGCTCTGCCCCAGCACCTCGCGGTCGACCACGGCCTCGCCGTCCTGGTCGAGCATGCTCGCCAGGTCGACGTCCTCTGGCCACGCGGCGCGGGCGGTGGGGGCGGACAACAACAGCAGGCCCAGGAACATGGGCAGGAGGGTAGACCAGACGGCGCCGCACCTCAAGCGCCACCCGCGCGGAGCAGGATGCGCCGCCGGTGCCCGCACAGGTCGTTAACGGGTCGGGCGGAGTGTCCAGATGTCCCAGGTCGAGCCCACGAGCCTCCTCCAGCCCGCTGCCACCCGGGTGCGCGATCCGTTGACCGGCAGGTCGGTGTGGCTGGCCGGGATGATCCGGAACCCGCGCCTCAAGGGCGAGACCGACCTCGTGTACGACCTGTACTTCGAGGCTGCGCACGGCGTCACCGAGCGGCAGTCCATCCAGTCCGCGATCGAGCAGAACCTGCGCGGGCTCGGCTTCGCAGGCAAGGTGTACGCGATGCCCGCAGGCGCGCCACCCCAGCGCTCCGGCGCCGACGCCCCGAAGCCGGCTGCCCCCGCGGCGCACGCGCACAGCCACGCGAAGGCCGCGGAGCCGGTGAAGGGCATGAGCGGTCCGGGGATGGGGCCCCACGGCGGCCCGATCCAGAAGAAGCCCGTGGACGGCGTGAAGTACACGATCGCCGTGGCGTCGGGCAAAGGCGGCGTGGGCAAGTCCACGGTCGCCACGAACCTGGCGGTGGCGCTGCGGCGCCTGGGGCACACCGTGGGCCTGATGGACGCCGACATCTACGGCCCGTCGGTGTCCACGATGATGAACGTGCACGACCGGCCGCTCGCCAGCCAGGAGACCCAGCGGATCATGCCGCCCGAGGCCCACGGCGTGAAGTGCCTGTCGATGGGCATGTTGGTGGACGCCGAGGAGGCGATGATCTGGCGCGGACCGATGGTGATGTCGGCGGTGCGCCAGTTCCTGCAGCAGGCGGACTGGAGCGGCTGCGAGTACCTGATCATCGACCTTCCCCCCGGCACCGGCGATGCCCAGCTCACCCTGATCCAGGCGGTCGACCTGTCGGGCGCGGTGATCGTGACCACGCCGCAGCCGGTGGCCCTGGCGGACTGCATCCGCGGCATCACGATGTTCCGCAAGCTCGA
>JBIKWC010000171.1:0-15588 GCA_044356535.1 Myxococcota bacterium
CTCCGACGAATACGGGGGCACGAACGTGAGCTGGAGGTCGTCCCGGTCGGTGTTGCGGTCCACCATCACGTGCTGGTCGGTGTCCAGCACTGCCCCGCTGGCGGAGAACGAGCAGGGCGCGCCGGCCCAGGTGTGCTGCTCGAACCTCCCCTGGGCATCGACTGGGAGGTACTCTCCCTCGCAGCCGCGGACCGTTCGATCGCGGCCCTCCGCACCCTCCATGCCCGTGATGGTGCCGGCGAGCGTGACTTCCCACGGGGGCTCCGCGTGACACGAGGCCTCGCGCCCCGGGCCAGCACCGCTCCAGGTCAGGACCGCGACCGGCTCGATCGCGGCGAGGTACTGCGCTCGCGTGTGGCCGAAGTCGGCGTGCGCGCGATCAAGTCCCGTGGTGCCGCTGGGGAGGTCCGTGCGGAACACCAGGTGCCTGCCGTCGAGGTGGTACCCGGGAACGCCCAATAGCTCCGCAGCTTCGTCTGGCGTCTCGGGGAGGACGCAGCGGACGACACCCTCCCCGGCGGCGTCCGCCAGCACCACGAGCGCCTCGAGCTCGGGCGCTACGTCCGGAGAAGCCTCCTCGACGCGACGGGGAGCTGGGGGGGCCGCGCGGGCCGAACGACGGGCTGGGCCTGTGCGCTGCGAGGTTGGCGGCGCGGAGCGCGGTGGGTCCGCGTGGTCGGTGGCCCACCACGCGAGCGCGAGCAGCGCTGCGACCACGAGCAGGAGCAGCTGGGTGGGGCGGCGCATGCGGGAGCCTATCGCCCGGTCGACCAGCAGCCGACCACGCCAGAGGTTGGCGTGATCATCGGCGCCACAGCAGCGGGGAGACGAGGTGCGTCGCGCCCACCCCCATCAGGTGCGCCCCCCGCGAGCTCCCTACGCGGCGGAAGCCGAGCCGCTGGTACAGCTCGAGGCTGCCGGCGCCGTCCACGCAGGACACGAAGACCACGTCGGCTCCGCCCAGCGCGGCGAGCTCGATGCGGGCATCGGCGAGCGCGGTTCCCACCCCACGGCGCCGCCACTCCGGACGCACCGCGAGCGCGGTCAGCCACCACTGCCCGCGTCTGGATCGGTGGCGGGAACCCACGGTGTGCGGCGCCAGGCCACCGGTCCTGGTGGGCGGCGCCCAGCACCCGAGCCCAACCAGCTGGCCGTCGACCTCCGCGATCACCGTGCGGGCGAGGTCCGCGACCTGGCCCGAGCCACCCAGCGCGTCGAACGCCGCTCCGTAGAGCCCCTCGATCGCCAGTCGATCCTCCTCCTGGGCGAGGCGCAGCATCCAGTCCCGGGTGCGTGTCACGGCAGGATTGTACCCCCGGGCCTCGTTTACCAGCGCCCTCCGGGTGACACTCCTGGCTGGGGAGGGCGCATGCGTCGTCGCTGGGGGATCGCCGGTGGGATCCTGGTCGGGCTGCTCGCGCTGCTGTGGTGGCTGCTCCCCGGGCGCGGTGACGGGGGAGCACCGGCGCGGTCCGGGCGCGCCAGGCTGGCCTCCCCGACCCCGGGCCCCTCCGCCGGCGACCCGCTGGCCGACGGCACCCCCGCGGGGGGCGAACCACCCCCTGCAGCGCGCGGCGGGGACGCGAGCGTCGGTGGTGAGGACGGACCCGACGAGCTCACCGACGAGCAGCTCGCGGCCCGGGCGCGGGAGCTCGAAGCCTCCCCCGACACCCACGTGATCTGCGACCTCGGGCTCCCGATCCGCTCCGGCACCGCGTACCTGGCCATCGGCGACCCCGCCGACCGCAACGGGCGCGTGGTCGAGGTGGTGAACGGCGTCGCCTACCTGCCCCTCGTGTACGACCTCGGCTCGCTCGGAGACGCCGTGTTCGAGGACCGGACCGGGGTGTTCGCCCTCGAAGGCTACGGTCCCGGGCCCATCGCGTGGGGCGACCGGCCGGAGGGCGGTGGGAAGGGGCGGTGCTCCGCGCCCATCACGCCCGAGCTCGGGCGCGCGTCGCTGACCGGCCTGCTCACGCTCGCGGGCTCGGGGGCTCCCGCCGCCGGCGGCTGGGTCGAGGGCTGCGGGAACCTCGCGTTCGCCGACGGCAACGGCATCGTCCACATGGACATCCTCCCCGCCCCGTGCAGCGTGCTCGCCATGCGCCAGGACGGCGCCCTGCGCACCGTGAGCGAGGCGGTCGACGTGGTCCCCGTCCCCGGCGGTGACGTGGTCGTCGATCTCACGCTGCCCGACGCACCGAAGGCCGGCCTGGGGGTGCGGATCGCGGCCGCGGAGGGCGGCATCCAGGTCGAGGGCGTGGTCGACGGGGGACCCGCGCAGGCCGCCGGACTCGAGCCCGGGGACCTCGTCGTCCAGATCGACGGGCAACCCGCCACCGACGTGCCCGAGTTCGTGGCGTTGGCGGGCGGGCCGGCGGGGAGCAGCGTCGTGCTCACGGTCGAGCGCGGCGGTGAGCGGCTCGAGGTCACGGTCGTGCGCGGGTCGGTCCCGGGCTGACCCGGGCGTCGAGCGACAGGTCCCCGGCGGGTGCGGCGGTCGACAGCTGGCCCGACCCGTCCGCCGCGATCGTCAACCCGCCGCGCGCCTGCGTGCCCACTGCCCGTTGGAGCTGCGTCACGGCCGCCCGGGCCGCCTCCCGTACGGTCCGATCCCGGCTCGTCTTCTCCAACGCCAGCAGCGCCGGGACCGCCGCGACGGTTCCCCACCGGGCGACCTTGAGGCACACCTCGACGTCGCCACTGGGCAACAGGTCGACGAGGGCGGCCTCGAGGTCGGGTTCGGGCGCTTCCGGGAGGCGGGCGGCCAGGGTCAGCGCTGCCCGCCTGCGGACCTGCCGGTTGCCGTCCGACAGGAGCGTCCGCAGCAACGGCACGCCGGCCGGCCCCGCCCGCTCGGCCAGCTCCACCTGCAGGGCGCGATCGTCGATCCACGCTGCGAGGTCGACCAGCCGCTGACCATCCACGTCCGGCGACGCCGAAAGGTGGCGGACGAGGCGCTGCACGGCCAGCGCCCGCACGCGCGGCTCGGGGTCCGCGCACCGTTCCTCCAGCGACGTCAGCAGGTCGTCCGGACGAAGCGCGGCAGCGGAGGTCAACACCTTCACGCACTCGACGACCCGTCCAGCCGACTGGATCGACGCGGTGAGCCTCCACCCGCGCTCGTGGTGCGCTCCGATCCCCACCGCGACGAGCGCGGCTGCCCGGACCTCGCTCGAGAGGGCGGCGGTGACCTCCGCTTCGTCACCGGTGACCCGGACCTGTTCGTCGAACTCCGGGTCACCGGTGGCAACGTAGGCCGCGGAGACATCGAGCGCGCTCCCCAACGACCGGCGGCGGAGCGTCAGCAGGCCCCGGGTCTGGACCACGTAGTCCACGGTGGCGGACGCGTTCTGCAGGACCAATGTCACCTCGCACCCAGACACGAGTCCGGAGGCCCGGGTCTCCGGGCCGTCGCTGCTGGTTCGAAGGCCGAGGGTCTGGGCCGCCGCTTCGAATTCGCGCCGCGCCTCCAGGGCCTCAGCCGAGTGAGTCTCGCTGGTTCCGGGTCGCAAGGACGAAACGATCTGGGAGGCGATCATCAAGACCACGATGCCCACGAAGATGGGATCGATCGGCATCATGGGTTGTTCGCGTGCCGGGCGTGGCGGGCGAGCGCATCCCGGGCCTCCGCCAGCCTGCGATGGGTCTCGCTCGGCGCCGGACGCGGGCAGGTGGCCTCGGCCTTCTCCAGCCAGAGCGCGGCGGCCACCGGGTCGGTGGGCGCCAGGAGCGTGGCGCGCGTGGCCAGGACGAGCGCCCAGGCGTGGCGGTGAGGACCTCCGGCCACCTGCGCCTCCGCGAGGTCGAGCCACGGTGCGGGGTCTTCGCCCTTCCGCGCCGCCAGCCGCGCCAGCCCCGCTCCAACGAGCGCCCCGGGCGTGTACGCGTTGTCTCGCGCCGCGATGGCGTACGACGTCCAGGCCTCCGCGAACTCGCCCCGGTCTTCGAGGATCGTTCCGATGGCGAGGTGTGCTCTGGACGCGGTGGTCGCGGCGGTCGCCCGGCCGAGCACGGCTGCCGCCTCGCGCAACCGGTCCAGCGAGGCCCTCCGTCCGACCGCGTTTTCGAGGCTGGCGTGCAGCACGTTCGCCATGGCGATTTCGAGCTCGCTCGCGCCGCCTTCCTCGACGAGCAGCTCACATCCGTCGGCTGCGTGCTCGAGCGCCTCTGTGTTGCTTCCCTCCAGCAGGCTGATCCGGGCGAGCTGGAGGAGCGTCAGCCCGCGCACCCTGCGACCACGCTCCCCGCCCTGGAGCCGCAGCGCCTCCAGGCACCGCTGGCGGGCCAACGGCAGCTGGTACCGGCCCGTCGCGACGGAGGCCAACACCAGCAACGTGGTCGCCTCTGCGCTGATGAGTCCGGCCTGCCGCTGGAGTCGGAGCGCCGCTTCGTACAGCGCCTCCGCTTCGTCCGCCTGATCCAGCCCCCACTCCACTCCGCCCGCAGACGTGAGCAGTCGGGCGAGCGGTACCCGGAGCCCGTGGGCCTCGAACCACTGCCTGGCGGTGGCCAGGTGCGCCCGTGCCTCCAGGTGTTCGCCGAGCTCCGCGTGCAGCACCCCGAGCGCCACGAGGGCCGACGCCTTCTCCCGCACGTCCCCGAGCGCCCGGGCTCGTGCGAGGACCTCCTGGAGCTGCAGGAGCGCTGCGCGTGCCTCGCCTTCCCATCGGAGCAGCTGGCACCGCGCCAGCCCGACCTGGACCAGCAGCCGGCCATCGCCCTCGGCCTGGAACCACGCTTCGGCCAGGTCGAGCCACCGGGCCCGTTCGTCGGGGGTCCCGGCGCCACACTCCGCCAGCCGCAGCGCCAGCTCCGGCGACGTCTCGGGGAGCGTGGCGCAGGCCGCCTGCAGCACGGCGACGGCTCCGGGCCTGTCGCCGGCCTCGTTCAGCGCCGTCGCCAGCGCCGACACGACGGGGACGTGGCTCGGCGAACCGGGCCCGTTCTGCGCCACCGCCAGGCCGAGCAGACGGATGCCGGAGGCGAGCGGACCTCGCACCGACAGGATCTTCCACGCCGCGAGCGCGGATCCACCCGCGGCGGTGCCGTCGCCTGCCGCAGCGGCGCGGGAGACGGCGGCGATGAAGTTGTCGAGCTCTTCGGGGGCCGTTGGCTGGCCCTGGTACTGCGCGTACCAGCGTGCGTGGAACAGCCCGGCCTCGTGCTGCTCCGCGCTGTCCAGGTGCCCCGCGGCGAAGGTCCGGACCGACACCAGCATCGTGAAGCGACCCGTCCGCCGGTCCACCTGCACGAGCGAGGCGTCCGTCAGCTCCTGCAGCACGTCGAGCGCCCAGGGGTCGTCGGCGTCGTGGCGGAGGATCGCCTCGGCGGCGCGGCTGTCGAACCCACCTTCGCAGAGGGACAGGCGAGCGAGGGCGGCGCGGGCTGCGGGTCGGAGCAGCTCCCAGGACCAGGTCAGCGACGCCAACACGGAGCGCTGCCGGGGCGGGAGGTCCCGCTGGGTGCTGCGGAGGGACAGGATCCCGTGTGCGATGCGCTCGCCGAACTGGTCGAGGGTCATGGCTCCGACCCTCGCCGCAGCGAGCTCGATGGCGAGCGGCGACCCCTCCAACAGGGCCAGCACCGGGCGCAGCTGGTCCGGCGGATCCTGGCGCCCGCTCCGGGTGGAGAACAGGGCCGCGGCGTCGTCCTCGCGCAGGGGACCCAGGGACATGCGCTGCTCGCCGCGTACGTCGAGCGGCACCCGGCTGGTGCACACCATCGACAGCTGCGGTGCAGCGGTCACCCAGCCCGAAATCAGGGCCGCGGCGGCCTCCACGACCTGCTCGAGGTTGTCGAGCACGAGCAACGCGCGCCCCTTCGCGCGCAGCATGGCCTCCAACTGGCGCGGCTCTTCGGGATCGAGCTCCAGGTCGAAGGCGCGGGACACCGCGGCCCTCACCCCGTCCGGATCGGTGGCCTCCGACAGGTCCACGAACCACGCGCCGCCCTCGAGGCGGTCCTGCTCCAGGTGGGCGACCTGGGTGGCGAGGGAGGTCTTGCCTGCACCCCCTGGCCCGAGCAGCGTGACCAGGCGCTCCCCTCGGTGGAGCCGGCGCCGGAGCTCCGCGACCTCGTCTGCCCGCCCGACGAACGCGTCGCGCCGGGGCCGAAGGTTGCCGCGGACCACGGCGAGCGTGGTCTCGTCGTTCCTGGGCTCGGGCTCCGACACGGTCGCGAGCTCGGGGCGCGCCAGGACGACCAGTCGACGGAGCACCGGCCCGGACGCGTACGAACCGCGCAGGCCTTGCAGGGCGTGTGCCAGCGCGCTGGCCGAAGGGAACCGGTCGGCGGGTGTGTGCCGGAGACAGGTGACCAGGACGGTTCCGAGCCCGGGGAGGGCGTGTTCGAGCTCTGCGTGCAGCGCGGTCAGGTGGCTCTCGATCGCCTCCACTGCAGCCATGGCGGCGGCGCCCGTGCCGAAGGGCCTCCGGCCGAGCGCGCACGCGGCGAGGGTCATGCCCAGCGCGAACAGATCGGAGCGTGGCTCCGCGTGACCCGCGACCTGCTCGGGAGCGGCGTACCCGGGGGTCCAGGCGTCCACTGTCGCCGCGGCCCCCGCGATGCCGAAGTCCGCCAGCTTCGCCTGCCCGAAGCCGTCGAGCAGCACGTTCTGGGGCTTCACGTCGCGGTGCACCAGCGGCTTGCCGTCGAGCCGCTGGTCGTGGACGTGCCGGAGAGCGCTCGCGACCTGCAGCCCCACCTCGAGGACCGCAGCCGGCGCCAGCGGGCCGTGGACCAGCAGCTCCGCGAGCGTCGCCCCCGGACGAGCTCCATCGCGACCCGCCAGCCCGAGGGGTCGCGGTCCACGCCATACACGCCCACGACGTTCGGGTGGTGGAGGAGCGCGCCCACCCGCGCCTCCTCGAGGAGCTGCTTCTCCGCGATCTCTCCGAGGCCCGTGCGGAGCCGCTTCACGGCGACGGCCTTCTCGAACCCGCCGGGGCCGTGCATCGTGGCCTCCCAGACCTCTCCCATCCCCCCGGCCCCGAGCCGACGGAGGAAAGTGAACCGGTCCGGCGTCTGCGCGGCTTCGATCAAGCACGTCCTCCGGCTCGCTGGCTCATCCTAGCGGAGGCGCGGCCCCGGGGCGGCTGGAGCGGACCAGCCCCCGGTGACACGATCCCCGGCCCCCGGTGTCCGGTGTGCCGGGGGGCGCCATGGTGCCGAAGCTCGCGGCCGGGTTCGCGTTCGGGGTCGGGGTGGAGCCGACCCCCGAGCTCCCCGCGCTGGGTGCGGATCTGTTCCCGGTCGAGGTGCGGCTCGCCTTCGGGCTCACGTCCGTCGCGGTGCAGCTCGATCCTGCCCAGCTCGCGCTCGACACGGTGCTGACCTCGCGGCGGTGGGTCGGGGTCGCGGGGTTCGTCGAGCGTCGGGAGCCACTGGCCCCGGCCCTGGACCTGCGGTGGGGCCTGGGGCTCGACGGCGCCGTGGGCACCGAGGCCCGCGTGGTGGTGGGCGAGCTCCGTCACCCTGCGGGTGGAGCATTGGCGCCCGCAGGTCGACTGGGGCTCCTGGTGTCCGGCCCCGGCGACCGGTACCACCAGGGCCTCGGCGTCCGCGGCGCGCTCGGCGTGCGCTCGTCCGCGGAGGGTGCGGTCCCCTACGCGCGGGCCCTCGTCGAGGCGACGTTCCTGTGGGGTGCGCGGTGATCGGGCTGCTCGCGATCGGCTGCGCCGACCCGTTCGGCACGGGACCCGAGGTCTGGGACGACCCGGTCCCCCACGACGACGACGGCGACTGGGTCTTCGCCCCCCGCATCGAGCGCATGGACCTCGAGGTCGGCCCGGAGGCCGAGGCGATCCTGGCCTCCGAGCGGCTGTTGACCGAGCCGCGCACCTGGGTGGAGGCCGATGCCACTGTGGACTTCGAGGACGCAGGGCGTGTGGGCCTGCGGATGCGGGGCGGCAGCGGGTCGTTCCAGCGCTGGGGCCAGAAGCCCAAGCTCCAGCTCGACTTCAACCGGGTGACGGGCGAGCGGTTCCACGGCCTCGAGGGGTTGTCGCTCAACAACGCGAAGATGGACTGCAGCGCCGTCGGCGAGAGCCTCGCCGCCCTGGTCTTCGCGGAGGTCGGGGTGCCGGCGTCCCGGGTCGGCTGGGCCCAGCTGTTCGTGAACGGGGCGGACTACGGCCTGTACGTGGTCGTCGAGACCCAGGACGACCGGTTCCTGGACCGCGCGTTCGACGACGACGACGCGAACCTGTACGACGGCTCGTACCGCTGGGCCGGGTGGTTGCCGTACTTCCTGGACTTCGCGGAGGGCCGGGACCACCGGTTCGACCTCGAGGAGGGCGACGACGTCGGGTTCCGCGACCTCCTGGAGATCTCGGCTGGTGTCGAGCGCGCGCTGGCGGACGAGCGGTTGCCGTCGGACCTTCGGGAGGGAGTCGACTGGGACGAGGTGCTCCGGTTCGCCGCTGCGGACCAGTGGCTCGGCAACGAGGACGGATACCCCACGAACCGGAACAACTACGACGTGGTGTTCCCCACGGACGCGCCGATGGCCGTGGTCCCGTGGGATCTGGACGCCACCTTCCGCGAGACGGACGCGGACCGGTGGACGCGGCCGAAGGGACACCTGCTCGAGGCCTGCGTCGCGGATCGGGAGTGCCGGGCGCGGTACGCGGAGGTGGCGCGGGAGGTGGCGGAGACGCTGGAGGGCCTGGACTGGGCGGCGGCCGTCGAAACGCGGTTGGCGCTCACCCAGGAAGGCGTCGACGGAGACCCGCGCCGGCGCTGCAGCGACGACGAGCTCACGGAGCGGCGCGATCGGGTCGCGGGCTGGGCTTCCGACGCGAGCGATCGGCTTCGGGCGGCGTGGCGTTGACCAGAAGCGCGGGCGGGGACGGGGTGATGGGCGGGCTATACTCCACTGTGAGAGGTGGATGTGCGGAGAGCGTGGTTCTTGCTGCTGGCGGGGTGCTCCGGTGAACGCAAGGACGACGGGTCTCCCACGGACGGCGACACCGACACCGACACCGACACCGACACCGACACCGACACCGACACCGACACCGACACCGACACCGACACCGACAGGTCGGGCCTGTTCTTCTCGGCGACCGGCACGTTCGACGGAAACCCCGTCACCTTCACGTGCGACGAAGACTCGCAGCCGTGGGAGTTCTACGCGACCCAGTCCACCGACGGCAAAGGCGGGTATCTGCTCGGCGGCGCCTGCCTCGTGAGCGACAGCCCAGATCCGCTGGTCTTCACGATCGGCCAGCTCGTCGACGGTCCGACCAGCAGCAGCAGTTGCGTGCCCAACGCGTCGGGCATCTGGGTGTACACGTTCGGCACGCTGGTCGGGTGGAACTGCGCCCTCGACGGCACCGACCGGTTCTCGATCGACGTCGACGAGGTCACGGTCGAAGGCGACGGCTCCGTGGTGTGGGGCGGCACGTTCGACGCGGCAGGCACAGGAGGGGTCGCGGTGGACGTGACGGGCTCCTTCCGGTTCCGCAGCGTCCCCTGACCCGGCCGGGTTAGGCCAGCGGCGCGGAGGGCACGTGGGCGTGCGCGTCGGGGTGGTGATGGGGAGCCGGTCCGACTGGGCCACCATGGAGGCGGCCGCGCAGACGCTGGAGCGGCTCGGGGTGGCGCACGAGGTCCAGGTCGTGTCCGCGCACCGGACCCCGGACCGCCTGTTCGCGTACGCCGAGACTGCGCGCGACCGCGGCCTCGTGGCCATCATCGCCGGCGCCGGCGGCGCTGCGCACCTCCCCGGGATGCTGGCCGCCAAGACCCCCGTGCCAGTCCTGGGTGTGCCCGTCCAGAGCAAGGCCCTCAACGGCCTCGACAGCCTGTTGTCCATCGTCCAGATGCCGGCCGGGGTGCCCGTCGCCACCTTCGCCATCGGGCCCGCCGGCGCCACCAACGCCGCGTTGTTCGCTGCGGCCATGCTCGCCGCCACCGACCCCGCCGTGGCGGCTGCGCTCGACGCGTTCCGCGCCGCCCAGACCGAGAAGGTGCTGCGGGCCGACGATCCCCGCGTCGGGGAGGAGCCGTGATGCGCGTCGGGGTGATGGGTGGCGGACAGCTCGGGCGCATGCTCGGCCAGGCGGGGCAGCCGCTCGGCGTGTCGTTCACCTTCCTCGAGCCGGCCGACGCGCCGTCGGCGGAGGGGGTGGGCCGGGTCATCAAGGCGGCGTACGACGACGAGGCCGCGCTGGCCACGCTCGCTGCCGCGTCCGACGTGGTGACCTGGGAGTTCGAGAACGTCCCCGTCGCGGCCGCGAAGTTCCTGTCCGAGCGCGTCGCTGTGTTCCCGCCGCCGCGCGCGCTCGAGGTCGCCCAGGACCGCGTCCACGAGAAGCGGGCGTTCCGGGCCGTGGGCGCCGACACCGCGGCGTTCGTGGCCGTCGACTCGCCCGAAGACGTGCTGCGCGCCATCGAGGTCCTCGGGTTGCCGGCCATCCTCAAGACCCGCCGCCTCGGGTACGACGGCAAGGGCCAGCTGTTCCTCGCCGAGCCCGAGCAGGCCCGCGGCGCCTTCGAGACCCTCGGCAGCGTGCCCTGCATCCTCGAGCAGGTCGTGCCCTTCGACCGCGAGCTGTCCGTCCTCGCCGTCCGGTCGCGCACCGGAGAGCTGCGGACGTGGCCCCTCGTCGAGAACCGGCACGCCGGCGGGATCCTCCGCTGGTCGCTGGCGCCCGCGCCCGGGATCACGCCCGAGCTCCAGGCCCGCGCCGACCACGTGGCCGCCACCATCGCCGCGCACCTCGACTACGTCGGCGTGCTCGCCATCGAGCTGTTCCAGGTGGGCTCCCGGCTGCTCGTGAACGAGATGGCGCCGCGGGTCCACAACTCCGGGCACTTCTCGATCGAGGGCGCCACGACCAGCCAATTCGAGAACCACCTCCGCGCCGTGCTCGGCTGGCCTCTCGGGGACACCGCCGTGACGCTGCCCTGGGCCTGCGTCAACCTGCTCGGCCGCGCCCCGCGGGTGGAGGACCTCCTGGCCGTACCCGGGGTCCGGGTCCACCTGTACGGCAAGGCCCCCAAGCCCGGCCGCAAGGTCGGCCACGTCACCATCGGCGGGCCTGACGCCGAGACCGTGGCCGCCCGCCTCGAAGCCGTCCGCGCCCTGCTCGATCGAACCAGCCCGTGACGTGACCCGCTGGGGTATCGTGGGCGCTCGGGAGGCCCGGGATGTGGATGCTGGCAATGGCCGCGGAGTCCTTCGCGCAGACGAACGTGGTCATCGACCTGGACGCCGACAAGGCGGAGTCGGTGGGGCTCGACCCCGCGGCCCTCGAGAGCGAGCTCTCCGGGCTCATCGCCGACCAGCTCTACACCGAAGACAACGACGGGTACATGGCGAAGTACGCCAACGCGTCGGCGATGGCGAACAAGGGCATGGGCGTGGACTACGCCTCGAACCCGAAGAAGTTCGTGGTCGGTCTGGCGTTCGGTCCCGCGGTCAGCGGCGTGCCGTTCGGCCTCACCCGCGGGCCGGAGAACCTGCCGGAGGGCGGGTTCGCGTTCATGGCGGCCGCCCACGCCGGGGTCAACCTCGGCCTGCTCGTGCCCGGTGACAAGAAGAGCCCGCTCGACCACGTCGTGGTCTACGTCAACGGCATGGCGTTCAACCCGCCCGCCCAGAAGGCCTTCGAGGCCTCCATGTACAACGTGGGCGCGCACCTGCAGCTCTCCCTCGGCGGTCCGGTGGAGCTGTCGCCGCTGTTCGAGTGGGGCGGCATCGCCATCACGTCGGGGTACGAGCTGTCGTCGTACAAGCTGTCGCTCGCGCAGGAGCTGCCGCTCGAGCAGGAGATCGACGGCGCGCAGGTCAAGTGGACCGCCAACGGCACGTACGACCTCGGCGCCACCGCCAGCACCATCCCGGTCGAGCTCAGCACCAACCTGCGCATCGCCCTCGTCACCCCGTACGTGGGCGGCGGGTTCGACTTCAACGTCGCCGACGCCGCGTCCAACGCGTCGCTGTCGGGCCCCATCGACGCCTCTGCGGCGGGCGTCACCGAGCGGCTGGGCTCGGCGGCCGTCACCATCGCGGGCGCAGGCGCCGCCGACCCGCAGGTGGGCCGCGTGTTCGGCGGGGTCCAGCTCAACCTGTCGGTGCTGAAGATCTACGGGCAGCTGAACTACGGCCTGAACCAGACGTACGGCGCGTTCGTGGGTACCCGGGTCGCGATGTGAACGCCGCGTCCGAGGTGTTGACCCGGCGGATGGCCCGGCCCCAACGCCACCGCCTCCTCCACGGCTACCCGATGACCCCGCTGCTCCGCGCGGGATTGGGCCGTGCGCGGGACGGTTCCAGCGGGCACCCGAAGGAGGGGCCGTTCGTCACCCCGGATCCGAGCCGGCCGCTCCTGATCGGCGTCTTGCCCCACACCCAGTGTGCCCCGACCGTCGACGGCTGCGGGTTCTGCACCTTCCCGCACGACAGGTTCGACAAGCCCGAGCTGCGGCACGTCGCGTCGCGCGTCGCGGAGTCCGTGGACCACGTCCGCGACGGGTTCGAGGGGCGCCGGGTGGAGGGCGTGTACCTCGGCGGGGCCACCGCCAACCTCACGCCCCGGGCCCAGCTCCAGCGGCTGGTGGAGGCCCTCGCCCGTCGGTTCGACCTCACGGCGGCGGAGGTCACGCTGGAGGGCGTGCCGTCGCTGTTCACGTCGTGGTTCCCGGGCGTCACCGAGGTGCTCCGCGACCTGCCGTGTGGGCAGCGGCGGCTGTCGATGGGCATCCAGACGTTCGACCCCACGTGGCTCGCGCGGATGGGCCGGACGGGCTTCGGGGACCGGCGGGTCGTGGAGAAGATCGTCGCCCGGGCCCACGCGATCGGCGCCACGGCCTCCGGCGACCTCCTGGCCTCGCTGCCCGGACGCCCGCTCGCCGACGAGCTCGCCGACGTGCAGGCCGCGATCGACGTCGGGCTCGATCAGATCTGCGTGTACCCGCTGATCCTCGCGGGCGACACCCCCTGGGCGCAGGACCCCGCGATGGTGGCGGGGCTCCCCGGGGTGGAGGCCTCGCGGGAGCGCTGGCGGGCCGTGGTCGAGCTGCTGCGGGGCGCGGGGTTCGAGGCCACCACCCTCACGAACTTCGAGCGACCCGGCTCGCCGCGCTTCCGGTACGAGGTCGCCTCGTTCGCGCCCGATCGGTACGACATGTTGGGCCTCGGCCCGCTCTCCATCTCCACGCTGGTCGACGTACCGGCGCGCCGGGCGGTGAAGCTGCTGCGCGGCCGCTCGGCGGAGGAGCGCCTGGATCCGGAGCGGCTGTGGTTCCCGTACGAGGCCGAGGACCTGTCCCTGCTCCTGGTCACCCGGATGTGTTCGGTCGGGGCGGTGGAGCAGGCGCGCTACCGGGCCGTGATGGGGGAGGACCTCACGGAGCGGCACGGGAACGCGGTCACCGCGCTGGTGGAGCGGGGGCTGGCCACGCTCGACGCGCGCGCGCTCACGCTCACCGACGACGGACGGTTCTACGCCGACGCGGTGGTGGGCACCTTCGCCGAGGCGCGGGCGGCCGCCATCCGCGACCAGGGCGCCGGCGTCCACACCGCAGACCTCGCCTCGGGGCGCGTGATCACCACCCACATGGGCTGATCACAGCTGGCGGAGGTGGTCGAACATCGGCGTGCCGACGTCGTACCGCCGGGCCCGCTCCTGGAGCCAGCCGCCCCGCCAGGCGTCTTCGCTGGTGGATGCGCGGAAGTCGGGGATGGCGCGCGACCAGACGAGCAGCCGCTCCACGATCCACGCCGCCTCGAGGTCGATGCCCCACGCCGCGCGCGTCACGGGCAGGAGCTCGCGGGCGAGGGCGTCCACCTCGGAGGTGCAGCGCTCCGCGACCTCGCCGACGGTCGCCTGGTGGGCCCGGCACAACCACCCGAACACCGTGAGCCACAACAGCTTCTCGACCTCGTACACCACGAACCGCATGGGGTGGACGGACTCGGCCGGCAGGTCGAGCGCGAGGAACCAGCGCTCCAGGGCGTCGGCGTGGGGCCCGGTGAGGGGGCTCCACCGCGCGGCGACGAAGTCCCGACCCCGCTCCGCGGCCCACTGGTACAACACGCCGCGGGTCGCGTGGTGCAGGCCGTGTTCGGCGAGGAGCTCGCGGATCGCGCCGTTCTGGAGGAACACGAGGTCCTCGTGGCGGCGGCGGGGCACCTGCGCGAGCACGGCGCTCAGGTCGGCGTTGCGCACGGCGAGCAGGATCGGGGCCCCGGGGGGACCCGCGAGGGCCTCCCAGCCGGAGGTGCGGTCCACCAGCGTGACGTCGAGCCCGCGGGCGTGCGCGCGCACCTGGAGCGCGGTCCCGATCCGTCCTGCACCCACGACGATCATGGCGCGGACTCTACCTCAAGCCAGCGTGGGCCGCGGCAGCGGCGGGTTCAACGGCAGGTGTCGCCCGAGCCAGTGCGAGCGGACCCGCGCGTGGAACCACTCGTGGTGCTCGATCTCGATCACGGCGAGCTCGCGGAGCGTGCGGGCGAGGGCCGGGCGTCGCGCGCGGTCGGCGGCCACGGCGGCGTCCAGGTAGTTCTGCGCGTTGATCCGCTCGATCCAGCCCGCGCCGATCATCGGCGCCAGCCAGCCGGTGACGAAACACAACACCCCGAACACCCAGCCGACCGCGGAGAGCGGGCGCTCGATCCACGGGTTCGGCGCGCTGCCGAGGTCGCGCAGGAGCTGCTCCAGGACCTCGCGGTGGTGCCACTCCTCGCGCTCCACCCGCTCGAGGTGCTCGCGCTCGGCGCGGTCCCGCACGGACCGGGCGTGGCCGCGGTACGCCAGCGCGGCGGCGCGCTCGTTGGCGTGTTCCCGCCGCAGGAACGAGACGACGGTGGCCAGCGCGCGGGCCTCGTCGTCGCTCACGACGCGCCCCAGTCCCCGGCGAGCACCACCTCGGGCTGCAGCCACACCCCGGAGGCCTCCTGCACCCGGGCCTGCACGGCGTGGATCAGCGCCCGGAGCTCGGTGGCGGTGGCGGTGCCCGTGTTGACGAGGAAGTTGGCGTGCTTCTCGGACACGACCGCGCCGCCCACCCGGTGACCCTTGAGCCCGGCCTGCTCGATCAGGCGCCCGGCGGTGTGGCCCTCGGGGTTGCGGAAGGTGGACCCGCAGGTGGGGACGTCGAGGGGCTGGGTGCGCGCCCGGTAGTCGAGGTGCTCGTTCACCGCGGTGAACACGGCGGCCGGGTCTTCGTCGGTGAGGCGCATCCGGGCTGCGGCGACGACGCTCCCCGGCGGCAGCTCGGAGTGGCGGTAGGACAGGCGGAGCGCGGAGGCGGGCAGGGTGCCGTGGTCCCCGCCGGCGAGGACCAGGTCCACGTCCAGGAGCCCGTCCGACACCTCGCCGAGCTTCATGCCGGCGTTCATCTTCACGGCGCCGCCCATCGTCCCCGGGACGCCGGCGGTCATCTGCAGGCCCGTCCAGCCTTCGCGTTCGGCGCGCTTGAGGAGCTGCACGAGGCGGGCCCCGCCGCCGATCTTCAGCGCGGCGCCTTCGCGTTCGGCGCTGGCGAGCTCGCCCGTGAGCCGCGCCACCACCCCGCGGACGCCGGCGTCGGCGACCAGCAGGTTCGAGGCGTTGCCCAACACCAGCAGCGGCA
>JBIKWC010000438.1:0-4457 GCA_044356535.1 Myxococcota bacterium
AGCTCTTCGCGGGCGTACCGGGGGACCCGCACCCCGTCCTCGTCGCACGCGGCGAGGAACGTCTGGAGGTGCTCGTCCAGCACCTGGTACAGCAGGTCCTCCCCTCGCGCGGCCGGGACGTACGCGGCGCCACCGCCGCCCCCAGCGCCCGGCCCGCGGCGCGGCGGGGACCCGGGGGCAACACCTGCAGCGTGTACACCTCCGTCACGAGGTCGAACGCCCGATGCCACGCGGTCGGCAGGACCCGGGCATCCGCCACCGCCCACGCGATCCCGGCGTCCGGAAACCGCGTCCGCGCCAGGGCCACCGCGCTGGGCGACACGTCGAACGCCGTCACCACCGCTCCCGCCGCCGCGAGCCACGCCGCGTTGTCGCCGGCACCACAGCCGACGTCGAGCACCCGCAGCCCCGGGGACACCTCCACGCCGGCGAGCAGCGGGTTGACCACGCGGTCATCCCACGGCACGACCGCGCCGGTCGCCGCCTCCCGGTAGAGCTGCTCGAACCAGCCGACGGGGTCTTCCGCCGCCAGCCCCTCCGCCGCCAGCGCCCGCGCCCGGGTGCGGTCTGCCATCGGTGCCTCCCCGTGCTCAGGTACTCGGTGCGCCGGTCAGGCGCCCACCACGTCGAGCGCCCGCGCGAACGCCGCGAGGTCGGGCGCCACCACGACCGGCTCGTGCGGCGGGTCGTGGCGCTCCACGCGACCGGTGGCGAGGTCGAGCGCGAACCAGAAGTCCCCCGTCCCGAGCGCCACGGTGACGCGGCCGCCCCGGACCCGCAGCGCCCGCGCGCGCCGGTCCGCGTCGATCGCGGTGCAGGGGAGCACCTCTTCGCCCCCGAACCGCGCGTGGACCGTGTGGGCCCACCACCCATACCAGTCGTCGAGCTCGGGGCGCGGCGCCCCCGCCGCAGGTGCGGGGACCGGGCACCAGGGGACCGTGGCGCCCGCGGTTGTCGCCGCGTCCGCGAGCCAGCAGGGGCTCGGCTCGTCCGACAGCACCTCGACGGTGTCGCGCCACGCCACGGCAAGCATCCGCGCGACCGCCCCGCGCACCCCACCCGCCCGGGTGGCGAGCGCCAGGTCCACGAACGACGCCTTGTCCTGCCGGTACAGGTCCATCCGCTGTTTGTCCCACCGCTGCTTCAGCACGCCATAGGCGCGGCGGAGACCCGGGTCGCCGCGGAGCGCGTCGAGGAACGCGAGGAACGTGTCGTGTGGCCCGCCGGCGACCGTGAGCTGGATCGCGGCATCGAGCCCGTCGGCGTTGGGGACGCGGTAGCCCTGGAAGTCGGGACCGGAGTGCTGGGCCGGGTTGCGGGGCCACTGCGCATCCAGCGCGGCGCGGGTCTCCTCGAACCGTCCCCGTGGCGAAAGGACCAGCAGATCGAGGTCCCCCTTGCCGGGAACGTCGGGGAGCACGGTGCTGCCGACCTCGTGGACGGCTGCCCACGGGACCGCAGCGCGGAGCGCCGTCAGCGAGGCGTCTCGCAGCGCGGGAACCCGCGGATCGGTGGGCGTGAGCACGAGGCGCTCGTCGGAGGCCATGTTCCAACTCGGGCGGGAGTCCTCGGGTAACCCGAGGTACGCTACACGGGTGAACCTCAGCTTCGCCGCCCGGGTCTCGCTGCTGTCGAACGTCGTCGCCCTGGGGGCGGCGACGCTCGCGTGGTGGGAGTGGTTGCCGGCCGCGCCCCTGCCGTTCGTGGTCCACAAGGCGCTGCACCTCGTGGGCATCGTGACGTTCGGCGGCAACCTCGTGGTGGGTCCGGTGTGGCTCGCGTTCGCGTGGATGTCGGGTTCCCCCGCGGAGCTGTCGTTCGCGGCGCGCTCGCTGGCCCGCGCCGACGTCTGGCTCACCACCCCTGGCGTTCAGCTCGCGATCTGGAACGGCCTGTGGGCCGCGCAGACCTTCGGGGGGATCCGGGCGCAGCCCTGGCTCACGGAGGCCGTGCTCGCCACGGTCGTGACGTCGGTGCTCTCGTGCACCGTGGTGCTGTGGGCGCAGGAGCGCCTCGTCGAGGCTTGCGAGCGCGACGGACGGGTCCCGAACGGGGTCCTGGGGATGTGGTCGGTGTTCGGGACCCTGGTGTCCGTGCCGCTCGGGTGGGCCTTCTGGCTGATGGTGTCGAAGTCGGCGCTGCTCCTCCGGTGAACCGCGTGGCGACTCGTCCGCCGACCTAGCCCCCGGCGAGCGACCGGGCCGCGGCCTGCTCGCGGGCCACGTCGTCGCGCAGGTCCGCCACGATCGGGTGGCTCAAGTGCCGCGCCTGCCACAGGTACCGCGGGGCGCCGAGCAGCTCCGGCCACCACGCCGGGTGGGTCAGCGTCTGTGCCAGCATTCCCCACGTCGCCCGCTCCTCGCGGGCTGCCACCTCGTCCCAGTCGAGGGGCGCCACGGCGAGCGCCCGCAGCCGCGCCGTGGCGACCGCGCGGTCCGACGCCGACAGCCGCGGATCGTCGAGCAGCGGCTCCAGCGCCTCCGACACCTGCAGCCCCACCGCGGTCCACGTCCCCAGCGACACGAGCGGCCCGACCCCGCGTTGATCCGCGGCCAGCTCCCACACGTCGAGCAGGTCCGCGACGGCGTCCGCAGGGGCTTCGGCCCGGACCAGCCAGGCCACGCCGTGGGTGGACGCCAGGTACGTCGCGAACAGGTCGTCGATCGGCAGCTCCTCGACGCGTTCGCAGCGCGCCGCCGCCACGAGGACTGCGCCCGCGGCGCGATCGAGGTCGCCGCCCTCCGGCGACCGGTGGTTGTGGTGGACCCGGGGCAGCACGCCCAGCAGATCGCTCGTCGCACAGTCCTCTCCACCGGGCGTGCGCCGGACGACCTGGGACGGCTCCCCCGCCGTCGCCCACCACGAGAACCCCACGACCACCGGAACCACCGCGCCAGCACCCAGTACCCGACCCCATCGGACCCGCATGACGACCTCCTCCTCACCCGGGAAAGCAAGGGCCGTGCCGGCGCTGCGAGCATGTTCCCAGGCGGATCGTGGCCCGCCGGTGGGGCGTTCTGTCACGGTTGCGCGCGCGCGGCCTCGGGGGCTGGACAGACTGTCGCGCACGACCCGGCTGGGCTCCATGACCCGACAGGTCATGGTCTCGCGGCCGTCCCCACCGTACGCTCCGGTCGGGAGGTCCCCGTGGACGGACTCGGTACGTTGCTCCGCCAATGGCGCACCACCCGGCGGCTTTCGCAGCAGGCGCTCTCCGAGCAGGCCGAGATCAGCGCCCGCCACCTGTCGTGCCTGGAGACCGGTCGGGCGCGCCCCAGCCGCGAGATGGTGCTCGTGCTCGCCAGCGCGCTCGAAGTGCCCCTGCGCGAGCGCAACACGCTCCTGCTCGCCGCCGGGTACGCGCCCGCCTACCGCGAGACAGACCTGTCCGCGCCCGACCTGGCTCCGGCGCGGCGCGCCCTCGAGCACCTGCTGCGCGGGGCGGAGCCGTACGGCGCCGTGGTGATGAACCGGCGGTGGGAGCTGGTGATGGCGAACCGTCCGTTTCGTGCGCTCGCCGGGCTGGTGCTGGGGCGCGAACTGGGCGTCGGGGAGAACCTGCTGGCGCTGACGATCGACCCCCGGGCGCTGGGGCGCGTGATCCTCGACCGGGACCAGATGACCCGCGGGCTGCTGCACCGCCTGCACCGGGATGCCACCGCCACGGCCGACCCGGAGCTGGCCGCGCTGCTGGCCCAGCTGGAGCAGCTCCCCGGCGTGCCCACCGACTGGCGCCGGGAGGGCTTCACCCGGACCCCGCCGATCACGATGACGGTCTCGATGCAGCTCGGAGACCAGGTGTTGTCCCTGTTCACGACGCTCACCACCCTGGGCACGGCGACGGACGTGAGCCTCGCCGAGCTCCACCTCGAGCACTACTTCCCGGCCGACGCCGCCTCGGAGGCCGTGCTGCGCACGTTCGTCAGCTGACCGACCCGGGTGCACGACGGGCAGCGTGGCGGGCGGCGAGGGCGGCGGTGGCGAAGGCCGCCTGGAACGACAACCCGCCGATCGGGCCGGTGAGGTCGAGGAGCTCACCGAACACGTACAGACCGGGGTGCCGCCGGACCTCGAGGGTGTGGGGATCGACCTCGGACAACGCGAGGCCTCCGCCCGTCACCTCCGCCTCGTCCCAGCCGAGGGTCCCGGAGACGGGCACCAGCAGCCCCTTGAGCGCGTCGACGAGGAGGTGGGGACAGGTAGGATAAGGGCCTCCGCCATGGTCCCGCTGCATCGCCGGCTTCCCTGGGCATGGGCTGGAGGGTAGCACGAGTCGTGCGGTCGGTGCGGCGTTGACGCTGGCCCGGTGGAAACGCGGCGTTGGTTCGTGGGGCTCCTCCGGCTCCCGTCGTCGACGCCACCCCAGGGCACACCCCTCCCTGGAGCACGCCGTGGGCCCCGGGCAACGTCAGGCCGCCACGGGCGGACCTCGTGCGCTCCACAGCCGCGGCGTCGCC
>JBIKWC010000172.1:0-15502 GCA_044356535.1 Myxococcota bacterium
CACCGGGCGACTCGGGGTCCTGTACTCCGACGAGGGGCGGTGGAACGAGGCCCTGGTCCAGCTCGAGGCGGCGCTCGCCCTGAACCGGGAGCTCGGCAACCGGCGGGAAGAGGGGGTGACGCTCGACAACCTGGGCCGCGCCTGGCTCGGGCTCGGCGACCTCGCGCGGGCGGAGTCGCTCCTCACCGAGGCCGGGCAGCGCCACCGCGAGGTGACGAACCGCCGCTTCGAAGGAATCAACCACGGGTACTTCGCGGAGCTGTGGCTCGCGCGGGGCGACGGGGGGCGGGCCCGCCAGGCGCTCGAGGCTGCGCTCGCGGTGCACCGGCAGCTCGGCAACACCCAGGAGGAGGCCCACACCCTCGGGCGACTGGCCCGCCTGTTCCTCGACGTGGACCCGGCGTCCGCCGTGTTCACCGCCGAGGCCGGCGCCGCGCTCCTCCGGGCCTCGGGCAATGGTCGCGACCTCGCGGAGCTGCTGGGGATCTGCGCGGAGGCCCACCTGTGCGCAGGGGACCCGCGCGAGGCCCGGCGGGCGCTGACCGAGGCCACCGCGAACGTCGACCCCACCGACGACGGGGCCCTCTCCGCACAGCTCGCGGCCCTCCGCGCGCGATGCTGACGCTTTGGTGACGCTCGGGCGCTGGAGGCCCCCGCTAGGGTGAACCCGTCGGAGGTGCTCCCATGGCTGGTCTCTTCACGTTGCTCGTCCCGTTCGGGCTCGCAGCCCCGCTCCCTGCCTTCCCCGGCGCGGAGGGCTTCGGCGCTGCGGCCACCGGGGGCCGCGGGGGTCGGGTCCTGCACGTCACCACGCTCGCCGAGTCCGGGCCCGGCAGCCTGCGGGCGGCGCTCGAGGCCGAGGGCCCGCGGGTCGTCGTGTTCGACGTGTCCGGGGTGATCGACCTCGGGGAGGCCGACTGCTCCGACCCCTTCGCGGAGGACGACGCCAGCAACGTGCTCGTCATCCGCCACGGGGACGTGACCGTCGCCGGGCAGACGGCGCCCGGGGCCGGGATCACGCTGCGCGGCCGCCTGTACACCGAGTACGACGAGCGCGTCGGCAACGTGATCGTCCGACACCTCCGGATCCGCCCCGCCCCGTACGACTGCGCCGACGACGGCGACCAGATGGACGCGCTGCGGTTCTCGGTGAACGAGCTCGGGATGTTCGATCACGTGTCGGTGTCGTGGGGCGTCGACGAGAACGTGGACACGTACCGGGGCACGCGCCTCACGCTGCAGTGGTCCATCGTCGGGGAGGGCGCCACGACGGGCCACCCCGAGGGGGAACACAACTACGGCATGCTCAACGACGCCGGCCGCGTGTCGGTGCTACACGACCTGTTCGCCCACGACCAGAACCGCAACCCGGCGCTCGCGGTGGGCCCCGCGGAGTCGAGCGGCAACGTGGCCTACGACGTGCGCCACGGCTTCGTGAACCACAACCGGGCCCGCGGGGACTTCAACCTCGTGGGGAACACGTTCGTCCGCGGCCCCTCCGACGAGCTCCACCCCTTCTTCTTCGACGGCGGCACCGGCGCGGCGTACCACGTCGCCGACACCGCCGTGGACGACCCGGGGCGGCTGGTGGGGACCGTGGACGACCCCTGGTCGGAGCCGTACTTCACGCTCGGGGTGGGCCCGGGGGTGCGGGCGCCCGCGCGGTTCGACTTCTCCGGAGAGCCGGGGTGGGTGGCGCCCACGGTCACCCGCGCGGAAGAGGCGCGCGTGGCGGTGCTGGCGCAGGCCGGCGCGTTCCCGCGGGACGTGGTCGACGCCCGGATGGTGGCCGACGTCCAGGCGCGGACGGGCGGCTGGGGCGCGCGCCAGGTCGACGATCTGCTGGAGGGGCTGCACCCCACGGCCCCGCCGGCCGACGCGGACGGTGACGGCATGCCCGACGCCTTCGAGGAGGACCACGGCCTGGACCCCGACGACGCCGGCGACGCGTGGACGCCGCTCGATGGGGGGTGGCCGGCGCTGGAGGTCTACCTGCAGTGCCGCGCCGACGCGCTGCTGGAGCCGTCGGCGACGTGTGGGGACGCGCAGCCGCAGGGCGGTGGCCCGGGGGGTGGATGCGACACGGCGGGGGGTGGCGGGACGTGGCTCGCGGCCCTGGTGGCGGCGCTCGTCGGTCGGCGGCGGGTGTGGGCCCTGGCGGTGCCCGTTGGCGTGGCGCTGGTGGGCTGTGAGGAGGTCGGCGGCAAGGCCGGCGCCACCGGAGACTCCGGGGCGCCGCTGGAGCCCGGGTCGGCGCTGGTGACCTACGGCGTGGGGGACCGGGTCTTCCTGCGCGGCGTGCGCGAGGACGACGCGCCGATCGACGTCTCCGCCGAGGTGGGGCGCGGGGGTCGGGACCGCTGGCTGGTGCCGAGCCCGTCGGCGACCTGGTTCGTGGTGTCGACCGAGCGGGACGACGGGGAGATCCTGGTGCGCCTGTCGGGGGACCGCGCCGAGGTCGAGGAGGTGCGGCCGGGCGGCGCCGCCGTGTACCTCGAGGGCATGGCGGCGATCTCCGACGACGGCGACACGGTGGTGTTCCCGACGAGCGGCGGACCGAACGCGATCGACCTGTTCGTCACCCGCCGCGACCCCTCGGGCAGCTGGAGCCCGGCGACGGTGTTGACGGCGGCGTCTCCACGCCCGAACAACAACCAGCCCGCGTGGACCCGGGACGGCGCCCGGGTCGTGTTCAACTGCGGCGCCGAGCGCGACCCGGAGTCGGGCGGCAACGACGCCTGCAGCGTCTCGCTCGAAGGCGGCGCGGTGGACGTGCTGGTGGCCCACGACACGCTCCCGGACGGACGGAACGACTACGTGAACTTCCCGCGGGACGCGGGGGGCGGGCGGTTGGTGTTCGAAGGCTCGTGGCCCATCGGCGGGGGTCAGCCCCCGGAGACGTTGTGGGAGCGGCGACGCGACGCGGACCCGGTGCCAGCGGTGTCGCGGGCGCTCGACAACACGGTGTCGCCGTGTGTGCTCGGGGACGGGTCGCTGGTGGCGCTGTGGCTCGGCCGCCCCGGAGGCGACGGCGTACACGAGCTCACCTGGGTGGGTGGCGGCGACCCGGTCACGTTGACCCCGGACGTGGACGTGGCCGACGTGGGCATCGGCTGCACCACCCGCTGAGCGCCGTCCGCCGCACGGGTGCGTTCGCGGCGGCTGGGGTCGGGCCAGCGGTGGTGAACGCACCCCCGAGCACCTCGCCGGGGCACGGGCGGGTGGACTGCGTCTGGTTCGAGGGGGCGCGGGTGCGTTCGCAGCGGCTGGGGTCGGGCCAGCGGTGGTGAACGCGCCCCGCGCCGAGGCCAGCCGGGTCGAACGCACCACCGAAGCCTCGGGATCGGTGGAGGCCGCGGACGCGCAACGATGGAACACCGTGTTTCGCGGGCTGGTGGCCCAGCCGCGGGTGCCGATGGTGCGTTGGAGTTGGCTGGCCTCGCGCGCTGGTGCGTTCGCGGCGGCTGGGGTCGGGCCAGCGGTGGTGAAGGCCTCGGGACCGGTGGAGGCGGCTGCACCACCCGCTGAGCGCGGTACGCTCTCTCGCGGAGGTGTCCGTGAGCGACCTCGATCCCGGGGACGTACGGAGCTGGGCGCTCGACGGCCTGGCGATGGGGGTCCTGGTGGGCGCCCTCCCCGCAGCGTCGAACCTGCTCTACTGGGCGGAGCGCGGCCACGTCTTGGTGCAGCGCTGGACGTGGCCCGCGTTGCAGGGAACGCACCCCGTGGCCGCGGTGGTCGTCCTGGTGGGTTCGGCGGTTCTGTGCGCCGCGGGCGCGGCAGCCATGCGTGCCGGCCTCGGACGGGTCGGGCCGGCTGCGCTCCTCGTGCCGCTCCCCTTCGGTCTGGCGCTCGGGGCGTTCCTGGACGCCGCGCTGCTGCGGCGGTTCGTCGATGGGGGTTGCTCCCTGAGCCGGTGGGTGGAGCCGGTGCTGCCCGGGTTCGCACCCAACGTGGTGGGGCTCCTCTCGGCGGCCGGCTTGTTCGGCTACGCGCTCAGCCGGGTGCGCGGCCGGCCGGGTGTGGGGCCGATCGCGCTGGCGCTCGCGCTCCAGCCGCTCGCGTGGGTGGGCACGGATCTGGCCGTCTCGCTCTCCGAATACGGCCTCTACGTGCTGCTGCAGCGCTGAGTCCATCGCCACGATGGACACCAGGCCCAGCCCGCCAACGCACCACCCGTCCGGTTCCACCCGCGGTGACCAGGGGTCCTCCGTTGGTGCGTTCGACCCCGCAACCCCGCAGGAACCCAGGAAGAACGGAACCCAGGAATCCGCGCACGACGACGGGCCCAAACGCCCCAGCTCCGGGGCCAGCGCGATGCGGACCTTCCTGCCTTCCTTCCCTTCCTGCTTCCGTCCGAGACCGGCCCAGACCCGCAGCACCAGCGGAGGGTGGGCGGCGGCGACGTGGCCGACGTGGGCTGAGCGCTCATGGACACCCGTCGCGGACTGCTTTACCTGGTGCAAGGGGATTCCTTACCATGCGCGCGACCCTCACCTCGAAGGGCCAGGTCACCATCCCGAAGGAGATCCGCGACGCGATGGGCCTCGAGGCCGGGTCGATGGTGGACTTCGTGCAGCGAGACGGCGTGGTGTACCTGATCCCCGACGATCCCGTCGCGCGAATCCGACTCTTCCTCGGGGCCCTTCACGAACCTGGCTGCACCGACGAGGTGCTCGACGAGCTCCGCGGCGGCGTCGACCTCCCGTGATCACCACGGCCGTCGACACTTCCGTCCTCCTCGACCTCCTCAAGCCGGACCCGACGTTCGGCACCCGCGCTGCGGAAGCGCTGGCGCGAGCGCTCCAGGAGGGGCGGGTGACTGCCTGCGAGGTGGTCTGGGCCGAGGTCGGGTCCCAGTTCAAGCGCGGTGATGGTGCCTCTGTCCTCACGACGCTCGGCGTGACCTTCGACCCAATGAGTGAGGCTGCCGCGACCCGCGCGGGCCAGACCTGGCGCGCCTACCGCGCGGAAGGAGGTACCCGCGACCGAGTCGTTGCCGACTTCCTCGTCGGAGCGCACGCGCTCGAGCAGGCAGATCGGCTGCTGACCCGGGATCGGGGCTACCACCGACGCTACTTCGCCGGGCTCGCGCTGCTGGAGCCCTGAGCGTTGCCGCACCCGGCGCAGGGTGGCGCGCTGCGAACGGGCTTGAGCCGGTGCGGCGTCCGGCCGAAGAGCAGCGAGGAGGTGCCCGTGACGTGTGCGCCCGGCACCGTGCGCCGGCTGCTGACCGAGCTCGGTCACGGCCGGACCGTGGACCTCGACGCCCTCGAGGTCCCGCCGCTGCCGGCCGTTGCGTCCCAGGTCCTGCAGCTCTCCGCGCAGTCCGCTGTCGACGCGCGCCAGCTCGCCGCGTTGGTGGAGCGGGATCCCGGGCTCGCCGCCACCGTGTTGCGCGTCGTCGCGAGCCCCCTGTGGGCCGGCGTCACCTCGATCCGCACCCTCCAGCAGGCGATCACGCGCCTCGGGACCCGCTCCCTGACCGAGATCGTCGTCGCGGCCTGCCTGCGCCCCGCACCCGTACCCGGCCGCAACGCCGAGGCCATCCAACAGGTGTGGCGCCACGCCGTCGCCACCGCCTCGTTCGCGCGGCGGATCAGCGCCGTGCGACGCAACCACGTGGAGTCCGCGTTCCTGTGTGGGCTCTTGCACAGCATCGGGCGCTCCATCCTGCTGCGCACCGGTGACGAGGTGCCGCCCGACCTGCTCGAGCGCCACCACACCGAGATCGGGGCGGCCGCCGCGCAGAAGTGGGCGTTCCCGGACGCCACGGTGCTGGCCATCACGTTCCACGAGCGCTGGACGGAGGCGCCAGCCCGGCGCGACGAGGCCGCCACCACCTGGCTCGCCGCGCGTCTCGCCGCGCACCCCGAGGCAGACGACCTGCCCGACGACCCCGTCCTGGAGCGGCTCACGTTGTACCCGGACCAGCTCGAGGCGCTCCGCGGCATGGTCCGTGAGGTCAAGGCCGACACCGCGGGGCTCGCATGACCCGCTACGACGTGGTGGTCGTCGGGGCCGGGCCCGCGGGCCAGAAGGCCGCGCTGCAGGCCGCCGAAGCCGGGCGAACGGTGGCGATCGTGGACCAACAGCGCGAGGTGGGCGGCGACTGTGTCCACCGCGGCACCATCCCCAGCAAGGCGCTCCGCGAGACGGCGCTGCAGATCTCCCGCGCGCGCCGCACCGTCGCCGAGGTGGCGCTGCCCCCGCTCACCCCGCTCGCGTCGCTGCTCGGGCGGGTGGGAGAGATCATCGACCGCCACGTGGCGGTGCAGTCGGGCCAGCTCGAGCGCGCGGGCATCACCGTCCTCCCCGGCCGAGCGACCTTCACCTCGCCCGGGCACCTGCAGGTCCAGCCCGTGCGCGGCGCGCCGTACGTGCTCACCGCGTCGACCTTCGTGGTCGCCTCGGGCTCCGTGCCGCGCGACCCGCCGGAGTGTCCGGTGGACCACGCCGACGTGCTCGACAGCGACTCGATCCTGTCCCTCGACTACCTGCCGCAGAGCCTGGTGGTGCTGGGCGGCGGCGTGATCGCCTGCGAGTACGCGTCCACCTTCGCGGAGCTCGGGGTGGAGGTGACGGTGGTGGACAGCGGCCCCCGACCGGTCTCGTTCATGGACACCGAGCTCAGCGAGGCGCTGCTGCGCGCCTGGGACGCCGTGGGATGCCGGCACCTGCCCGGACGGTCGGTCACGCGCCTGGGCCGCGGCGTGGGCGCGACCACGGTGTACACGGCGGACGGTGGGTCGGTGTCGGCGGAGAAGGTGCTGGTGGCGCTCGGGCGGGTCGCGAACGTCGCCCACCTGGGCCTCGACGCAGCCGGCGTGGTCCGGACCGCCCGGGGGCAGGTGGCGGTGGACGCCACGTACCGCACGAACGTGTCCCACATCTACGCCGTGGGCGACGTCGTCGGGTTCCCGGCCCTGGCTGCGGCCTCGATGGAGCAGGGCCGCCGGGCCATGCGGCACGCGCTCGGCCTGCCCGTCCCCGACGGTGTACCGATGATCCCGATCGGCATCTACACGATCCCCGAGCTCGGCCAGGTGGGGCTGACGGAGGCGGAAGCGCTCGCGCAGCACGGGGCGATCCGGGTGGGGCGGTGCCGGTTCGACGAGGTGGCCCGCGGCCAGATCTCCGGGGAGCGCGAGGGGGTGCTGAAGCTGGTGGCGGACGAGCGCGGGGAGCGGCTCCTGGGCGTGGCCGCCGCGGGCGCGGACGCGAACGATCTGGTGCACCTGGGCCAGCTCGCGATGCTGGGGAACCTGCCGCCGTCCACCTTCGTGGACGCGGTGCTGAACTTCCCGACCTGGGGGGAGGCGTACCGGATCGCGGCCCTGTCGCTGCAGCGGGCCGAGGTGCAGCGCCGCGTGGTGGCCCCGCGCGCTGCGGGTTGAACACGGAACGTGCAGACCGTGGTCCACCTGCTCCCCGACGACCCCGTCGCGCGGGTCCGCCTCTTCCTCGGGGCCCTGAACGAACCGATGCGGTGCTCGACGAGCTCCGCGGCGGCGTCGACCTCCCGTGATCACGACTGCCGAGCGGAAGGAGGTACCCGAGACCGGGTCATCGCCGACTTCCTCGTCGGGGCGCACGCGCTCGAGCAGGCCGATCGCCTGCTGACCCGGGACCGGGGCTACCACCGACGCTACTTCGCGGGGCTCGCGCTGCTGGAGCCCTGACGCAGCGGGCGCCAGGGTAGCCGCCCGGTCCACCCGACTGCACCGGATCTATACTCGCGGGGGGGGGCCGGTGGGACGAGGTCGGTGGTTGGCGCTGGGGGCGCTCGTGCTCGCGCTTCTCCTCCTCGCCTGGGCCTTCTGGCCATCGGGGTCCACGCCCGACGCGCAGCGCGCCCGCGGAGCGGTCGTGGCTGTGCCCCCGCCGGCGCCCGGCGACTCCGAGGGGGACTGCGTCGCGCTCCGCGAGCGCCTCGGACTGGAGGTGGCCCAGCTGGAGCCGCTCGGCGCGCTCGAGCTCGAGGCTGGTCTCGCGCAGGGTCAGGCGCGAAGGGTCGCGGGGGAGGCCCGGCGGTGGCCCCACGACGTCGACCCGATCGACCGGGAGCCCGAGCTGCGCCAGGCGCTCGAGACGTTCGCCGCCGGGCTGCGGATCACGGGTCTCCACTGCGACGAGCCGCCCTGTCTGGTGGGCCTGGCGTCGCGCACAGGAGACCCGATGTCATCCGACGCGTGGACCGCGGCGCTCGAGGCCCTGCCGGAGCGCGACGTGCTCTGGGACTGGTCCCCGGGCGGGCTCGATTCGGACGAGGTGTACGTCGTGCTCGGACGTCCCGGTGGGGTCGTCGACGGGTCGAGGATGTACTGGCGGGCCAGGCGCGCTGCGAACGGGCGCCCACTGGATCCGCCTCTCCCACCCGAGGTCGCCGCGCCGGTCGCCGCAGATCCGTGCGGTCCGGTGGTCCAGGCCGCGCGGCAACGCATCGCCGACCACGCCGCGCGCGCGACCCGCCTCCGGATCGCCATCGAGCGCGGGTGGGCGGTGCTCGAGGAGCTCGAGGGCCAGGTCCAGCCCCTCCCGGAAGGTTTCGAGCCCCGCGAGCACGCCCGGCGCGCAGCGGCCATCGCGTCGCGGCTCGGCGTGACGATCGAGAGCCTGGAGTGTGACGAGGCGCCGTGCCTCGTGGAGCTCCGCGCCGGAGTCCCACCAGGGACGGCGGAGGAAGACGTGCGGGCCCGGATGGGGGAAGCGCTGGCGGCCGAGGGGTACAAGACGGTGTTTCCGATGGTCCTGGTGTACGAAGACCCGGACGGCGTCTACGCGTACGGTCCGCTGACCCCCGTCGGCGAGACCGCCTCGTTCACGAGGGTCTTTGCGCGGATGGCGGACAAGATGCGGGAGCTGGTGGTGTCCGAGGCTCCGCCCTCCGACCTGGACTGGACGGTTCCCCTCCCGCCGGCACCAAAGCCGTGAAGTGGCCTGTGCCCACCACACGGCGGGGCGAGGGCGCGAACGGAGGACCAGGATAGCCGCCCGGCCATGTCCACCTGGCTGTACCAGATCTCCCCCGCGCGCCCCGGCATGCCCGACGCCCCCACGCCCGAGGAGCAGGCGCTCGTCGGCGCCCACTTCGCGTACCTGTCCGGTGCCTACGCGCAGGGCACGGTCACCTGGGTGGCCCGCACCCTGACCGCGCCGCACCTCGGGCTCGCGACGGTCGAGGTGGGCGACGAAGTCGCGGCCCAGGCGTTCCTGGCCGGGGACCCCGCGGTCGCGGCCGGCGCGTTCGTGGGTCGCATCCAGCCCCTGTCCGTGGTGTTCCCGCACCGTGGTGCCGCGTGACCGAGCCCCGCGAGCAGGTGGGCGTCGCCGCCTGGGTGGGGCTCCTCGGGGGCCTCGTGATCTCCGGCACCGCCGGGATCGTGAACCAGGTGTTGTGGCAGCGCGCCCTGAAGATCTTCCTCGGCGGCAGCGAGACCCTGTCGTCCATGGTCGTCGTGCTGGTGTTCCTGTTCGGGCTCGGCGTGGGCGCCGCGGCGGCGGGCCGGTACGCGCCGTCGCTCAAGAACCCGCTGCGTGCGCTGGCCCTGGTGGAGCTGCTGCTCGCGCTCGGGAACACGGTGGTGGCGCTGATCCTCGGCCTGGACATCACCGAGAGCGTGTACGCGATGCAGCGGATGGCGGTGTCCACGGGCATCCCGCTGCGCCTGATGTACGCGTTGTGTTCGGGCGTGTTGCTGCTGCCGCCCACGTTGTTGATGGGCGCCACGTTGCCGTTCGCGTCGGAGGGGCTGCAGCGCCAGCTCCGCGCCTCGTCCGAGAAGCTCGTGCCCGTGTTGTTCTTCGTGAACACCGTGGGCGCGGCGATCGGCGCCTGGTCGGCGTCGGCGTGGCTCCTGCCGGCCCTGGGCCAGCGGCGCGCGCTGTTCGTGGCGGTGGCCTGCAACGCCGTCGCCGCCGTGGTGATCGGCCTCCTCGCCCGCGCCCCGGACGCAGCACCCGCCACGCCCGCCCCGCGCTCGAGCTCCGGCGCCCCGACCCGCGAGGAGCTGCTGGGCGGCGCCCTCGGCTTCCTGGCGCTCGGCTGGGAGATGGTGTTGTTCCGCCTGCTGGCGCTCACCCACGACCCGGTGCCCACCACGTTCGCCACGGGGTTGTCGGGCTTCCTGACCGCGTGGTCGGTGGGCGTGGCGCTGTCGGGCCGGTTCCGGATGCCGGTGGCGGCGCTGTCCGCGGTGTGTGCGGTCCTCGTGGTCGCGGCCCACCGGCTGTACCGCCACGAGCTCGGGCTCGAGGAGCCCTGGCCGCTGCTGGCGGCGGTGATGGTGTACACGGCGCCGTGTGTGGCGTTCGGCGCGATGTACGGCGAGCTCGTGTCGCGCGCGGCGAAGGACTGGGGCCGCGACGTGGGTCGCTACTCGGCGATCAACACGCTCGGCTCGTGCCTGGGCATCCTGTTCTTCACGCTCGTGGGCTACGAGATCCCGCAGCACCTGGTGGTGACGGGTCTGGCCCTGTCGCTCCTGGCGACGGGCGCGTTCGAGCTCGGCTGGGACCACCTGCGCCCGGTGGCGTGGGGCGCGGGCGGCGTGTTGCTGGCGGGCGCGGCGGCGGCGCTGATCGTGGGCTACCGCACGGAGTTCGAGGAGGAGAACGGCACCCGCACCTACTGGGGTCGCGACGGCGTGGTGGACGTGAGCCCAGACCGCAACGTGTACCTCGACGGGTTGTGGCACACGCGCCTCGCCGAAGACGACGACCAGGTGGGCACGGTGTACTCCTGGCTCATGGCGTTCGCCGCGGTGATGGCGCACCAGGATCCGCACCCGGGTCGGGCGCTCGTCGTGGGCGGCGGCGTGGGCATCTCGAGCGGCACGCTCAGCGGCGTCGAGGGCATCGAGGTCGACACCTACGAGATCAACCACACGCTGCGGCGCGTGCTCCGCGACTACCCCGAGGGCTGCCTCGCCGGGTACAACGCGGACGTGGAGTGGCGCTGGCAGGACGCGCGGACGGGCCTCGCGCTCGACGCCGGCCAGTACGACGTGATCCTGTCGGCCCCGCTGTACCTGCGCCAGGCGGGCAGCTCGCTGTTGTTGTCGCGCGAGTACCTGCGCCTGCTGAAGTCGCGCCTCGCGCCCGGCGGCACGGTGGCGGTGTACTCGAACGAGGGTTCCCCGGCGCAGACGCGCCTCGTGCAGGCCACGCTCGCCGAGCTGTTCGCGTACCGCGTGACGTGGTTCGACGGCCTCGTGACGGTGGCGGCGGACCACCCGATCTCGCTCACCGAGGAGGAGTTCAAGGCCCGCCTGGCGCTCGACGACCGCCTGTACGCCGAGGCCCGCGGGCTCGACCGCGAGCTGCGCGGCGAAGGGGGCCTGTTCCGCTGGTACGACGGCGACCGGGTCACCCAGGAGCTGGCGGACGCGGTGATCACCGACGACCATCCGCTGGTGGAGTACCCGTTCCTGGCCGATGAGTGGGTGGGGGTCCGCTGACCCCCCGGCGGGGGGCCGACCGAACGCGAGGGGCAACCCGATGAGTGACAACGTCGCCTTCGAGCGGGACGACGCGCGGCGGGCGCGGGCGGTGACGATCATGGCCTGGTTCGTCCTGCCGTGGTCGCCGCTGGTCGCGCTCGGGATGTGGGCCCTGGGCGAGCCGGTCCCGGCGCTGGCGGTCGCGCTGGTGTCGGTCGGGTGTGTCGGCGCCGCGGTGTTGGTGCACCGCTCCGCCACGCTCGCGAACCACGTCCTGGTGTTCGGCTTGTGGCAGGGGCTGTGGGTGGGCGGGCTGTTGCTCGGCGGGGTGGGCTCGCCGCCGACCCAGTGGCTGTTGCTGGTCCCCGTGATGGCCACCGCCGGGGGCGGGATGCGCGCGGGCTTCCAGTGGACCGGCGCGCTGGTGGTCGGCGCGCTGGTGATGCACGCTGCGCAGCTCGCGGGCGCGGTCCCGAGCGCCTACGTGTACCTGTTCGACGGGTGGGAGATCCTCGGCACCTTCACGGCCATCGGCTCGTACCTGTTGATGGCGACGTTCCTGTGGGCGAACGACACGCGGTACCGCCAGCTCCTGGACCGCGTCTCGGCCGCGGAGACCGCCCAACGCGAGGCGAACCGAGCGAAGTCGTCCTTCCTGGCGAGCATGAGCCACGAGCTGCGCACCCCGCTCAACGCGGTGCTGGGGTACACCGAGCTCGTCGCCGAGGACGCCGAGGCGCTGGGCCAGCCGACGATGGTGGAGGACCTGCAGAAGGCCCACCGCGCGGGGCACCACCTCCTGGGGCTGCTCAACGACCTGCTGGACCTGTCGAAGATCGAGGCGGGCCGCCTGGAGCTCGTGCTCGAGGACGTCGACGTGGCCGCGCTGGTGGCGGGGGTCGTGGAAGAGCTCGCCCCGCTGGTGGCGGCCCAGCGCAACGACCTCGTGGTGCAGGTGGCGCCGCACCGGGTCCGCGCGGACCGGACCCGCCTGCAACAGTGCCTTCGCAACCTGTTGTCGAACGCCGCGAAGTTCACCGAACAGGGGTCCTTGCGGCTCCACGCCGCCGCCGGGCGCTTCGAGGTGGTGGACACCGGCATCGGCATGACGCCGGACCAGCTCGCGCGCGCGTTCCAGCCCTTCGTGCAGGCGGAGCCGTCGACCTCGCGCCGGTACGGGGGCACGGGGCTCGGGCTCGCGATCGTGAAGCGCCTGGTGGAACAGATGGGCGGGTCGGTGGGGCTCGAGAGCCAGCCGGGCGCCGGCACGCGCGCCTGGATGCAGCTCCCCGTGGTGTGAGCGCTCACGGGGGCAGGGTCCCGGGTAGCCGAGCCCGCGCCACGGGTGGTCAGGGACGGACGACGAGCGCGGCCTGGTCGGGGCGCAGCGACGGCGGGCACCGCGCGAACGTCGGCGCCATCAGGTTGCCGACCGCGGGGTCGTGCGGCAGGCCCAGCGCGTGACCGAGCTCGTGGGGCAGCACCCCCGCTGCCTCCTCGGGCGGCAGGGCGCGCAACACGGCGTCCGACAGGAAGACGGTGGGGGTGTAGGTGCCGGGGAGGTGGCGCACCAGCAGCGCGGCCAGGTCGTCTTCGGCGCGCCCGACCAGCGCCGGCGAGACCGTGAGCCCCGCCACGTCGGTGGCGACGCGGGCCACGGGGCTGTCCGGGGCCACCAGCGTCTCGACCCACACCACGTCCACGCGGGGGGCGGCGGGACCCGCGAGACGCGCGCGCAGCGGCGCCAGCACCACCTCCAGGACCCGCGCCTCCGCCTCGGCGGGGGGCAGCGCCGCGACCTCGTCCACCAACGCCGCCGCGTGGCCCCCGAGCACGGGACCCACGTCCTCGACCTCGACGCCGGCCGGCACGAGCCGAAGCCCCGCCTCCGCCCACCAGCCCGCCGCGATCGGTCCGAGGGCGCGGGCGCGCTCGAGCCCCACCGCGCGGTCGACGAGCAGGTGGACGGCCACCTCGCCCGGGACCGGGGCGAGCGCCGCGAGCTCGCACCCGCCGGCCACGGGCCAGGGCGCGGGGCGGAGCCAGGCGTCGTCGGCGGCGCAGGCGAACCAGGTGAACAGCACCATGGGCTCCGCTAACGGGCGCGACGAGGCCGGGGGCAGCGTCGGCTGCAGCAGGTCGCTGCGGCCCTCAAGCCCGGCGCCCTGGATCCGAGGAGCCGCCGTCGAGGTGGTCGATGGTGTGGTTGAACCTGGCAACCGGCGCCTTCGCCGGCTCGTTGAACGCCTGGGGCCTCGCCACGGGCGACGGCGTCGTGGCGGTGATGCCCTTCGCGTCCGTCGACGGGGAGGGCGAGTTCAGCCAGATGTACGCCGCGATCGGCGCCGGAGACCGGTTCGACCTGAACGTCGGCGCCGGGACCCAGGTGGCGTGGTCGGGGGGCAGCGCGTCGACGCTGGAGCTGCTGCCCCGGGTGTTCGTCGCCGACTCGCTGGGGCTGGGCGCTCACGTGCTCTGGACCCCCGGGGTGGACGAGGTCGTGGTGGGCCCCGAGGTCCACGGCGAGTGGAGCCTCGGGCTGTTCACGTTCGGCGCGAACGTGGGCTGGCTGGCCTCCGTCGGCCCTGCGTCGGCGCTCGGCGACGGGTGGGCGGTGTTCGCCCCCGAGCTCCACCTCTCGGATCGGATGTCGGTGTTCTGCGAGGTCGACCCGACCGTGCCCCTGGCGGGCGGGCGCAGCGAGGTCACGTTCGTGCCCGGGGTCGGCGCCAGCTTCGACGCGGAGGGCGCGCACTCGGCGTCGTTGGGGGTCGGCGTGCTCCCCGGACCGTCTGCGGGCTGGAACGTGGGCCTCGCGTGGACGTCGACCTTCTCGATGGGGCGCCGATCGCCCACCATCGTCGCGGAGGACGACACCGAGGCCGCTCCAGCGAGTCCCTGAGGCCGACTCGGCCCAGCGCAGTCGAGGGAGAACGGATCGCGATGACGGGCTCTGCTCGAGGCGCCGGGCGCGGGTTCACCAACCACATCCCTCGGCGAAGAAGTCGGGGTCCGCCTCGGCGAGCTCCGCGGCCCAGGCCACCCACCAGTCGGCGGCGCGAGCCGAGAAGTCAGCCACCTCCTCGTCCTTGGCAGCGGCGTCGATCATCGCCTGGCCTGCGAGGTCGATCGTGCCGTCCGGGCGCCCGAGACCGGGGATCCGGGTCGACAGGCGGCCGATGTCGTGCCGCTCGGCCCAGCGATCCTCCGGGTCGGTGTGCGGGAGCAGCTGGGGCAGGTCGGACCAGGCTTCGATGAACGTGGTCCGACCCTCGTCGTCGAAGACGAACTCCTCGTAGATCGGGCAGCGGCCCTCGTCGTATTCGAACACGATGTAGCAGCGCGCGAACGGTTGCACCTCGAAGGCGCGGCACTCGCGTTCGGGCACCGTGGAGGGGTCCACCACGCGCAACAGCTCTGCCGTCGTCGTCATCGCGTCGGCGCCGTACGCGGTGAGGAGGAGCCACGGAGGCCACTCCCAGCGCGCCACCTGCGGATGGTAGTCGGGAATGCGGTCGCGGTCGGCGTCGACGTCGAGGGTGTCGAAGTACTTGAGCGCCTCGTCCACGTAGTACTCGGGGGACCGCGAGGGCGACAGGCAGGTCGCGGTGGGCGCATCCGTCTCTGCGCCGACACAATCGGCTCGCAGCGCGCCGATGGGTGTCTGCGGCGCCTGCGGCGAGCAGGCCGCGACCCCGGCCATCAGCGTGAGCGCCGCGGAGCGCGGACCGCGTCTTGCCTGTTCCTTCCACATCCACCCCTCCCCGTGCGGGCAACCATACCCTCGCGAGCGTCCCCGTTCACGACTGGGGGAACCGCTACTTCGGGAACAACCTGGGCTGGATCGGGACCTCCTCGGTGGGCGGTCGGTGGGGCTCGGCGGCCGTGACGGCCTCGACGAGGTCGAGCTCCTCGCGCGACAGGTGGTAGTGGCGCCGCTGGCCCTCGTACAGGAGCTTGCGCACCACCGCCCGCCAGGCCTCGACCGAGCGCAGCGCGTCGTTGGCGGCGCCGGCCTTCTGGGAGAGCTTGCGGGCGAACTCCTCCTCGCTCATCCGGAG
>JBIKWC010000174.1:0-15478 GCA_044356535.1 Myxococcota bacterium
CGACCTGGCAGCGGTGGAGGCGGGCGTTCATGTGCCGGCCGACGCGGTCGAGTGGCTGTGGCACCGCGGGCTCGTGGGTCCCGTCGAGGACCTGGTCGGGCCGGACGCGCCGGTGGTGACGATGCTCCCGCCCTGACCTGCGCGGTCGGGTCGAGTACCAGATCAGTCGAGCGGAACCTGGGACAGGAGCTTCGACATGAACAGGCGGCGATCGGTCGTGACCTTGCCGTCGACCCGCATGGCCGACACGTCCATGTAGACGCCCATGTCCTCGAAGCCCATGGCCTTGTACATCTCGGACGACGGGCTGTGGTTGGCCGAGACCCGGAGCACGACGTGGCTGTAACGGCCGTCGTCCACGAGGCGGAGGCGCTCCCGCACGAGGGTGCGGCCGACGTTCTTGCCGCGCCACTGGTCGAGGACCCCGAGCTCGGCGAGGTACATCGTGTGCTTGACCGGGACGAGGCCGGTGAGCGTAGTGGCCACGATGGGCTTGTACGCCAGCGGGATGGCGACGCCGAAGCCCACCACCTGCCCGACGCCGCGGGTGGCGACGAGCGTGATGTTCTCCGGCGTGGACGTGAGCTTGTGCCAGACGCCCTCCGCTTCGGCCGGGTACCACCGCTCGTAGTACGGGAAGCCGGTGAAGATCGTCTGGTAGGCGCCGATGAAGCCGGCGCGCCACTGGTGAACGCCCTCGGTGTCCACGATGCGCCGGATCACGATGTCGTCGTCGAGCCGAAACAGTTCCATGGCGCGTATCATCTCCCGGGTCCGGTCCCTTGCACAACGGGATCCCGCTCGCGCGTGGCTACTCGGCGTACCACCACAGGCCCCCGCACACGGCCGCCCAGCCCGCGAGCGCCAACCCGACGAGGATCGGCGCGAAGCCGCGTCCGAGTGGCGCAGCAGCCGGGTTGGGAGGCGTGGCTCGATCCGGTTGGCTCGACCGACACGGGGGTGACGGTGCGCGACGCACCGGCGACCGGGGGTGGCGGCGGCGCGGACGGGAGTCGACGATCGTCGGCGACCTCGGGCCGCGCGGTCTGGCGCAGCCCCGGGGGCACCGGAGGTGGCGTGGAGGGCCCCCCGCGTGGCTTCCGTGGATCCGACGAGTGCATCGCCGGCTCCTATCCTGCAGAACCCTCGGGTTGCTCGTCCCGGAGCAGGGCGAGGAGCTCCTCCGGGGCCAGGACCGCGTGACCAGCTCCGTCCAGGACCCCCGCCACCATCGCCCGCTTGTCGGCGTGGAGGGAGAGCACCCGCTCCTCCAGGGTGTCCGTGGCCACCAGGCGGATGACGGTGACCGGGTTCTGCTGGCCGATCCGGTGGGCGCGGTCGGTGGCCTGGTCTTCCGCGGCCGGGTTCCACCAGGGATCGAGGTGCACCACGACCGTGGCCGCCGTCAGGTTCAGGCCGGTCCCTCCCGCCTTCCGCGACAACAGGAACACGTCTGCGGCGCCGCGTTGGAAGGCCTCCACCCGCGCGCGCCGCTCGGTCAGCGAGGTGCTGCCGTCGAGCCGCAACGTCACCACGGAGCACGCCGCGAGCGCTGCCTCCGCGAGGTCGAGCAGCGACGTGAACTCCGAGAACACCAGGGTCCGCTGTCCCTCCCGGACGGCCTCCTGCACGAGCTCGACGAGGTGCTCGAGCTTGGCGCCGGGGCGGGCCCCGGGCTCCACCAGTCGCGCGTCGCAGGCGAGCTGCCGCAGCCGGGTGAGCGCTGCGAGCAAGGCGAACCGATCGCGCCCCTCGCCACGCCCCCAGTGGGCGGCCGCCGAGCGGCGCAGGCGGTCGTAGGACACCCGGTCCTGCTTCGTCAGGGCCACGTGGTGGACGACCTCGGTGCGCGACGGGAGCTCGCGCGCCACCTGCGCCTTGGTCCTGCGGAGGAGGAAGGGGTGGACGAGCGCCCGCAGGCGGTCGAGGCGCTCGGGCTCTCCGCGCTCGATGGGCCCCGAGAACCGGGCGCGGAAGGTCTCCTCCGCGGGCAACAGGCCGGGCACGACCACGGCCAGCAGGCTCCACAGCTCCCCCAGGTGGTTCTCGACGGGGGTGCCGGTGAGGCCCACCCGGAACCCCGCCTGCAGGGCCGACGCCGCCTGGGCGCGGCGGGTGCGTGGGTTCTTGACGGCGTGGGCCTCGTCGAACACCACGGTGCGCCAGGGGATCGCGGCCAGCGCTGCCTCGTCGCGCACGAGCACGTCCCAGCTCGTCACCACGAGCGTGTCCGGGCCGGGCGCGGGCTGCGAGGTGCGGGCGCCGTGGTGGAGCACCGTCGTCAACCCAGGTGCGAACCGCGTCGCCTCGGCCAGCCAGTTCGGCAGCACCGACGTCGGACCCACCACCAGCGTCGGGCCGCCCCGGTGCACCACGAGCGCGAGCGCCTGCAGCGTCTTGCCGAGCCCCATGTCGTCGGCCAGGACGGCTCCGGGGGCCCACGCCGCCCGCCGCGCGAGGAACGTGAGCCCTTCGCGTTGGTAGTCGCGCAGCTCCGCGCGGAGCCCGGCGGGGACGGGGACCTCGGTGACGTCCTCCGGCGCGGCGCCGAGCCTCGCAGCGAGGTCCTCGTCGATCGCACGGGCGTGGACCCTGCCCACGCGGGTGCCGTCGCGCGTGGTCTCGGCGGCGTCTGCCAGCCGTCCGAGGCGGCGGAACAGCGGCTCCGACAGGTGGAGCAGCTCGCCGGGAGCCACCTCGAGCACCTGTTGTCGATCGCGGATGGCCTGCAGGAGCCGGTCGAGCGGAACGAGCTCCTCGTCGGCCCAGCCGTCGACGGTGTACCAGGCCCCGGCGGGCCGAAGGGACAGCTCCACGCGCTCCGGCGCGAGCGTCACGATCGTCAGGGGCCGCCGCCAGGTGAGCACGAGAGCGGGGTTCGCGCGGAGCGCCGTGGCGAGGCGCACGACCTCGGGCAGGGCGGGGACCACGAAGCCGAACGGGGAGTCAGGGTGGGGGAACCTCCGCAGGTCGAGTGCGGTCCACAACGACTCCACGGCCCGCAGCTCGGCCGCTGCGTCGCGCTGGACCTCCCACCGGGTGGCGCCGTCCTGGCACGACAGCGCCAGCGGTCCGGCGCCCGGCGGGCACGTAGCTCCCCCGGGGAGCGCGACAGCGACCGTGCCGACGAGCCCCCCCGGCCCGAACGACAGCTCGATCGCCAGGCGACCGTCCCACGCGATCGGTGTGCCGAGGGTTCCGGGCGCCACGGTGACCTGAAGCGGGAGCGCTCGCAGCCGGGCGAGGAGCGCGCCGAGCTCTGCGGTCGGGAACACCGTGTCGGTCCACCGGAGCAGGCGGCGGTGGAGGTCGGTCCGCTCGGCCCAGCGGAGCTCGCCCGGAGGCGCGGGCAGGAACCAGATCGCGTCCGATCCGTCGACTTCGGGTGGCAGCCCGAGGCGCGCTCCGCCCTCCGCCGGGGTGACCGTCACGGGGAGGTCCACCTCGAACACGCGCACGCGCGCACCGTCGCAGTCGACCGAGGTCTCCTGGGAGGCGGCGCGCAGGACCTCGGCAGGGGCTACGGAACCGAGCTGCCGGGCGCGGGGGTGACGGTCGCGCTCATGGGCGGGAAGGACGTGTCCCCGTGCGTCGACGAGCTCGGCGCGGACCTCGGGCCGACAGGACAGGCGTACGCGGACTGCCTGGCTTCCCGCCAGCCCCTGCAGCTCCGCGAGCGCCCGCTCCCACACCGGGGACTCGGCCGCCGCCCGGAACGACGCCGACCCGGGCTCGTCCAGCCACGCGGCGAAGAGCTCGTCCGCCAACACGCGCGCGCCGCAGGGGCCTTCGTGGTCGCAGGTGTCGCCGAGGGGGTCCCCCGAACGGCCGTCGTACCGCACGAGCCCCCGGACGCCGTCGCAGGCGAGGACGCCCAGGGAGGCACGGACCTCTCCCGTGGCGGCGTCGGCGGTGATGGTGGTCCGTCCGCCCCGCTGCCAGGCGCGGATCCGGTTCCGGGCCTCGACCGCGCGCTCCTGGACCCGCTGGGCCAGCGGGTGCGCTCGGGTCGGGGGTGCGCTGGGGGGGCTCCACAGCTCGTCGAGCGCGCGGGCGAGGTGGTCGGCGATCTTCTGCTGCGTCTCGCGTTTGCGCGTGGCGCGGGCGGGGTGCCGGGCGGAGAGCGCAGACTGGAGCGTGGGCTCGGCCACGGCCTCCCCGACGCTGTACGCCTCCGGCGAGGACCTGCCGAACCAGCCGAGCCCGTGTTCGTCGAACCAGCGGGCCCACTCCTTGCTGCCGAGCTCGGGACACCCGAAGCGGTCCAGGGGCGTCATCAGGCAGCGCGGGCCTCCGGGGCCCTCGCGATCACGACGACTTCGTCGCCTTCGCGGGCCCAGGTCACTGCGAGCTCGTCCGCCCCGCGGGCCAGGGCCAGGGTCCGGACGTCGCCGTGCAGCGCCACGTGGAGCTCCCGGTCGCCGAACCCGGTGACCTCCACCTCGAGCGCCTGGCCGCGCAGCCCGGTGCCGAGCCACTTGAGCACGGCCTCCTTGGCCGCCCAGCACAGGTTCACGCGGAGCGGCTCCCCGCCACACGCCTCGCGCTCTCGGGCGGTCAACCACTCGGCCTGGAACGCAGCGGAGCGGGGCTCGATGCCCTCGAGGTCGACGCCGACCGGGGCGGTCGCGGCGACGGCGACCGCGTGGCCTTCCCGGTGGCTGATCGACACGAACACGGGCGCCCCGACGACCACGGGGGCTCCCGCGTCGTCGTTGTCGACCCGCAGGGTCAGCGGGTCGGTTCCGGTCAGGGCCCCGAGCGCCCGCTTGGCGGCGATGCGGCCTGCCACCCGGTCTGCCTGCCTGCGCTCCGTGCCCCGGACACGCAGGACAGCCAGTTCGTCCTCGGTGAGCCACGGAGTGGTGGACTCCGTGGACGTGGCCCGGGCGACCACCTGTCCACCCGACGGCCGCCGCGGCCGCGACGAGGGCGGGAAGCAGCTCGGGCGCCCACCGGCCGGCTCGGGGAACCGCTCGGCGGGCGGGACGGGTCCCCGCTCGATCATCTGGAAGCCGCGGATCCGCAACACCGGACCCTTCGCGCTGTCCACGTCGACGTTCCACACGTCGCCGTCGAGCTGGACCATCAACGACAGGAGCTCGTCGGGGCCGGGGCTCGACAGCAGGTGGACGTCCTCGATGCCGAGCGGGAGCCCCATCCCGTGGCTCGTCATCATCCGGTGCAACCCCGCTGCCTGGAACGCCGCCTCGAGCGCCAGCGGCGCCGTCAACAGCGCGCCCTCCCGCGCGATCGGGGCGTGGTCCACCTTCCCCTCGGCCATCAGGCCGTCTTCCGAGACCCCGAGGACCTCGCGGAGCACCTGGAACACCGGACCGTGGAAGAACCGGCGGTAGATGCCGGCGCGATCCACAGTCTCGTCGGGCAGGAACGCGGAGGGCAGGGCCTCGGGCGCCGGGAGCGCCGCGAACGACAACGTCGCCGAGAAGTGCTCGGTGCGACGGACCCGCCCGGTCTTGAGCGTGCGGACCGACACCAGCCGGGCGACCGCCTCGTGGGGGCGGCTGCCGGGCTCCGCTTCCACGAGCACGGTCGTGATCTCGTCGCGGTGGACCTTCACGGGCGCGTCGAACCGCACGTTGCGGGCGCCGGACCAGGCGCGGTCGGTGAACAATGCACTCGCGGTCGCCACCATCAGCTCGAGACCGATGACGCCCGGCAACACGGGTACACCCTCGATCGCGTGATCGAGGATCCACGGATCCGAGCCCTTCGACAGCGCCCGGGAACCGCGCGCCACGCCGGCGGTGACCTCGAGCGAATCGAGCAGGGGGTGGTCGGGTCGGGCTTCGAAGTCGCCGAGGCGCCCGGCGACGACCAGCTCGCCGGTCACGCCGCGGGCCACCAGGTTCGCGAGCAGCGACGCCCCGGCCTCGGCGGGCAGGAGGTCGACGCCGCGGTCACCCAGCAGGGTCCGCATCCCGCCGCGCACCGCCATGCCCACGTCGTCCCACGCCGTCCAGTCCACGTGGAGGCTGTGGGGCCGGGCGTGACACAGCCGCGCCAGGGCTTCGTTGGCTGCGGCGTAGTCCACCTGGCCCGGGTTCCCGAACCGACCCGCGACCGAGCCCATCGACACGAAGAACGTCGACGACGGGAGGGCCTCGATGAGCGCCCGCCCACCCAGCGCCTTTCCGTCGAAGACCCGGTGGAACGCGGACTCGTCCTTGTCACCGAGCTTGCGGCTCTCCTCGACCCCGGCGCCATGGATCGCGATGGTGGGGGCGCCGAACCGCTCGGTCACCGCGTGCACCATGCGGCGCACGTCTTCGGCGTCCGCGAGGTCGGCCCGGAAGTACTCCACCTCGGCCCCGAGGTCGCGCAGGGCGGCGATGGTGCGCCGGACCTCCTCTCCGCGCCGGAGCGGCTCGAGCACCTGCTCGATCCTGGCGGGGACGGTGCGCTCGCCCCGGGCAGCGAGGTCGGCCTTGATCCGCTCCTTGGCGGCCTTCTCGTCGAGGGCCTCCTCGGGTACGGCGGAGCGACCCACGAGGGCCAGGGCCATCTTCCCGCGGCGCGCCAACGCCCGCGCCACGCTCGCCGTGATCCCCCGGCCCCCGCCAGTGAGCACCACGACCTGCTTGTTCCCGAAGCGGGTGGGCTCCGGTGGGGCTTCGTCGGTCAGCACGACCCTGCGCGCTGCGCCGTCCGCGTCCACGAAGACCTCGGGGACGAACGTGTGTCCGGCCTCCTGGGCCAGGAGCTCGGCCGCGCGGGACAGGCCGAGGTCGGGGTGCAGGTCGAGCACCTCGAAGGGGATGGCCCACTCGCGCCCGATGGACTTCGCGAAGCCGGCGCGCGCCCCGTCGGCGAACGCCCTGCGGGTGCCGAGGTCCCCGTCTCCGAACGCCCCGAGCCGGGTGACACACAACCACGCCGACGGCCGGGCGCCGTCGAGGGCGCGTGCGCGGTGGAACGTCTCGAGTACGTCCTCCCCCAGATCAACGAACAGGTCGCCGGTGCCCGGGGTCGCGCCGTGCGCCAGGAGCGCGTCCCGCGCCGCGTCGGCGGCGGTCCCCGAGCCGAGGAGCTCGAACCGCCTGCCCGCGAGCGACCCTGCTCCAACCTGCCCGACGGGGGCGCGGTCCGGGAGCAGGCCCAGCACCGGCCGGCGGACCCGGAAGTGGTCGGGGAGCGGGGAGTGTGCGATCGGCAGCGCGCGATCGACCGAGATGGGGGTCGTGGACTCTGCCGACCGCGGGTCCCGGACCGTCCGCTCCACGAGGGTCGGCGGGTCGTCCTCGGCCTCGTCGAGCTCGGGGCCCGGTCGGCCGCCTCCGCGCGCGTGGAGCCACTTCGCCAGGCGGTCGAGGGTGGGGGCGTCGGCCAGGCGGAACGAGTCGTCGCGAGGCACACCGAGCCGGCTGCTGACCTCGGACAGGATCTCGGCCTGCTTGACCGTGTCCACGCCGAGATCGGCCTCGAGCTCGAAGCCGGGCTCGAGGTCGGAGACGTCGTACCCGGTCTTGTCGGCGACGATGCCCATCAGGAGCAGGAGGGTGGGGACGTGGCTTCCCACCATGAGCTCGGTGCTCTGGGGTTCGCTGTCCATCGACAGGCGTTCCTCGCGCCGCTCCCCGGCAGGTCCTGGCGTGAGCTCCCGGCTCGGGGGGCCGACGTCCTCGGCTCCGTCGGAGGCGGAGGGTGCGCCCACGCGCGAGGCGACCCAGGCAGCGAGCTTCTCGAGCGTAGGGTGGTCGGACAGGCGGAACGACTCGTCGCGCGCGAGTCCGTAGCGCGAGGTGAGCTCCGAGAGGATCTCGGCCTGCTTCACGGTGTCGATGCCGAGGTCGGCTTCGAGCTCGTACCCGGGCTCGAGCTCGTCCGGTCCGTAGCCCGACTTCTCGGCCACGATGGCGGTGAGGTCGGCGAGCACGCGCGCGGCGTCCACGCCCGGCCTCGATGGCGTCGGGAGCTGGCGGTCGCGAGCGGCGATCGGGTTGCCGACGTCGTCCTCGGCGAGCGGCTTCGCGGGTGTGGGACGCGCAGGTGGGGGAGCGGGAAGCGGCGTCACGTGGGGCGTCGGCGCGCCGCCGGTGCGCTTCGATTCGATCCAGCCTGCGATGGCGCGCAGCGTGGGGTGGTCCGCCACGCGGAACGATTCGTCGCGGGCGACGCCGAAGCGCTCGGACACCGCCGACAGGATCTCCGCCTGCTTCACGGTGTCGACGCCGAGGTCGGCCTCGAGCTCGTAGTCGGGCTCGATCTCCGCGGGCGAGTAGCCCGTCTTGTCGGCGACGATCGTGGTCAGGGCGGCGAGCACGTCGACCGTCGCGGGCTTCGGTGGGGCGGCGGAGCGCGCGGGGGCTGGCGCTGGCGTCGGGAGCAGGCTGTGGGGCTCGCTCGACACCGGGAGCCGGCGCGGCGGCGCAGGCGGCGCGGACGGCGCGGGACGCGGCGGAGGAGCCGGGCTGCGTTCGACCACTGCGGTTTCGCCTTCGGAGACGCGCAAGGTTCGTTGCTCGACGCGCTCCACGGGGTCGGCCAGGCCGGTGACCTCGCGCAGCCACGCGCTCCGGCGCTTCGGGTCGGAGACCCGCGCTTCTCCCTTCGCCACCGCCTTGTGGACCGTGATCGCGAGCTGCGAGCCGAACCCGGCTGCGAGGCGCAACGCGTACCGGAAGTCCCGCCGTTCGCCGCGCGACAGGGTGAGGTCGCCGAGCGACTCGTCGGGCTCGCGCAGGTTCGCGATGGGCGGCACACGGCCGTGCTGCAGCGCCTTGAGCACTACGCCGTCCTCGATGCCGGCGCCCATGGGGTGACCCGTGAAACCCTTCGTGTTGGTGACCACGATCTGCGAGGCGTCGACGCCGAAGGCCGCACGCAGCGCGTCGATCTCGGCCTGTGCGGAACCACCCCGGGCCGGGGTGTACGTCTCGTGGGACATGAAGAAGGCGTGTTTCGCCATCTGTGCCGGCGTGATGCCCTCGGCCTGGCACACGTCGCCCACCACGCGCTTGACGACCGCGGCGATGTGGTCGACGTCGAGCCGCGTGCCGTGGAACGCGGAGTTCACGATCACGGCGGCCAGCTGCTCGGCGAGGGGGACGATCCCGCGCGCCGCTGCTGCCTCTGGGGTCTCGAGCACGATGCCGACGGCGCCCATGCCCAACACGAGGCCGTGGCGGCGCCGATCGAACGGCAGCGCCGCCTCTTCGACGACGTCGTTGGTGCTGGCTGCCCCGGCGGCCATGAACCCACCCCCGATCCAGGGGAGCAGGGCGTCGGAGGTGACGTCGTCTGCACCGACCACGATCACGCGCTCGCAGCGGCCGGCCCGGATCCAGTCCTCGGCGATGGCGAGCGCCTGCGTCGACGACGCACACGCCGCGTTCACCGACGTGTTGGGGCCGCGGGCCCCGACGAGCTGCGCGAACTGGGAGTGGCCCATCGCCAGGACCTGGAACAGGAACCGGCGGTCGAACCGGCCCTGGGCGTCGCGTCCACCGGCGCCGAGGTGCCGCACCAGCTGGTCGTAGCCCGGGAACGCCGACCCGAAGACCACACCGGTGCCGTCGCGCATGGACTCCGGGAGCTGCCAGCCCACCGGGACCCGCTTGCCGTTGGCCATCGTCTTGTACGTGCGCACGAGCGGGATGCGGGCGTCGCGGAGCGCGTCGAGCCCGGCGGCGAACGCGAGGCGGGTCGCCACGTCGAGCGCGCCCTGGATCTCGACGTCGATGCCCCACTCACCCAGGTCGAACCTCGACTCCGTGCCGGCGAGCCGGATGACCTCCTCAGCGCGCGTGACGGGCAGGAACGAGCCCTGGCCGGTTACGGGATCCTTGACGAGACGGACGAGGCCCAGCTCGAGGAACCGCGCGGTGCGGTCCCCGATGGCGCGGATGCGGTTCTGGCCCGAGAGGATGGCGTCGAAGTTGTCGTCCGCGAACACCTCGGCGCCCCCGGGCAGGCCGATGGCAGCACCCGTGGCGACCACGCGGCGACGCAGGTCTCCGCTCCATTCGTGTCCAGCCAGTCGCAACGGCCCGGCCGGTCGGGCCGCCGCTGGAGCCGGTGTCGGCGCAGGGGGCGGCGCAGGGGGCGGCGCGGGAACCGGCGCGCGCGCCTGGCTGGAAGCGTCGAATGCTGCGAGCAGCAGGCGCTGCACGGCTGGCAGCAGAGCGTCGGCGAAGGCCTTGCCGTCGAGACCGCGGACGCCGGCCTGGGCGGCGCTCGTGAGGAAGGAGGCAACCACGCTGTCGGCCACGAGAGACGGGCTGGGCGCGGCTGCAGCGACGGGGGCTGGCGCCGGCACCGGAGCGCGGACGGCGACCTCTGCCACGCCGACCCGGCGGGCCCCGGTCCTGGACGCCGCCCAATCCACGAGGCTGCGCAACGTGCGGTGTTGCGAGGGGTCGAACGAGGCGTCCTGCGGGATCCCGAACGTGTCCCGCACGGTGGAGAACACCTCGGCCTGCTTGACCGTGTCGATGCCCAGGTCCGCTTCGAGCTCGTAGTCGAGGTCGAGCTCCGCCACGTCGTAGCCGGTGGACCGCGCGACGATGCCGAGGATGCCCTCGCGCAGGTCTGCCGCCGGCTCGACCGAGGGCGCGGCCGCCACCGGTGCGGTCGGGGTGGCCACCGAGACCTGCCCCTCGCGGAACGAGGTGATGGCCGCGGAGGTGGCGAGGCGGGGCGCGCTCGGAGCGAACAGGTCGATCGCGTCGGTGCGCAGCGGCTCGGCCCGGAGCGGAACCCCGAGGACCAGGAGCTGGGCCAGCGCGTCGCGGAAGGACGCCACGCCGCCGCGCTTCGGGTGGTTCGTGTACACGGACCGGTGCGGGCGACGCTTGAGGATCGCGACGGTGAAGCCGCTGAGCGCGCGCTTCGGGCCGACCTCGACGAACACCCGTCCGTCGTCTTCGTACATCCGCTCCATCTGCGCGGTCCACTCGACCGGGGCGCTGATCTGCTGCGCCAGCAGATCGATGATGCCCTCCACCGCTCCTGGACCGGTGGGGTACCAGTCGCCCGTGACGTTGGTGGTGATGGGCCGGCGCGGGGCCTGCATCCCGAGCTTGCGGAGCACGCCGCGCAACGGCTCGCTGGCGGGCGCGACGATCGCCGAGTGGAACGCGTGCGAGACGGGCAGCAGGTGCACCGTGATGCCCTTGGCCTTGAAGCGCTCGCACGCCTCGTCCACGGCGTCCGACGCCCCCGCGATCACGGTCTGGGACGGGCAGTTCTTGTTCGCGGCGATCACGTAGCCGTCGACGTCCGCGAGGACCTCGTCGACCACTGCCGGGCTCGTGGCGAGGCCTGCCATCTTGCCGGGGTCGTCGAGGTGGATGTTCGCCATCTCGCGACCACGGGCCGACACCGCGAGCAGCGACTGCTCGAACGACATCACCCCGGCGGCCACGGCCGCGCCGTACTCTCCGAGGCTGTGCCCCGCGACCATGTCCGGCGTAGCGCCGTACGCCACGAGCAGGCGCAGCAGCGCCACGTCGACCGTGAGCGTCGCGGGCTGGCTGTACTCGGTGCGGCGGAGGACCTCGTCCTTCTCCTCCTCGTTCTCGCCCGGGCGCAGCCGGATGAAGTCCGTGATGGGCTTGCCGAGCGCCGGCGTGAGGATGCGGTCGGCCTCGGCGAAGGTGTCGCGGACGACCGGGTACCGCTCGGCGAGATCGAGCCCCATGTCCAGGTACTGGGAGCCCTGGCCCGTGAACAGGAACACGAGCTTGCGGTCGAACGGGACGTCTTCGAGCGCGATGCCGCGGGCGCGCAGCAGGTCCGGGTTGGTCCGCTTCTCGAGGCCGGTGATGGCCCGGTCGAGCTGCTCGCGGCGCTCGTCGGCGTCGACCGGGGCGCCGGCGATGCGGAGGGGAGCCGACCCGTGGAACGGCACGGCACGGCCCTCGCGGAGGGCCCGCAGGTTCTCGAGGAGCTCGTCCTCGTTGCGGCCGGAGGTCGCCCACAAGCCGTCTGGGAGTTGTTGTTGCTGCGGGGCAGGCGGGGCGCTCACCTCGACGACCGGGACGCGTGCGGGCGCTGGTGGTGCCGCGGACTGGAGGTCCGTGGTGGTCTTGGCGACGGACCGGGGAAGCGAGGCTCCGGTGTAGCCCTCGAGCACCACGTGGAAGTTGGTGCCGCCGAAGCCGAACGCGCTCACGCCGGCCCGGCGGATGCCGTCGGCGGGCACCGGCCACGCCTCCGGACCCGTCTGGACGCGCAGCGGGATGACGTCCAGCGGGACATCGGTGCGGGCCGTGCGGAAGTTCGCGGAGGGCGGGAACGTGCCATGGTGCAGCGCGAGCGCCGTCTTGATGACGGAGGCGGCCCCGGCGGCGGACTTGAGGTGCCCGATCATCGACTTGACGGAGCCGAGCCGGATCGGACCGCGCTCCGTGCGGCGGCCTGCGCCGATCACGGCGTTGAGCGCCTCGACCTCGACCTTGTCACCCACGAGGGTGGAAGTGCCGTGGGCCTCCACGAGGTCGACGTTCACCGGGTCGACGCCGGCAGCCTCCCAGGCGCGCTTGAGGGCGCGGACCTGGCCGTTGAGGTTCGGCGCGGTGATGCCCTTACCCTTCCCGTCGGACGACCCTCCGATGCCGCGGATGACGGCGTACACCCGGTCGTTGTCCCGCACCGCGTCCTCGTACCGCTTGAGGACGAGGATGCCGCAGCCCTCCCCCATCACGAAGCCGTTCGCGGAGACGTCGAAGGGGGCGGAGTGATCGGGGGACAGCGCGCCGATCTTGCAGAACTTCACGTAGGTCGCGATGTTCATCGAGCGGTCGGCGCCGCCCGTGATGCACAGGTCCGACTCGCCGTCCTGCAAGGACTTCACGGCGGTCTGGATGGCCGCCATCGAGGAGGCGCAGGCGGCGTCGACGGTGAAGTTGGCGCCCCCGAGGTCGAACGCGTTGGCGATGCGGCCGGCGATCACGTTCGCGAGCTCGCCCGGCATCGAGTCTTCGTCGACCACCGGCAGCCCGGCTTTGTACGCGAGCTCCATCTGCCCGAGGAACCGCTGCTGGTCGGGCTGCGGCAGATCGCAGAACGGAGCGCTGGCGAGGAGGCGGCGGGCCACGTCGGGCCACGCGAGACGGATGGCGTACTTGTCCGACATCTCGCCGCCCAGGCTGTTGCCCAGGATCACCGCGCACCGCTCGCGGTCGAAGGCCCTGCCCGGCGACTTCTTGTCGACCTGGAGGCCCGCGTCGCGCAGCGCGTCCGCCACACACACGAGGGTGATCTGCTGCACCGGGTCGACCTGGCGCGCCACGTTGGGCGGGATGCGGAACGGCTTCGGATCGAAGACGAAGTCGTTGAGGAACCCGCCGATCTTGGCGTAGGTCTTGTCGGGCACGGCGTTGTCGGCGTCGAAGTAGAGGCCCGGGTCCCACCGCTCCGTCGGGACCTCGGAGATCGCGTAGCGGCCCGCGACGATGTTCGCCCAGAAGGTCTCCGGCGAGTCCGATCCGCCCGGAAAGCGGCAGCCGATGCCGACGATGGCGATGGCTGCGGCTCCGTGTCGCGACGCGGAGTCGACCACGGGCAGGAGCGGCGCCGCGACCACGACCGGCAGCGCGGGCGCGGGCTCGGCGGCTGCCGGGGCGGTCGTCACCTCGACGGGGAGCGGTGGGAGCTCGGCCTTGGTGGCGGCGAGCACGTCTGCGGTGAGGTCGACGGGGACGCCGACCGCCACCATCGCGCGAGGGTTGCCGCCCGTGACGGGGCGGCCCAGCATCCACGCGAACTCCCACGCCACGGCCGAGCCGACCGGGCCACCGACGCCTGCGGCGGTGTCGGGGAGGGCGAGGGCTGCTGCCGTGGACACCGCGCGTCCGTGGCCGCGCTCCGCTCGGTGGGCGGTCGCGCTCCACGCTGCGAACGCTTCGGCGTAGGCGCGGATCAAGCCGTCGAGGGTTCCGTGTCGCTCGGCCAGGGGGCGGGCGAGCGCGATGCCCTGGCCCATGAGCCACAGGTGGTTCGCAGGGTCGCCGCTGTGCCAGACCTGGCTGGCGAGGTTCCAGGGGTCGTCGACGCCCTGCACCAGCCGGCGCAGCACGGGCGCGGTGCCCGCAGCGCACACGCGTACGCCCTGGACCACGCGCGTCACTTCGTCGTCGGGCAGGCCGAGGCGCCGGGCGAGCTCCGGTGCCAGCGCCAGCTCCGGACAGCCCAGGTGCTGTTCGACCAGCATCACGCCGGCGGCGCCGAGCGCAGCTGCAGCGGCCGCGGTGTGCGGACCACAGCCCGCGTCCAACAGCACCCGGGACGGGTCGGGGCAGCGAGCGAGGGCCAACAGGCCGTCCTCCTCCCCGCAGATGCCGCCCGCTTCGCGGCCCTTCAGCACGAGCCCCGCAAAGTTGGCGGGGACGACGCGTGGCACGCTGGTCTCGAGCCAGGTCTCCCGTCCGGGCACCGCTGCCCCGAGCTCCGCGAGCACCACCGGCCCCGTGCCCGGCGCCGGACGACCGGGGCGGGTGCGGACCCAGGCCCCGGGCGGAACCTCGGGGACCGCGGCGCCCGTGGCGTCGATCACCGGCGTGCCGCCCGCCGCCAGGACGAGGTGGACGAGGTGGGTGGCGCCTGGGGGCAACAAGACGCGGATGGCGCCGCTCATGTCGGAGCTCCTTGACGGGTGCTGGGCCCCTTAGCGTTCCAGCGGATCGCCTTCACCTGCCACCGGTCCGGTGAGCGCCGGTTCAGCCGCGCAGGGCGTCGGTCGGGGCGTCACTGGGCCCAGGTGATGCCGATGAGCCACAGGGCGCCGACCGCGGCTCCCACGAGCATGGCCGCCACCCCGAGGAGCGTCAGCCCTCCCAGGAGCGCAGGCAGGGTGGACGGCTCGGCGGGAGTCGGGGGCTGGTCGCCGCGGGTGAACATCCGACCGAACGGGGTGTAGGTGGGCGAGGGTCGGGGCGCCGGGGGCGGTGGGGCCTCGACGGTGGCCGGCGCAGGTGGCGTCGGGGGCTCCTCCGCTGGCGGCGCGGGGGCGGGCTCTGCCTCGGGCTGCGCCGGAGCTGGTGCGACAGCGAGCGAGGAGGGGTCGGCGGTGCGCTCGATGGGGGGGGGCGTCTCGCTGGATGCAGTCTCACCGGCCAGCCGGGTGGGGCGGCGGGGATTCAGCAGGCTTCGGCGAGACTTGGACAGGCAGAGGCTCCGGCGTGGCTGCCTATCGCGCCGCGTCAGCGGATCGAGGTGAACCACGCGTCGGGTGGAAGAGGCCGACCCTACGACCGATGGCTCCGCGCTGGACGAGTCCGGACCGTCGCGCTACCGATTCGTCCCGGGCTTTCTCGGGTTGTTTCTGGAGCGCTCGTGTATCGCACCACTCTGGCGGCGTTCGCCTTCCTGGCCTCCGCCTGCGGACCCTCTTTCGTCGCCCCCCAGACCCCTCCGGACCTCGAACGGGCCGACGCGGCGGATGGCATCGAGGCTTGGTTCTGTCCGACCGACGACACCGTGGCGGTGGAGCTGGCGGAGATCGCGCGGGTGGTGG
>JBIKWC010000175.1:0-15398 GCA_044356535.1 Myxococcota bacterium
CCGTCGGGACCGGAACGAACGACGCCTGCGCTGCCAGGTGCTCGGACATCGGGACGATGGTGGTCTCCCAGGTGACCGCCACGTCCTTCGGCCCGGCGGCCTCGTTGTAGATCGCGGCGCTCTGGACCAACATCTGCTCGGCCAGGGCGGAGTTCTCGAGCAACAGCGGCTGGATGCGCCGGACGTAGTCGGCGGCTGCCTGTTGGCCGGGGTTCGTGCAGCCGGCCAACCACGTGGCCACGAGGAGCGTCATCGACATCCAGCGCACCGTAACCCTTGGCGTCTCCTCGCACACCGGCGGTCCGGGAAGAAGTGCTCCAGAACGCACGTTGCGTTCGGGCGGGGGCGCGGCTACGCGCCAGGGATGAAGATCCTGGTCGACGGAATCCCAGCAGGTGGACGGCAGGTCGTGCTCGGCCTGCGGGACGAATGGTCTCGCGAGGCCGCAGCCGAGGCCCTGGACGGCGCTCCGACCCGACTCGCCGGCACGATCTCGATCGACCGGGCCAGCCAGAAGGGGGTGCTGCTCGTCGATGTCGACGTGGAGGCCGCCACCCTGGTGGCGTGTGATCGCTGCGGTGAGCAGGTGGAGCGCGTCGCCCATCCCGAGTCACGGCTGTTGTACGGGCCAGAGGAGAAGGGCTCCGAGGCGTATGACGGCGGCGAGATCGAGCTCGAGGCCGAGGATCTGGATCAAGGGTGGTACGCGCGCGGCGAGCTCGATCTCGGAGATGTGCTGCGCGAAGCCCTGGCCCTGGCGCTGCCTACGCGTACTGTGTGTGCGGATCCCGTGGGATGCGATAGTCGAACCGACGCATTGTTGTCGGCCACCCGGCCGACGGATGGCCCGTTCACTGGTCTCGGTGGTTGGAAGCCCCGTTCCGGTCAGGGCTAGGAGGAAGAGATGGCAGTCCCGAAGAAGCGGTCGTCGCGGTCTGTGCGCGACATGCGCCGCGCTCACCACGCGCTCGAGGCGAACTCCGCCGTCGAGCCTTGCCCGAACTGTGGTGAGGTCAAGCTGCGCCACCACATGTGCGAGTCCTGCGGGAACTACCGCGGGAAGGTCGTCGTCGAGCGTCAGGCCGAGGGCTGATCCCCGGCGGTGCATGGTGATCGCCGTCGACGCCATGGGGGGAGATCACGCCCCCGCCGAGATCGTCGCTGGGGCCCTGCGGGCCGCAGCGGAGGGTCTGCCGGTCATGCTCGTCGGCCGCCAGGCAGAGCTCCAGGCGCTGCTGCCGCGCCGCGGGTCCACGATCGCGATCGTGGATGCGCCGGACGTCGTGGGCATGGGGGACGCAGCCGTGAGCGGCGTTCGTCGGTCGGAGCGGAGCTCGTTGCGGGTCGCGTTGCGGCTCGTCGCCGAGGGTCGCGCAGACGCCGTGGTGTCCTGCGGGAACACCGGCGCCGTCCTGGTCGCAGCGATCCTCGACCTCGGGGTGCTCCCCGGCGTGGATCGGCCCGCCATCGCCACCGTGTTGCCCCGCGCCGACGGGGGACGACTCTTCCTCCTGGACGCAGGCGCGAACGTGGATTGTCGGCCCGAGCAGCTCCTCGCGTTCGCCGCGTTGGGTGTCGCGTACGCAGAGGCGTGTGGGGTCCCCGATCCCCGCGTGGGGCTCCTGTCGAACGGGGAGGAGGACGGCAAGGGCAACGCCCAGGTCAAGGCCACGTTGCCGTTGCTCCGCGCCTCCGGGCTCCGGGTGGTCGGCAATGTCGAGCCGAGCGCTGCCATGGAAGGCGCATGCGACGTCCTCGTCACGGACGGCTTCGTGGGCAACGTGCTGCTCAAGGCCGCCGAAGGGGCCGTCAGCACCGTGGTCCAGCTCCTGCGGCAGGAGATCCGTCGGTCGCCGCTCGGGATGGTGGGGGCCTTCCTGCTGCGCGGCGCCTTCCGTCGGTTCCGGGACCGCGTCGCCTGGGATGCCCACGGTGGCGCCGTTCTGCTCGGGACCCGCGGCGTGGTCGTCGTGGGCCACGGGCGCGCGAACGCGGTCGCGGTGCACCAGGCGATCCGGCTCGCGCACCGGGCCGCCGAGAGCGGGCTCGCTGCGCGCATCGGTGCCCGCCTCACCTGATCACGAGGCCCCGAACCGCTCCGGGTTGAAGCGGTAGCCGAGCCCGCGGACCGTCTCGATGGCGGTGCCGGGCTCACCCAGGCGGAGGCGCAGCCGCTTCACGGTGGAGTCCACGGTGCGCAGTTGCGTCCCGGCGTCCCACACCTGCTCCACCAGCCGCTCCCGCGAGATGGCGTGGCCGGCGCGGACCGCCAGGGCACGGAGCAGTCCGAACTCGACGTCCGAGAGCTGCACCCACTGCTCGCGCACGCGCACGCTGCGATCGTCCGCGCGCAACCACTCCGGCTGGGTGAGCTCCCGCGGCGCGGCCACGTCGGGAGCTGGGCGTCGCCACAGGCTCCGCGCCCGCAGGGTGACCTCGCGCGCAGAGAGGGGCGCCAGCTGGGTCACGTCGTCGGCGCCGTGCTCGAACGCGCTGACGCGGAGGTGGTCCGGCGTGAGCGCCAGGACCCGCACCGCTCCGGTGGCGGCGCGGAGGTGTCGAACCCACGCCAGCTCGGCTTCGCTGGTCACGCAGACCACGGCGACAGCGACCCCCTCGCCGGGCTCGGGCGGGGTGAGCGACGAGGAGGCGGTGAAGCCTTCTCGCGCCAGGTGCGCGGCGAGCGACGTGCCCCGGGAGGGGTCGCGGTCGACGACCAGGATCAAGTGGCCCCCTCGGGTTCAGTCCTGCTCGGAGGTCGTCCAGCCAGCGGTCCAGTCGTCGGCGGGATCGACCCCGCCCCGGAAGGTGACGGCGTCGAAGAACGCGTCGGACGGCGTGACGCCCCCGGTGCGCGCGGCCGAGGAGGCCTTGGGCACGAAGTTCGGCGCGACGGCGTCGAACGGCTGCTCGAGGTCGGCCAGGTCTTCCACGTTGTCGCCGGCGGCCGCGAAGAACGCCGCGATGTTCGGCGTGGTGACCTCGCCGTTGTCGTCGTCGGTCTCGAACGACACGTCGCAGTCCACGAGCGAGGACGCCATCATCAGCTCACCGGACGCTGCCTGCTGCAGGGTCGCGGCCTGGGCCATGCTCAGGCACGCCGCGTTGAACCCGGTGAACAGCGAGGCATGGATCTCGCCCGCCGTCCCTTCGCGCAACAGGGCGCCGAAGTCGGAGGCGGTGCTGGCGGGGCTGCCGATCAGGGTGAGGTTGGAGAGGATGGGCTTGGAGCGTGGCGTAGCGTCGTTGTTCTCGCCGTTGTTGTCGGCCTCGATGCCGTTGTCGCCGCTGTCCTCGTACTGCTGGGCCACGAAGTACTGGCCCTTGCCGGTCCAGCCGTCGGTCCAGTCGAGCGAGTCGTCGCCCACGCCAGTCACGACGATGTGCTTCCACTCGGCCGTGCCGCCGAAGAACTCGACGCCGTCGTCCGCGTTCATGTGGACCTGGATGAAGTCGATGGTGGTGTTCCGGCCGACGGCCTGGAACGCGATGCCGTTGAGCTCGTTGTCCGGGGAGATGAGGGTCCCCGCGAACTCGACGCGGACGTACTCGAGGACGCCGGAGTCGTCGTTGGGGTCGTCGCCGCCGAAGAAGCCCGTGCCGCCTTCACCGAACTGCTCACAGACGGTCGCTTCGGCGTCCGCGCAGTTGTTGATGGGGGCGCGGCCGTTGATGATCAGCCCACCCCAGTCGCCGCGGGCGCGGGAGCCCGGGTTCTTGGAGGAGGTGAACACGATCGGGTCCGCGGCGGTGCCGGCGGCGTTGATCTTCGAGGAGCGGCGGATGACCAGCATCCCGCGGGTCGAGTTCTCGCCGAACACGGTGGTTCCGGGCTCGATCGTGAGGGTCGTCGGGTTCACGTCGTCGCCGATGAACACGCCGCCGCGGAGCAACCACTGCTTGTCCGCAGTGAAGGTGGTGTCCTCGGTGATGGTGCCGCTCACCACACACAGATTGCCGTCGCAAGAGACGTCGCCGGGGACGGTCTCCGTGATGGTGTTGGTGTTGGTGTTGGTGTTGGTGAGCGTGTTCGTCTTCGTGTTCGTGATGGTCTTGGTCTCGCCGCTGCACGCAGCGAGCATGGCGACGACGAACATGGTTCCGGTCGACTTCATCGTGTCCCCCACGAGCCTCGTGGCTCTCTGGATTCGCTGCCTATTTAAGTGGTGGGGGTGACGGTCCTCGCGGTGACCGGTGACAATCCCTCACGTTTGTGTGTCGGTCCGGAGTCAGCGGCGCCACTCGACCGACAACAAAGCCTGCCAGCCTTCTTTTCCCTCGCGAACGATCTCTTCGCCCTGCGTCACGCGGAAGGTCGGGTCGAGGAGGTTGCGGCCGCGGAGGCGCAGGTACCAGTCGCGTCCGAGACCCTGCTGCAGGAGCAGGTCGAGGCGCGGCGCCGGCTGTTCGATCACGTCGGGCGCGCCGACGGCGCCGACCTCCACGATGCGCGGGCCCTGCAAGTTGAAGGAGGCGGTCGCGATCGTGTGGTGCTCTGCGTCGTCGTAGCCGAGCTGCGCGTTCACGACCCAGGGGGACTGGCCCTGCAGCGCCCGCTCCTGGGAGGTCTGGATGCCGCCGGACTCGGACAGGTCCACCCGCGAGCGGATGAGCGCCCCGTTGGCCGAGACGTAGAACCGATCGACGATCGGCGCCACACCCACCAGTGTCTGCCGCCAGTCCACCTCGAGGCCGACGTTGTTCGATGCGGCCGCGTTCTGCCACGTCGTGGAGAGCTGTGCCGACGCGATCACGACCGACTCGATCGGATCGGTGAAGCGCTTGTAGAAGCCGCCCACGGACAGCGTCTCGCCAGGCCGCGGGTACAACTCCCACCGCAGGTCGACGTGATCGATCGTGGCGCGCCGCAGGTTCGGGTTCCCGAAGATCTCGCGTCCGCCCGTCACGTCGTTGAACGGAGCGGGAGACAGCTCGCGGAAGTCGGGTCGGCTCACGGTGCGCGCGTAGCTGGCGCGGACCTGCATCACCGGGTCGTCCTCGTCCTCGTGCGGCAGCAGGCCCTGGGTCAGGGCCACGGATGGGAGGAGGTCGACGGTGGCCAGCTCGGCGACAACCGGGACCTGGTCGGGGTTGAACAGCTCGAACGTGGTCACGGTCTGGATGCTCTGTTCGAGCCGCGCGCCCGCCAGGATCGACAGGTCCTTGAGTCCCCATGCGTCTGGTGCCACGGCGCCGAACGGGACCTCGCCGAGGGCGTACCCGCCACGGATCCGCTGATCCGCGGTGTAGTTGTCGGTGCTCCTCGTCGTCTCCCGCAGCTCCCAGCCGTCCGGCCCCACGCGGTCATCGGCGAACAGCTTCTCCGGTGGCAGATCGCGGTCGGCTCCCGGGATGGGGGTGCGCTCGAAGTAGGCGAACCGGCGGGTGTCGACGGCGCGGTCCCGGAAGACGAGCTGCCCGCCTGCTGCCACGCGGCCGCGGTGCTCGTCCGGGCCGAACGGCTGGGTCAGATCCAGGCGCGCGTCGTGGCTGCGATCCGTGAGCGTGGAGTAGAAGATGCCATTGCCCTCCGGTCGGTCGGAGATCAGGAACTCGCCAGTGCTCTCCTCGAGATCGTAGCGGGTGTCGCGGGTGTCGGGCTCGGCCCGGGAGGCGGCGCTGAACGCATAGCGCCAGTCGATGGTGAAGTCGGCGGCCGGTGGGAACACGTGGTGGCCCCGCAGCTGCTCGACCAGCAGCTGGCGCTCGACCCATTGCAGGCGCGTGGACCGCAGGTCCGAGCCGAGGTCCCCGTTGAACCCCTGGTACGTGCGGGAGGTCGCCGTGGAGCTGCGGCTGAGCATCGTGGTCGAGTAGATCGCCTGCTGCTCGTTGAAGGCGATGCCCATGTCCACGAGCCCGCCGAGCAGGACATCGTTGCGGTACTCGTCGAAGCGGTAGTCGTTCTGCGTAGAGAGTGCCCCTCCGGCCCCTACGTCGAAGAACTGCTGCCGGTACTGGTCGAGCGACTGGGTGTTGTTCATCGTGAGGCCGGCGTAGAAGCCGAAGACGGGCACCCCGAGCTCGATCCGCCGCCCGATGGCGGCCTGGATGCCGAAGTCGGGCGGGATCGTGTACTTGCCGGTCGCGAACCGGCCCTCGTCGACGGACTCGCCGATCTGCTCGAGCTGAGCCGGCGTGAAGCCAGGGTTGAACAGGTCGCCTTCGACGAGCTCCCGGTCGCGGGTGGCGTCCTCCAGGCGCTGGGGGAGCTGCCGGTCCGCGAGCCCGAAGCCGAAGGCCTCGGACGCCGTGTGGGGCTGGCTCGTAGCCGTGCGGAACGTGGTGTTCCCGGCCCATCCACCCGTGAGTGTCAGCTGGTTGAACCGCTGGGTCGGGATGCCACGGGTCTCGAGGACGACGGAGCCGCCGCCGAACTCGCCGGGCAGGTCGGGGGTCCAGGACTTCTGGATCGTCACCGACTTGAGGAGCCCCGTCGGGAACAGATCGAGCGGCACCACGCGGCGCTCGGGCTCCGGGGAGGGCAGGGAGCTCATGTTCAGCAGCGTGCTCGAGTACCGGTCGCCCAGCCCGCGCACGAAGACGAAGCGGCCGTCCACGATCGTGAGGCCGGTGACGCGGGTGAGCGCCGCGGTGGCGTTGCTGTCGCCGGACTTCGACATCTGCTCCGCGCCGATGACCTCGGTCACCACCGAGGCGTCGCGTCGCTGCTCCAGCGACGCGTTGATGCCACCCACCACCTCCTGGGCCTCGACCTCCACCTCGAGGATGTCCTCGTCGTCGTACACGGGCTCCGGCGCCGGGGGCTCGGCCGGGGTGGGCTCGGGAACCGGCTCCACCGGGACGGGCTCCACCGGCACGGGCTCCGCGGGCACGAGCTCCGCGGGCACGGGCTCCGCAGGCACGGGCTCCGCGGGCGCGGGCTCGGCGGGCGCGGGCTCGGCAGGTGCGGGCTCCGGCACGGGCTGGGCGTGACCCACCGCACACCACCAGACGACGAATGGACTCACCGCGCACCTCCCGCGCGAGCCCCCTATGCGCGGCGCCGTGTCGCCCCCGTGACCCGCAGGTGAGGACCCGTGAACAGTGGGTGTCGACTTGCGCTGTCTGTGACGAACGCAAGGCGGCCGCCCAGGGCAGGGACCGCGATAAGTGCGGGTCCAACGGAGGGTCCGTGAGCTGGATCGAGGCATACCGCAGCAAGCTCGCCACCGCGGAGGTCGCCGTGGCTGCGATCCCGGGTCAGGCGGTCGTGTTCCTGGGCGGGAACGCTGCCACGCCGCGCGTGCTCGCGGGAGCCCTCGCGCGGCACGCCGAACACAGGCCCGGCGCCATCACCTGTGGCCACGTGCTGCTGTTGGGGGAGGACCCGGTGTTGCCCCGGGATCGCGACGAGGTCCGCCACCGGCCGTGGTTCGTGGGCCCCGCCGACCGCGCCCAGGTGAACGCGGGGCAGGCCGACTACGTCCCGTCCCACCTGTCCGAGATCCCCCGCATGGTGCGGGCCCTGCCCCGATTGGACGCGGCCGTGTTGATGGTGGCGCCCCCCGACGACCACGGCTTCCTCTCGCTCGGGGTGGAGGTGATGGCGTCGCTGGCCGCCGCGGAGCGTGCCGACCGTGTGGTCGTGCAGGTGAACCCGCGGATGCCCCGGGTGTTCGGCAACAGCTTCCTCCACGTCTCGGAGGTCGACGCGATCGTGGAGGCCGAGGAGGAGCTCGGCGCCCTCGACCCCGAGACCCCGACCGAGGTCGAGCGCGCCATCGCCTCGCACATCGTGCCCCTCATCGCCGAAGGCGCCACGCTCCAGCTCGGGATCGGCGGCATCCCGAACGCCGTCGTGGCCCAGCTGCGCGACCGCGACGATCTGGGCATCCACAGCGAGATGATCAGCGACGGCGTGATGGACGCCGTGATCCGCGGGGTCATCACCGGCCGGCACAAGACCATGCACCGCCGCAAGGTGGTCACCACGTTCGTCCTCGGCAGCCGCGCCCTCTACGACTGGGTCGACGAGAACCCGGTGATCGAAGCGCACCCCTGCGACCACACCAACGACCCGTTCGTGGTGTCGACCATGCCGAAGCTCGTGGCCATCAACTCCGCGATCTCGGTCGACCTCACGGGGCAGGTCAACAGCGACTCGATGGGTACCCGGATCTGGTCGGGGGTGGGTGGTCAGCTCGACTTCCTGCGCGCGGCGTCCCGGTCCGTCGGCGGGGTGCCTGTCGTCGCCCTCCCGTCCACGGCGAAGGGGGGGGCGTTGTCCCGCATCGTGCCGGTGCTGGCCGAGGGCGCCGGCGTGGTCACCACCCGGGCCGACGTCCACTGGGTCGTCACGGAGTACGGCGCGGTGAACCTGTACGGACGGGCGCTGCGGGAGCGGGCGGAGCTCCTGGTGTCCATCGCGCACCCCCGGTTCCGAGACGAGCTCCAGGCCGCCATCCATGACCGCTGGAAACACTCCGCCAGGGCGTAGATGCCGCACCGACCTCCGGCTCGTGAGGCGGCGGCGCGGAGGCTACACTCGTTCCATGCACCACCCTGCTGTCGTCGCCGCACACCTCGCCGTGGTCCGGCGCGCGGCCGCCGTGCTCGCAGAGCATGCGGTAGAGGTCCCAGCGCCCGTCACCGAGGCGCTCGCGCTGGTCGAGCGATGGTGCGTCGCGGGAGGGGTCGAGGCCGCGGCGTTGACTGCAGCGGCGACCGCAGCCTGGGACGCAGGCACCGAAGGTCGCATGTCCGACGATCGCGCCGAGCGCGCGCGGATGTGGCTGGCCACCGCCGCGGGCAACCTGGCGTTCCTCGCGCGGAGGGAGCGCGGCTGGAAGGACGCGCCCCGCACCATCCTTGACGCCGCCGCCTCCGCTGCTTCGTCCCTGCGTGTTCCTGGCGTGCCCGACCGCGCAGCGTTCGCGGCGCTCGCGGACGAACACCTCGCGAACCCCGCCCCCGTCCCCGGGCGGAGGAAGACCGCGGGACCGCCGCGTCCGAAGCGGCTCGGCGACACCTCCGACCTCGGACCGCTGGTCTCCGCCCAGCTGGAGCGGTGGAAGGCTCGCCGGGATCCACGCCAGACGACCGACCCGAGCACGCTCGCCGCGCTGCTGGGCGCGCGGGGGCTGCCGGTGTCCGAGGCGGTGCTTCGGTTCGAGGAGCGCTACGGCGGGACACGCTTCGCCGAGAGCCCGGCCTCCGAAGGGATGGACTTCGTGCTCGGTCCCTACGCCCTGTGCAGGGACGACCCGTCGACTCCGGGCGCCGATCGCGGGCTGGTTCCGATCGGGCTGGCACCCAGCGACGTGTGGTACCTGCTGGACGTGGACGGCGCGGCGTGGGCGCAGGACACCATCGAGGACCCGGAGCCGGTCCCGTACGCGGTGTCGGCGGCGGTGGCGCTCGCGCGCCTCGTCCTGTACCAGCGTTGCTTCGTCGATCGCCCCCGCCTGGGCGGCGCCGACCTCGACGGGCGACAGGGGGCCGCGGTGGCCGCAGCGCTCGGTCTGCCGCTGCTCCCCGAGGCGAGCGACTCCCTCGCCCGGTTCTGGGGGGACGCGCGGACGCTCGTGGTCGAACACGAGGTCGACGGGGAACCCACCACCACCGTGGTGGGACGGGCAGCGCGACGCCTGGCGTCCGGGGGCGGGCGGTCATGAAGGGCCCCGCGTGCGTGCTGGCGTTGCTCGTGGCGTGCCGCCAGGAGCCGAAGCCGCGCCCGGAGGGCTACCCTCGGCAGGGATCTGGGCGGGGACGGATCTGCTCACGCCGGGCGCGCCGCCGGTCGCGCCAGGGGTGTGGGGCGCGGCCCTGGCTTGCCTCGGCGACGTCGACGGCGACGGCACCGAGGACCTCGCTGCGGGCGATCCGGAGCTCCGCGACTAGACCGGAACCACGAACACCGGACACCGCGTGCGGCGCACCACCTGCTCGGTCGTCGAGCCCAGGAGGTCGTCGAGGAGGCTGTCGTGGCCCTGGGTGGCCATCGCGACGAGGTCCACCTCGTGGGCGACCTCGGCCTCCAGGATCTGCTCCACGGGGTTGCCCTGCCGCACATCCGTCTTCCACGACCACCGGGTGCGCTCGGGGATGGCGATCTCCGGCAGCGACGCGAACGTCCCGACGTGCAGCAACACGAACTGCACGTGTCCGTCCGTCAGCAGGGCGGCCAGGCGATCGAGCTCCTCGACGAGCTGCGGCGCCGCGAAGTCCTGGGCGATCGGCACCAGCACGCGCTTGAGCACCACCTGGCCGTCGGCCGGCAACACCAGCGGGCGCACCGGCGTGGGCAGGAACAACGTCGACCGCAGCGACGCGCGCGCCACCGTCTCCGCCACCGAGCCGCGGAGGAGCCGCCCCAGGCCCACGCGCTGGTGCGTGCCGAGCAGCAGCAGGTCGGGCTGGAGCTCGTTCACCCGCCGGATCACCGCCGAGACGAGGTCCCCGTCGGTGGGCCGCCGCTCGACCGGGTGCACCCGGATCCCCAGCTGCTCGAACTCCTCGTACGAAGCGTCCGGGCGCAGGCGTCCCCACCGCTCCAGGACCTCCCGCACGGTCGGCAGCTTGCGCCACGACGCGTCCGGGTGTTCGGTGTCGGTGACGTGGAGCAGGTACAGCTCGGCTTTCAGGCGCAGCGCCAGGCCGAGCGCCTGGGTGAACACTTCCGGGGCGTCACCGAGCAGGTCCGTGGACAGGACCAGGCGGCGGATGGGACGAGGTTCGGTGGTCATGGTGGCTCCAGGGTACCGGGATCAGGCGCAGCGTACGCACAGACGGACGTGGGGCAACGCTTCCAGGCGTCCCTCCGCGATGTCGCCCCCGCACGTCTCGCACACCCCGTACGTGCCCGCGTCCAACCGCCGGAGCGCGGCCCGGATCTCGGTGAGCTCGGTGCGCGCGGCGTCCTCGAGGCCCTCGAGCACCTCGTCGCCCTCGATGATCGCGCTCACGTCGCCGGAGTCGGCCTCCAGGCGTCCGTCCTGGCCTCGGAAGTGGGTCTCGATCGCCGTCTGTCGACCGGTGAGGGCGCCGGTGCGGGCCTCGAGGCGCGCGCGGGTGGTCGCGGCGTCCATCAGTACTGGTCCAGCAGGTAGCGGAGGAGGTCGGTGCTGGTCACGAGGCCCACGAGGTGGTGGTTCTCGTCGACGACGGGCAGGGAGTGGAACCGGCCCTCCGCCAGGATGACCACTGCGTCGCGGATGGTGGCGGTGCGAAGGAGCGTGACCGGCTCGGTGGTCATGAGCTGCTCGATGCCCACGGTGTTGTCGAGCACGGCGTCGTTCTGCCGGGGGTCTACGCCGTACTCGTAGGTCACGCGCAGGAGGTCGGTCGCGGACAACACGCCCAGCAGCTTCTTGCCGCTCACCACGGGGACGTGGTGGAAGCCACCTTCGGTCATTGCCGTGCGCACTTCGGACAGCTTCTGGCCGACGTGCACGCTCACGAGGGTGGTGGTCATGATCTTCGACACGGGTTCGTTGCGCTTCATGGGTTGCTCCCGGGGTGTGGGTCTGGGGTCCTGCATGGACCGTGCCAGCCAGGCGCGCAGCGCAGACGGCGCTGCCAGGAGGACGCCTTCGGTCGTGGTGTGCGGAACGGCCCACCCATCGGGCGTTTCCACACCGGGGGGCGCAGTCACCTGTTAGCCAGGGGCGCGGAGGTCGAGGTGTCGGCAGCAGCACAGCCCGGAGCCGAGCAAACCGGGCACCACACGGCGCCCTGGTACGCCACGTTGTGGCTGACCGGGGTCGACTACTTCAGCAGCCTCGGGTACGCGCCCGGCCTCGCGATCGCCGCTGCTGGGTACGTCGCGCCGGTCGCCACCGTCATCCTCGTCCTGGTCACGGTGCTGGCGGCGGTCCCGGTGTACCGGATGGTCGCTCGCCACAGCTCCGACGGCGAAGGCTCGATCAAGATGATCGAGCGCCTCACCGTGAGCTGGGGACGCCTCGGGTGGATCGGCAAGGTCATCGTCCTCGTGTTGATCGGCTTCGCGATGACGGACTTCGTCATCACCATCACGCTCTCCGCTGCCGACGCGACCCACCACGTGCTCGAGAACCCGCTGATCGGGCCGATGCTGCCCCACATGCCCGTGCTCGTGACGGCGGGCTTCATCTTCGGGCTGTGCCTCGTGTTCCTGTGGGGGTTCCGCGAGGCCATCGGCCTGTCCGTGCTGATCGCGGTCCCGTACATGATCATGAACGCCGTCATCGTGGGCGCCGGCTTCGTCCGCCTCGCGTCGAAGCCCCAGCTCCTCACGGAGTGGTGGCGGAAGGTGAGCCACTTCGACGTGAACGCGCTCGCGAACGAGCTCGCCGCCATCTCACCCGAGTCCTCGGACGACATCCACCACTTCTCCGGCTCCGGCTTCCCCATGCTGATGCTGGTGAGCCTCGTCGTGTTCCCCAAGCTCGCGCTCGGGATGTCCGGCTTCGAGACCGGGGTCTCCGTGATGCCCAACGTACGGGCCAAAGACCGCGACGAACGGGTGCACAACACGCACCTGCTGCTCGGCACCGCAGCCGCGCTGATGTGTGTGGAGCTCCTCGGCGCCAACTTCGTCGCCACGCTGCTCATCCCGTTCGAGGCGTTCGCCGACGGCGGAGACGCCAACGGGCGCGCCCTGGCGTGGCTGGCCCACGACCTCCTCGGCCACGGGTTCGGCTCGGTGTACGACCTGTTCACCGTGATGATCCTGTGGTTTGCCGGCGCCTCCGCCATGGCCGGCCTGCTCAACATCCTCCCGCGGTACCTGCCGCGGTTCGGCATGTCGCCCACCTGGCTCGAGCGCCAGCGGCCGCTCGTGCTGCTGCTGACCACCGTCTGCCTGTTCGTGAACTGGTGGTTCCGGGCCGACGTCGAGGCGCAGGGCTCGGCCTACGCCACGGGCGTCCTCGTGTTGATGGCGTCGGGCGCGTTCGCCGTGTTGCTCGCGGAGTGGGCCACCCCGTGGCGGCGGGTGGCGTTCGGCGCCATCCTGGTGGTGTTCAGCTACGTCCTGGTCGTGAACACCTACGAACGCCCGGACGGCCTGAAGATCGGTGGCGCCTTCATCCTCATCACCATGGGCGCCTCGTTGTGGAGTCGCTACCTGCGAGCCAGCGAGCTGCGCATCCCGGCGATGTCGTTCGACACGCCCGAGAGCGAGCGCCTGTGGCAGGCCGCGAAGGAGTGGGAGGACGTGGTCCTGCTGCCCATCCGGGGGGCCTCGCGCGAGCAGCGGGTGGCCTGCGCCGCCCGGAAGATCCAGCACCACGCCACGCCCACGAGCCGGTACGTGTACCTCCACGTCGACCTCGTCGAGGACACCTCGCGCTTCGAGTCCACGGTCCGCGTCAAGGTGACCCAGGACGGCGAGGACCTCGTCGTCGAGGTGCAGGACGCCGTGGCCGTCGCCAACGCCATCGCCTACGTCGCCATCGAGCTCGACGTGCGCGAGGTCGTGATCGGCCTGCTCGACAACGGCACCCCGTTCATGAACGCCGTGATGTACCTGCTGTTCGGCACCGGTGAGGTCGGGTACGGCGTCCGCGCCATCTTCATGCGGATCCGGGAGCAGTGGCTTGCCGACCACGAGTCCGCCCTGCAGAAGTACGACACCGAGCGCGATCAGAACGAGCGCGACCTCGTCCGCGACATGGTGGTGCTCGAGGAGGACGAGCGGAAGACCAAGATGGACGCCTTGTTCGTCCAGCAGCACGCGCGCTTCGTGAACACGCTGCCCCGGCTCCGGCGCCTCCCACACCTCATCCTGTTCGAGTGATCGAGCCGGGTTCCGTTCAGAACCAGGCGCGCGTGGTCAGGAACACGGTCGACGGGTACAGCCCGAACTCGCTGTTCACGGACCGCGCCAGGGCAACGGTCGGCGGCGCGGTGACCGCGAACGTGGTGGCGTCGAAGCCCAGCGGCACCTCGTCCGGCCGGGCCCCGAGCGCGAGGAAGCCCCCCAGCGACACGGTCACGTCGTCGGCGGCGGACACCGAGAGCGACGGCGCCACCAGGGCCGACGGGTCGCGCAGGTTCGTGATGACCGCGCCCGAGAGCGCCACGAGCGGCGTGAGCTCTTGCGCCACGCTGAGCGCGGCGTAGTACCGCCCCATCGTCCACAGCTCGCCGCGGGCGAAGCGCGGGCCCTGCGCGAAGGCGAGGTACTCCGCAGCGTCGGCGGCGCCGAGGGTCTGCAGGTAAAGCTCGCCCGACACGGTCGTGGTGCCCGTGGGGCGGCCATCCGCGCCCACCACCACCCGCACGAACGGGTCGTCCTCCACCGCATCTTCGGCGGGCAGCGTGACGGTCGCGTCGCCGTGGAGGCCCACGGGACCCACCGCCGTCACCACGGAGCCGCCGCCCACGAGGTCACCGCGCACCACCGCGGCCAACGCCCCGAGGTCCGTGGTGCCCACCGTCACCTGCCCCGACGCGGCGAACACGAGGTCGGCGAGCGCCACGGCCTCGCGGTCCGGGGCGTGGATCGGGGCGCCGGCCCAGGCTGCCACCGCCGTCACCTTCGCGGAGGTCGAGAAGAACCCGTCCACCCGCACCGCGTCGACGCCGGGTTTGTACTCGGTGTCGATCGTGGCCGCCGAGAACGGGTTCACCACGTCCATCGGCGCGAACACCAGCCCCGAGCCGAACGAGACCGGCTGGCGCCCCACCACCAGCTGCACCCCCTCGGTCGACCACGCGGCCGAGAGGCGATCGGTGCGGCCCCGCAGCGTCATCCCGGTGCCCAGGTCGGGCTGCCAGGTCAGGTCCACGAGCTCCGGGGCCTGCAGGCCGACGCCGGAGGACGTGGAGCCGAGCGCGCTGGTCGACGTGCTCCCGAGGAACACCTCGTGGTGGGCGGTGAACACGAGGTCCCCGAGCCGCAGCTCGCCGCGGACCCGCCCGGCGCCCGACCCAGTGGCGCGCGGATCCGCCCCGAGGCCCGAAGCCGCCAACAACGCGTCGGCGTCGAACCCGGGGGGCAGGAGCGGCTCGAGGGCGGGCGGGATCTCGGGCGCCGTGATCCACTCGCTCGGGAAGGAGCCCACCAGGAACGTCTTGAGGTCGACGTTCAGCTCGGCTTCTGGGTCCACCACGGCCTCCAGGGCAGGAACAAGCAACACTTACTTTCGGGTGTCTTCCGCCACCTTGCCGTCGACCATGCGCACCACGCGGCGGGCGGCGTTCATCACCCGGGGGTCGTGGGTGGCGAACACGAAGGTGATCCCGTGGTCGCGGTTGAGCGTGGCCATGGTCTCCACGAGCCCGTCGGCCGTGTGGGAGTCGAGGTTGGCGGTGGGCTCGTCCGCCAGCACCAGCGCGGGCCGGCCGGCGATGGCCCGCGCCACCGCGACGCGCTGTTGTTGCCCGCCCGAGAGCTCTCCGGGGCGGCGGTGCTCCATCCCCTGCAATCCGACCTGCGCGAGGGTGGCCATCACGCGCTCCCGGCGCTC
>JBIKWC010000176.1:0-15239 GCA_044356535.1 Myxococcota bacterium
TTCTCGAGCGGCGGCGGCTGCAACAACACCGCCCAGATCGCCGATGTCGTCTACCACGAGTGGGGCCACGGCTTTCACTCCAGCAGCCTGCGCGCGGGCAGCTTCGACGGCTCTGTCTCGGAGGGAGCGGGTGACACCATGGCCATCCTGCTCACCCAGGACCCGAACATGTCGCCCTACTTCAACCAGGGCCAGCAGACCGGCATCCGCAACCTGTCTCCCAACCGCGTCTACCCGCGCGACATCACCCGCGAGGTCCACGAGGACGGGCTGATCTTCGGCGGCGCGATGTTCGACCTGATGGAGCTCCTCCAGGACGATCTGGGCGAGGCCGCCGGGACCGCGGTCACGAGCGAGATCTTCGCGGGGCTCCTGCGCGGCGGGCCCTCCATCCCCGACACCTTCGACGAGGCCCTGGTGGCCGACGACGACGACGGCAACCTGCAGAACGGCACGCCGCACATCTGCCAGCTCACCGAGGCGTTCGGGCAACACGGCCTGGGCTCGGGCGCGGGCTCGTCCGCGCTGCTGGCGAGCCACGAGCAGGTGGTCCGCGTGGACGCCGGGGCCCGCATCCCCATCGCGGTGGAGCTCGTGTCGGTGGCCGCCGGGTGTGAGGCCGTGAACGCCGACGACGCGACCATCCACTATCGGGTGGGGAAGGGCGCGTGGTCCTCGGCTCCGATGTCGACGTCCGGCACCTCCATCAGCGGCGACATCCCGGCGCAGCCGGCCGGGAGCATCGTGGAGTACTACGTCACCGGCGACGCCGACGGCGACCCGTTCGAGGCCCCGTCCGGCGGCGAGATCCGGCCGTACACCACCTACGTGGGCGAGCTCCTCGAGGTGCACTGCGACGACTTCGAGCGCGACGACGGCGGCTTCACCCACACCCTGGTGGACGGCCAGGCCGGCGACGGCGCGGACGACTGGCAGTGGGGCACCCCGAACGGCCGGTCCGGCGACCCGAGCGGCGCTTTCTCGGGCAACAAGGTGTGGGGCAACGATCTCGGCCACGACAACTTCGACGGGGCCTACCAGGCCGACAAGCACAACCGCCTGACCTCCGGACAGGTGGACACGGCCTGGTACACAGGCGTGTTCCTGAACTACCGTCGCTGGCTCGGGGTCGAGGACGTGGAGTACGACCACGCCGCGATCAGCGTCGACGGCGAGGTCCTGTGGGAGAACTACGGGGCTTCGGGGGAGGACCACCACGTGGACGGCGAGTGGGTGAGCCACGTCGTCGACCTGGAGGGCCGCGCGGACCAGGGCCGGGTGCAGGTCTCGTTCGACCTGATGACGGACGGCGGCCTGCAGTTCGGCGGGTGGACGCTCGACGACGTGTGCCTGCTGGCGCCGGCCACGACCGACAACAAGATGGGCATCGGCGACCTGGTGGTCGAGGCGGTGGGGGACACCGCGGCCCGGTTGTCCTGGACCCAGCCCAAACACGGCCCGGTCGAGAAGATCCGGGTGGTCCGCCGCACGGACCGCATGCCGGGGGGCGCGGACGACGGCGCGGTGGCGTACGAGGCGGAGAACGTGCAGCCGGGCGCGCCGTTCGAGCTCGAGGACCCGAACTACCACGCGGGGACCACGTACTACGCGGTGTACGGCTTCGACGGCACGGGCTGGTTGTCGTGGACGCAGGAGGGCTGGAACGCCGCCTCCGTGGACCTGGTGGGCGGAGAGCCGCCGCCGGGCGTGATCACCGAGAACGGCATGGTGATCTCGGACGGTGAGGACGTGTGGCGTCCGCTGGGCTGCGGCTGCGACGCCAACCCGGGGAGCGCGGCCGTGGGCCTGTCGATGCTGCCGCTGCTGCTCCTGGCGCGCCGCCGCCGCTGATCGGCCGGTGGGTTCAGGGCAGGGGTTCGTCCCCGCGAAGCGACCGGCCGAGCCGGAAGCCGAGGCGCTCGTCTCGAAACCCGGGTTTGTCCCGGGACCGGGTCGCTGCCCGCGCGCCCTGTATGGTCCCGTTCCAGTGTCCGCCCCGGCGCACGCGGACCGTGGCCACGTCGGCTGGATCGGCTCGCGACCACGAGACCACCTCGCCGTCTTGCACGGACCCGTCCAGGCGGAACTCGTCGGCGCACCAGTCCAGGACGTTGCCGGCGAGACCGCGAACGCCGTACACGCTCGAGTCGACGGGGTGGCTGTCCACCACCGCCGGCCGCGGCCGCCCCTGGTGGCCCAGCCGGGTGCAGGTCCACGACGCGTCGAACCGGTCGCCCCACGGGAAGAACCGCCCGTCGACGCCGCGCGCGACCTTCTCCCACTCGAGCTCGGCGAGCAGCCGCCAGGGCTGGCCCGTGCGCTCCGCCAGCCACGCTGCGTACGCGCTCGCTCCGAACCAGTCGACGAGCAACACCGGCCAGTCGGCGTCCCACACATCGCCGTCGGCATCGGGCCGCAACACGAACCGCCCGGCCGCGTCGCGGCCATACACCGCGACCCCTTCCTCGGCGGCGCGCTCCCGCGGCTGGTGGCGCACGGCCTCCGCCTCCCGGCCGTCCGCGACGAGCGCATCGAGAAACGCGAGGTACTCCCGGTTCGTCACGGGAAACCGCCTGACCACCAGCCCGTCGCACCAGAGCCGCCGACGCGGCAGGCCGTCGACGGCATCCGGGTCGCCGCCCGACCAGAACCAACCTGCGGGCACGAGGCAATCGTCGGGCCCGAGCTCGGCGCGTCGCGGCAGGCGGACCGGGCGCGGTTCTCGCTCTCCCGGAGGTACGCCGTCCCAGTGCTCGCCCCGTCCGATGTGCACCGGATACCGCACCTCGGCGCGGTCGGGATGCCGCAACACACACAGGTAGCTGCCCATCGGCAGCGACCGCTCGCGCACCGGGGTTCGCCCCAGGCTCCCCGCTCCTACCGCCACGAGGCGCCGGTTCTGGGCAACGTACCGATACAACGCCACCTCCGCTTCCGGCTCGGTGATCAGCGTCAGCGCGCCGTCGCCCTTCAGGTACGCCGCAGCCCGCCGGCGCACCTCGTGGCCTTCCGGCAACGCGTCCACGTGGTCGCGGAGCCGCAGCTCCGCCTGCGCACCCTGTCGCTCCTCCCGGCTCCGCTCCGCCGACTGGTGTCGGGACAGCTCCAGCTCCGCCAGCGCCGCGTGCGCCTCTGGCAGCTCGGGCGCGTGTGTCAGCGCCCCCTGCAGCAGCGCCTCGCGCTTCAGCTCGAGCAGCGACGCCTCCCGCTCCGCTCGCTCCGCTGCGTCCTGTCTGGCCCAACCCGCCGCTTTCGCCTCCTCCGGCTCCCAGGGCTCGACGGCGGCGAGCAGCGCGTCCCCTTCCGCACGGAGCGTGGTGGCGCGCTCCCGCAGCGACGCCATCTCCGCCACTACCGCCTCGGCGGCCGTCACCACGAGGAGCGCGTTCTCCCGCTTCTTCGCCCCGTCCAGCCAGGCCCGCGCCGCCACCGCCACCGCTGCGCCGTCGGGCGGACGCTCCGACGGTTCGCGCGCCATGCACCGCTCGCACAACGCCACCAGCTCTGCTGGCAGCGCGAGGCTCTCCACCTCCGACTCCAGCTCCTCGACGCCGAACGTGAACGTCGCCCCGCCCGCCGACCCCGTCGCCCGACGCGGTGGGTCCGGCGGACCGGCCAACACCTGCCGCAGCACAGCCCGGGCGTCACGCCCCTCGTACGGCGGTCGGCCCGACAGAATCTCGTAGAGCATCGCTCCGAGCCCGTACACGTCCGAGCGCGCGTCGAGCCGGTCCACCTCCCCGCGCGCCTGCTCGGGCGGCATGTACGCCGCGGTGCCCAGCACCCCGCCCATCCGGGTCTTCTGGCTCTCGTCCGCCGACCGCGTCGACGCCACCTCGGGCTCGAGATCACCTTCGTCGAGCGCCCGGTCGGGACGTCCCACCACCTTCGCCAGGCCCCAGTCGAGCACCAGCACCTCGCCGTGCGCACCCACCATCACGTTCTCAGGCTTCAGATCGCGGTGCACCACGCCCCGCTCGTGCGCGTACCCCACCCCGTCGCAGACCTTCGCGAACACGTCACCGAGGCGACGGAACGCCGCGTCGCTCACCCCAGCGGCGTGGACCTCGCGGATCAGGTCGTTCAACGTCTGACCGCGGACCTCCTTCATCGTGAACCAAGGGCGCCCGTCGGGGAGGCGCCCAGCGTCGTACACCGGCGGGATGTTCGGGTGCTGCAGCTGCGCCGCCACCTCTGCCTCCTCCACGAACCGCGCCACCACACTGGGCTTCGACTGGAGATCCGGCTTGATCACCTTGTAGGCGCACGTGCGCCCGAGCTCCCGGTCCCGCACCCGACGCACCTCGCCCATGCCTCCGGCGCCCATCATCCCGAGGTCGTCGTAGCGAGTGGGCATTCGGCCTCGCGCCTCCGGCGTCGCCTCGGCGGTCGTCCGCGCGCTCGGGAGCTCGACCGTGGCAGCCGCCGGCGCCGGCCACCCCCGTGCGCTCGCCAGGCGCTCGAACAGCGCTGCCAGGTGGTCGCGGTCGGAGGGCGGGAGGTGGCGCTCCCGCACGAATGCGTCGATCTCGGGGGGACAGGCAGGATCGGTGCCCCCGACATGGTCTCGGTGCATCGCCGGCTTCCTTGGCAGGGACTGCAGGCTAGCACGGGTCGTTCGACCGCTAGCCGGTTGGCTCCCACCACAACGAGTCCCGCAGGGTGCGCGCGGCGGCCGAACGCCCGGTGTCGCCGTGGCCCGCCCAGGCCTCGGCAGCGCCGTCGAGCAACCAGCACGTGAGCTTGCGCAGGTAGAGCTCGATCTGGCTCGCGCGGAGCTGGTCGAGCGCCGCATCGTACGCGACCGGGTCGCGCCGCCACGCAGCCACGTTGGCGGCCGTCCCCGGATGCCCGACCCGGAGGAGGGCCACGTGGTTCGCGGCCGAGCGCGGGTCTCCGCTCAGGAGCGCGATCGTCGCCTCCAGCCGACGGACCATCTGTCCGAGCGGCCCGGAGGGGTCGGGCAGGTTCGCCCTGGCCATCGCGCAGGCCCGGCGGGCGGCATCCCATTCCCGCGCCAGCACGAGCACCCGCGCGGTGTGTGCCCAGAGCTGGGGTTCGTCGTCGTCGGACAGGGGAGGGAGCGCGGCCACGGCGGCCGCATCTTGTCCGCAGGTGGTCAGGCACAGGGCGCGGGTGAGGAGGCGGTGGCGCTCCGGGAGGAACGGCTGCGGCGACGAGAGCCACGCGACGCCCCACCGGGGTCGGAAGTACTGGGCGAGGTGGAGCCGGGCGTTGGCGGCTCCCGCGCCGTCACCACCGCGCTCGTACGCCGTGATCGCGCGCTCGAGGAGCGCCTCCCCCGCCGTGCGCCGCAACGTGGACAGGGTGTGGAGCGCCGAGCCGACCAGCGCATCCCAGCCGCGTCGCTCCGCGGTCGCCAACAGGTCCTCGGCGAGCGCCGTGCCGCCTGCAACGTCGGGGCCGTGGACCAGCGTCCAGGCTCGCCAGCCTTGCACCTCCGCCGCAGCCCGATCGCGCCCCGCGCGCTGCAGCGCCTCCTCGACCCGCGCCAGGAACGTGGTCCCCGGGGGCAGGCCCAGGGCGACCTCCAACCACTCCGTCTCCACGCGATCGAGCTGCCCAGCAGCGATCCAGGCGTAGATCCGCGTCGCGCCGGTAGCCTCCTCCGCCACCAGGGCCAGGAGGCGGGCCCGGAGCGCGTCGGGGAGCGCGTCGGTCAGCGCATCGACCGGAGCGGGCGCCACGAATCCGCGCTCCGCTGGCGCCAGGCGGCCCGTCCGCAGCCAGTGGTCCACGCGGGAGCGGCACGGCGACACCCCGAGCGCAGCGCAGCGGGCGCTCCAGTGCGCCTCGTCCACCTGCGGTCCGAGCCAGGTCGCCAGGACCCAGGCCGGGAGCTCGTCCGCGTGGAGCTCGTCGGCGTCCGGGGGGCGCGCCTGGTCCCACGGGCCGGGGACCCAGCGGAACCCGTCCCCGGTCGGGAGCAGGCCGCCGGCGGTCGCTGCCGAGGCGAGGCGAGCCAGGAGCGCGCCGGGCCAGGTGGCACCGAGGTCTGGCACGGGATCGAACGGTACGAGCGAACCCGCCAGCGCCGCCACGTCTCGGTCGGGGAGCGGGTCCAGGTGCACCCCCTCGGCCCCGTCCGGCACCGCCGCGCTGCCCGTCGTGAGGAGGAGCACGGCCAGGTCCGGATCCGACAGGCGGTCGACCAGCTCCGCTGCGCCCTCGACGCCCTCCCGCAGCGCCACCACCACGGGGGTGGTCGACGCGAAGGCGCGCACGACCGTCTCGACGAGGGCACACGCGCGGGAGACGGGGAGGGGAGCGTTCCCGTACAGCCCCGCGAGCAGGGCGGACACCTCGGGCGCGTCGGGCGGGCGGCCGAGGCGGGCGGTGAGGACGCGGGAGCCGCGCTCGCGGTCGGGGGGGAGGGGCAGGAGCTGGCGCAATCCGGCGCCGACGGACCCGACGTCGAGGAGGACGATGCGCGCCGCGTCCTCCTCGGCTGCTGCCCAGGCACACTCCTGGGCGAGGCGCCACCGGCCGGAGCCCGCGGGCCCCGCGAGGTGCACGTGGCGCCGGTGGCCTGCGGCTGCGGCCCGGAGCGCGGACCACACGAGGGCCCGCTCCCGGTTCCGCCCCACGTACGGCGGCGTGCGCAGGCCGAGCAGCCCGAGGCCCAGGTGGGAGCCGGGCCCTCCGGGGCCGGTGGCGCGGGGCCACACCTCGGGCAGGGGCGCGGCGGGGGGCGGAGCGATCGGCTCGGCAGGGCCGGAGGGGTCGTCGACCGCGGCGTCGTCGAAGGTGTCGCTGTCGAACGCGCGGGTCTTCGGCGACGGGCCACGTCCGCTCCGCGGGGCGGGCGCGCCGAGGCTCTCGAGCGCGCGGACCGCTGCGAGCGCGCTGGCGAAGCGCCCGGTCGCCGCGGCGGCGGTGGCCCTCGCGACCCAGGCGGGGAGCCCCGGGGGGACCGGGAAGGGCTCCTCGCCCTCCAGGACCGCGGCGGCGATGGCCCCCACCGCGTACACGTCGCTCCAGGGCCCGACCTCCCACCACCGGCCCCCGAGCTGCTCGGGCGCGCCGAAGCCCTCGGTCCCGACGCGGCGGTGTGGGCTGTCGGGCCCCACCCGGGCAACGCCGAAGTCCGCGACCTTCCACCGCCCGGTGGCGTCGCGGAGGAGGTTCGACGGCTTGAGGTCGCGGTGGAGGATGCCTCGGGCGTGGACGGCGCGGAGCGCGTCGAGGACAGACAGGAGCAGGATGCGCAGGTCCTCCCAGGAGGCCACGGGCCCGGGCCCGGTCCACGGGGTCAGGAGCTCCATGGCGAGCCACGGCGCGCCCGCCGGCACCCCGAAGAACGGCTCCTCCACCACGCCGTAGTCGTAGAGGGTGACGACGTGGGGGTGGGTGAGGGCGGCGAGGACGCGCGCCTCGAGGAGGAAGGCCTCTGCGTCGTGGGGCGGCATGAGCTTCACGGCCACGCGGCCACCGAGGCGGACGTGCCGGGCCGCGTAGACCACGCCCATTCCGCCGCGTCCGAGGGGCTCTTCGAGCTCGAGTTCACCGAGTCGGGGCATCGGACCACTGCACGGAGGGAAGCCGGGTGTAACCCGACCTCCTCGCCGCGACGGGCTCAGTCGAGCCGGGCGGGGAGCACCTGCGGCACCAGGGCCGCGGCGCTCCGGAGCACGGCGAAGTGGTCCCCGGGCACGGTCACGACGTCGGCCGAGCGGTACAGGCCCGACCAGCGCGCCGCGTTCTGGTTCTCCGGGTGGCGCTCCGCCGCACACACGTAGGTGAGGTCGGTCGAGCGCAGCGCAGGGCCCGGGCAGAGGTGGGCGCCCGCGTCCGTGAGCCACCGGGCCGCTCGCACCAGCGCGGCCTGGAGCGTGGTCACGTCGGCGCCGGGGACCAGGAGCCGCCGGTAGGGGGGCAGGAGCTGGTGCAGCGTGGTGGGCAGGTCCGCTGCCGGGAGGGGCACGCGGAGCGACGCCGCGAGCAGCGCCGCCACGTAGCCGAGCTCCCCCCCGGCCGGCGGGCGCTCGTCGGCTGCGTACCCGTCGGGGTGGTAGGCGTCGAACATCACCACCCGCGGCACCGCGAAGCCGCGCGCCGTGAGCCCCGCGGCGACGACGTGGGCGACGGCGCCGCCGAACGACGACCCCACCAGCACGCAGCGCCGCCCGCCCTCCAGCGTCTCGACCGCGCCCTCCACGAGCGCCGCGCAGGCCTCGTCCAGCGTGTCGCCCGCCGCCTCCAGGGCGTACACCCGCCGCTCCGTGCCGAGGGCCGCCGCCAGCGCAGCGAGGTCCCCCGCCCGCGAGAACAGGGGCGGCGCGAGGAGGACCGGGGTGGGCTCCAGCGGCGCGTGGAGGAGGGCCAGGCGGGCGACCGTCCCGGCTCCGCCGAGGTGGCGGGCGAGACCGCGCAACGTCCTGCACCGCTGCAGCGTGGCGGCGCTCACCGGGCGCCCCGCGACGCGCTCCAGCGCCACGGCCAGCCTCCAGCGAGTCGAGCTGCAGGTGGCGCTCGAGGTCCACGTCGGGCTCGCCCGGGTCGAGCGTGACGGGGGAGGGGTTCCCGGGATCGGGGAAACACGCGTACTTGCAGGCGCGATCGGGACCGTAGGCGTACGGGGTGATCGAGTAGTACGGCGCTGCGAGGAGGTTCGTCACGAGGCGCGGGGCGTCCGGGTGCTGCGGGTCCCGGGCGAGGAGGGCCTCCATCGGCTCGAGGAACCGCGCGGGGGTGAGGTCGCGCGCGGTCAGCGTGGGGAGGGTCTCGCTGCTGGAGCACAGCAGGTCCTGGACGGTGTGTCGCGCGGCGTCGTCGAGCAGCTTGACGGCGAGACCGCGGAGGTCCCGGGTGTCGGCGAAGGCGCCGCCCTGCACGTTGCTGAAGCGGGCCCGGCACGGGAAGGTGCGCGGCGCGGCGAACACGCCCACCGCGAGGTCCTCGGGGAGCGCGGGGACGGTGAGGGTGCCGCACACGAGGCCGTGGCCCTTCGGGTGGCCGGCGCGCAGGGGCCCTGGCGGCGCGCGGCGGCCCGCGGGGGGGCGATAGTCCCGCACCTGGTCGGCCCAGGGTCCGAGGAGCTTCGTGATCCCTGCCTCGTCGTCGTCGAACGCCACTGCGGCCCCCTGGGTTGGGCCCAGGTACGTCCGGCCGGTCCGCGGCCCGGGTCACGGCTCGGTCACGTCCGCGGCCGGATAGCGGGTCCCATGCAGGTCGCCGTGCGCGAGGATCGGGACGTGGACGTTCACCAGCTGGCCGCGCTGCTGGCGGCGGCGGGGATGGGCCGCCGGCGGGACCCGGAGCACCTCTCCGCCATGTTGGCGGGGTCGCGGTGGGTGGTGTCGGCGTGGGACGGGGACCAGCTGGTGGGCTTCGCTCGCGCGATCTCGGACGGCGTCTCCAACGCGTACGTGAGCCACGTGGCGGTGGCGCCGTCCCACCAGCGCCACGGCGTCGGACGACAGCTGCTGGAGGTGCTGCTCGCCGACAAGCCCACGGTGAAGTGGGTGCTGCACACCAGCGTCGCCGGGGAGCGGCTCTACCGGGGCCTCGGATTCGTGGACGCCACGCGGATGCTGGTCCGCGATCGCACGGCGTGACCGCGTCTCCCGTGAGTCGTCGGACAGGCCCTGGTCAGGCCGTGGGCTCCCACCGCCGCGCGTCCCGCAGCGCGCGGGCTGCTGCGGCCCGGACAGCGTCGCCGTGCCCCATCCAGGCGTCCGCCGCACCTTCCAGGGCCCAGGCCTCGACGGTCCGCCAGAAGGGATCGGTCTGGGGCGGACCCAGCTGGGCGAGCGCAGCGTCGAACGCGGCGCGGTCGCCCCGCCACGCGGCAACCCCGCTGGCCACGCCGAGCGTTCCGGGTCCCACCGACCCGAGGGCCAGGTGGTTCGCCGCCGCGCGCGGGTCGCCGCTCAGCAACGCCACGGAGGCCTCGACGGCGCGCAGCGCCCGCCCCACCGTGCTCGAGGGATCCGCCAGGATCGCGCGGGCGCTGGCACACTCCCGCCGCGCACCGTCCCAGTCTCGCAGCCTCACCAGCACACGCGCCGCGTATCCTCGGGTTTCGGGTCGTCCGTTGTCCGGGGTCGCGGCCAGCACCTCCCTGGCGCTCGCGTCCTCCCCGCAGTCGGCGAGACACAGCGCCCACACCAGGTGCCGGAACGGCTCCTCGAGTCCCCGTCGGGGAGTGGCGAGCCAGCTGGCGCCCCAGCGGGGCCGGTAGTGCTGGGCGAGATGAAGCCTGGCAGTGTTCGCGTTGTCGACGTCGCCGCCGCGCTCGTACGCGGCGATCGCCCGTTCGAGCAGTTCCTCGCCCCGATGGCCCTGCACCGTGAACAGGGTGTGCAACGCAGAGCCGACCAGCGCGTCCCACCCGCTCCGTTCCGCGAGGGCGAGCAGGTCCTCGGCAACGACCGTTCCGGCGACGACGTCACTGTTCTGGATCAGCGACCACGCACGCCATCCCTGCACCTCTGCTGCGCTGCGTTCGCGCCCCGCGCTCCGCAACGCCCGTTCGACGCGCTCGAGGTGCGGCACCTCCATTCCGCGCGGCAGGGCGGACTGGACCTCGAACCACCCGGCCTCGACCCGATCCCACCGTCCCGCGGCAAGCCACGCGTGGAGCCGGCCCGGTCCGGCCACCACCTCCGCCACCAGGTCCAGGAGGCGCGCGCGTAGCTCGGCGGGGAGGGCATCGGTCAGGGCGTCCTGGGGTGCCGGCGCGACGAACCCCCGCGGCGCAGGCTGCAGGCGCCCCGTGCGCAGCCAGTGGTCCACCCGCGCGCGGCACGGGGCGACCGCGAGCGCAGCGCAGTGCGCGCTCCAGCGCTCCTCGTCCACGTGTGGGCCGAGCCAGGTCGCGAGGACCCAGGCCGGGAGCTCGTCCACCGCGAGCTCGTCCACCGCTGGGGCGCGGGCCTGGTCCCACGGCCCGGGGACCCACCGGAACCCGCGCTCCGTCGGGAGCAGCCCGCCGGCGGCCGCTGCGGTGGCCAGTCGGGCCACCAGCGCTCCGGGCCAGGAGGCGTCGAGGTCCGGAACCGGATCGAACGGCACGAGCGAGCTGGCCAGCCGCGCGATGTCGCCGCTGGTCAACGGGTCGAGGTGCACCACCTCCGCCCCGGCTGGCGCGGCCTCGCTCCCCGTCGTGAGGAGCAACACCGCCAGCCCCGGCTCCGACAGGCGCTCGACCAGGTCGGATGCGCCCTCCACGCCGTCGCGGAGCGCGAGCACCACGGGCGTGGCCGACGCGAGCGCGCGGACGACCGTCTCGACGAGCGCTGCCTGCTGGGACAGGGGGACGGGGGCTCGCCGGTACAGCCCCTCGAGCAGCGCCGACACCTCCGGGGCGTCGGGAGGTCGGCGGAGGTGGGTGGTGATCATCCGCGAGCCGCGCTCGCGGTCGGGCGGGATCGGCAGGAGCTGGGCCAGGGCTGCGCCAACCGCTCCGCCATCGACCAGGACGACGCGCGCGCCTTCGCCCTCGGCGGCGGCCCAGGCGCACTCCTGCGCGAGCCGCCACCGGCCCGAGCCGACCGGACCCGCGAGGTGGAGGTGGCGGCGTTGCCCGGCCGCGGTGGATCGAAGCGCGGACCACACCAGCGCCCGCTCCCGGTTGCGCCCCACGTAGGGCGGCGTCCGCAGGCCGAGCACCCCGAGTCCGAGGTGGGAGCCCGGAGCACCGGGTCCGGTCGGGGCTGGCCAGACCTCGGGCAAGGGGGAGGCCGGGGGTGCGTTGGGTGGTCGCACCGGTTCGTCGACCACCTCGTCTGCGGACTCCCCGCCGAAGAAGGTCTCGCCCTCCGCCACGCGTGCCGGCGGCCTCCAGGGCTCGGCCCCCGGCCTGGGTGGCCCCAGGTCGTCGAGCGCAGAGAGCGCGCGGGCCGCGGTCGCGAAGCGGTCGGCCGGCGCTGCCGCGGTCGCCTGCGCCACCCAGGTGAACAGGCCCGACGGGGTGGGGAACGGGGGGGCGCTCTCCAGCACGGCGGCAGCCACCGCGCCCACCGAGAACACGTCGCTCCAGGGCCCGACCTCCCACCACCGGCCCGCGAGCTGCTCGGGCGCGCCGAAGCCCTCGGTCCCGACGCGTCGCGCCTGGCCGACGTGCCCCACCCGGGCCACGCCGAAATCCGCGACCTTCCACCGCCCGGTCGCGTCGCGGAGGAGGTTCGACGGCTTGAGGTCGCGGTGCAGGATTCCGCGGGCGTGGACGGCCCGGAGGGCGTCGAGGACGGACAGCAGCAGGGTGCGCAGCTCCTCCCACGATCCGACGACCGTAGACTCGCCCCACGGGGTCAGGAGCTCCATCGCGAGCCACGGCGCCCCCGCTGGCACTCCGAAGAACGCCTCCTCCACGACCCCGTAGTCGTAGATCGTGACGACGTGGGGGTGCGAGAGGGACGCGAGCACGCGCGCCTCGAGCAGGAACGCCTGGGCGTCGTGGGGAGGCATCAGCTTCACCGCGACGCGCCCGCCCCGTCGGACGTTCCGTGCAGCGTAGACCACGCCCATTCCACCGCGTCCGATGGGGGCTTCGAGCTCGAGATCACCGAGGACGGGCATGTGCGTTGGCGCTGCGGGTGGCAGGAGCGAGGTAACGCCCTGCGACGCAGCATGCGCCTGGTTGCGCGGTGTTACCGCGGCGCTCGGAGGCCCGATGACCCGACCCGCTCGGCTGGCGACCCTCGCCGTGGCGCAGGGCCAGGCCCGCGACGCGCTCGACGCCGCCACCGTGCGCGAGGCGGTGCTCGACGTGGGCGACGCGCGCACGCTTTCCGGGGCGGAGGAGCTGGCCTCGCTCGAGGTGCTCACGCTGCACGGCGCCAAGGCCCTCGACCTCGGCGGCCTCGCGCCGTTGCGGCGGCTCCGGTGGCTGCGCGTCGGCGCGTACACGGTGAGCGGCCTCGAGGCCCTGGAGGCGCTGCCCCTGGACCGGCTCGAGGTCGTCGCCCACCGCCAGGCGGCGCTCACCGGCTTGCGCTCGGAGACGCTGCGGTCGCTGTGGGTGTGGAACAGCGGGCTCCGCGAGCTCCCCGGGGTCGCGCTCCCGCGCCTCCGCCACCTCGGCCTGTCGATGAACAAGCTCGCGGACCTCGGCTTCCTCCGCGGAATGTCGTCGCTCCGCTCTGTCGACGTGTCCGAGAACCCGGTCACCGACGCATCGGGGCTGCTGGCGTTCGAGGGGCTCCGATCGCTGCACCTGCCGGACCTGCGAACGGCGAAGGACAAGGCGGTCGCCGCGGCCCTCGCGCGCCACCCGGCGGTGCGGGACCCGAGCGAGGAGCGGGCGCTGCTCCCGTGGGGTGAGGCCGCCGTGCGCGACGGCTGGGCGGAGAGGGAGGACCTGGCCACGCTTTCCAGCTTCGACGCAGCCATGGCCGCTGCGCTTCCCTGGGAGGGTGCCGGAGCGCTGCCCGCATTGCGGGTGCTCCTCACCACCGGCTGCGAGGCGCTCGAACCGGGCGGAGCTCCGGAGCTCGTGTGGCTGCACGTACGTTCGGGTGGGGAGTGGCCCGACGCGATCACGCCGGCGCTCGGCGGTCTGGCGCAGCTCCCGCACCTCCACCGCCTGATCCTGGACTGCCCGCTGTCGGCGCTCGATCAGCTCCCCGAGCTGCCGTCGGTGCGCCACCTCGAGCTCAAGGAGCCGCGGATGCTCGTGGACTTCGAAGGGGTGGAGCGCCTGCCGCGGCTGTCGACGGTGAAGACCTCTTCCTGTGACCACCGGGACGCCGGCAGGCTCACGGCGCGCGGGATCCTGGTCACCCGGTAGCCGCGGTGAACGGATACGGGCCGCCATGCGTCCTCTCCGTGGCGAGCTCCGCGTCCCTGGCGACAAGTCCATCTCCCACCGGGCGGTGTTGTTCCCGTTGCTGGGCACCCACGCAGTGACGGTGGTGGATCGGCTCCGAGCCGGCGACGTCGACGCCTCCCTGCGGGTGGTGGTGGCCCTGGGCGCGCGCGTGGAGGAGCACGGCAACACGCTGCGCATCCGCCCGCCCGAGCGGTGGACGGAGCCCGAGGGCGTGCTCGACTGCGGCAACTCCGGGACCACCATCCGGCTCGTGGCGGGTCTGGTGGCGGCGTTCGACGGGTTCGTGGTGCTCGACGGCGACGCGTCGCTCCGCCAGCGCCCGATGGCCCGGGTGCTCGGCCCCCTGCGCGAGATGGGAGCGCGGGTGGACGGTCGGCGCGGGGCGAGCCTGCCGCCGTTCTGCGTGCGGGGCGGCGGCCTGCGGGCGACAGACCACGTGCTCCCCGTCGCCTCCGCGCAGGTGAAGTCGGCGCTGCTGCTGGCCAGCCGCGACTGCGGGGGCTCGGTGCGCGAGCCGCTCCCGTCGCGCGACCACACCGAGCGGCTCCTCGGCGCGATGGGCGCGGACCTGCGGCTCGAAGACGGCGCCCTGTGCTTGTGCCCCGCTCCGCTGCGCGGCGTGGACGTGGCGGTCCCCGGCGACCTGTCGGCGGCGGCGTTCCCGCTGGTGGCGGCCACGTTGTGTGCGGGCTCGGAGCTGGTGTTGCCGCGGGTGGGCGTGAACCCGTCGCGGGCGGGCGTGCTCGAGGTCCTGCGGGCGATGGGCGCCGAGCTCGAGGTGCACCCGCTCCCGTCGCTCGGCGGTGAGCCCGTCGCGGACCTGCACGTGCGAGCGTCGGCGCTGGTGGGCACGGAGATCCGCGGGGACCTGGCGCTGCGCGCGCTCGACGAGCTCCCGGTGCTGGCGGTGGCGGCGGCCTTCGCGGAGGGCGAGACGGTCATCGCGGACGCGGCGGAGCTGCGGGTGAAGGAGTCGGACCGCATCGCGCGGGTGGCGGCGGGGCTGCGGGCGCTGGGCATCGCGGTGGAGGAGCGGCCCGACGGGATGGTGATCCAGGGCGGGCGGCCGCGGGGCCCCGCGACGGTCGACGCCACCGGAGACCACCGCATCGCGATGGCGTTCGCGATCGCGGACCGCGCGATCGGCGGCGGCATCACGCTGGTGGGCCGCGAGAGCGTGGCCTCGAGCTGGCCGGCGTTCTTCGAGGTCCTGGACCGCTGACTGGGCGTGCCCGCGTTCACGTCCTGGACCTCGACGGCCGCAACGTCACGTCCCGCAGGAGGTGTCTGCAAGTGTCGGAGCGTTCCGGAAGGCCGAGCAGGAACCCAGGAAAGGAAGGAAACCAGGAAGAAGACAGCCCAGCCCGGCGCGGAGGCTGTCGCGTGGACTCCCGGGCCTGCGTTCCGCTTCCTTCAGCCCCTCACCCCGACCCTCTCCCCCGGT
>JBIKWC010000441.1:0-4360 GCA_044356535.1 Myxococcota bacterium
CTCCAGGAGGAGGGCCTCCCGCTCGCGCTCGCACGGCCACCCCACCTCGATGGCTTCGTCGAGCGCGGCCACTGCACCAGCGAGGTCGCCGCTCTCGCGGCGTGCGGAGGCCTCCCGCCAACGCCAGAACCCAGGATCCGGCTGTTCCCAGCGCTCGGCCTCGCGTTGCCGGAGGGCAGCCAGCGACACGGGGTCTCCGACGAGCGCCCGCTCGATCCGCTGGAAGGCGAAGGTGTGGCCCGGCTCGGCGTCGAGGGCCGCGCGCAGGGAGCCGACCACGTCTTCCGTGCGCCCGAGCTCGTCGGCGACGATGGCCCGCTCGACCAGCGCGTCGGCGCGGATGCCGCCCTCCGACAACGCGGCGACCTCGGCGAGGAGGGTGAGGCGCTGGGGCCAGGTCTCCCGTCCGAGCGAAGGCAGCAGCGCCCGCAACAAGGCGCGGGAGGTGTAGTCGTCCGGCAGCGTCTCGGCAGCCCGCGTGAAGTGGACCACGGCATCGTCGGTCCGCTCGCGGCGGCGCCACGCCACGAGCCCGGCTTCGAGGAACGCCTCGCAGCGGTCCACCTCGGACGAGGTCCGGGCGAGCTCCAGCAGCGAAGACTCCTGGGCGGCGAACTGGCCTACCGCGCCGCGCGCCTCCGCCTGGCGGCGATGGACTTCGGCGGTGTCGAGGCCGCCCTCCCTGGCCCGCTCGAACCACCGATCCGCGTCGGCGGGTGCGTTCGCCATGCGCAACGCGACGACCCCTGCAGCCCACGCCAGCGTGGCTGCGTCTTCCGGAGTCGCGGCATCGCGCTCGCTGTCCAGGAGCGCGGTGACCTCGAGCCAACTGGCAGGAGGGGCTGTCGGCGGCCGGGCGGTGAGCCGCTGGTTGCGCGGGGTCACGGGCATCCGGATGGTCTCCAGCGTGTCGACCGGGTCCGGCGGGCGGATCTCGGGCTTCGGCGCCTGCTCGGTCGGCGCGTCGCCCTGGGGCTCCGGAGGAGCGGATGCGCCGTGGACCTCCCCTGCGTCGGTCCCCTCGCCCGCGTCGGTCGGACTCCCGGTGGGGATCGCGAGCTCGCGGCCGGCTTCCTGCAGCAGGATCGTGGCCCGTCCTGGCGCCTGGATCGTCTCGGTCGGACCAGTCGGGACGTCGCCGTCCGGGAGCGCGCGCGCGTGCGTCACCTCGACCGTCTCCGCTTCGGTGAGGGACGGGTCGGCGTCGGAGACCGGGGCCTCGTCGTAGCTCCCACCCGGGGACGGGTCGGGGAACGGGGCAGCGACGGCGGCCAGCGGAGAGTCCATCGGGGGCAAGGTCGGGACGTCGCTGAAGATCAGCGTCGGCTGGTTCGAGAGGAGCTTGGGATCGACCGGGGGGCGGACCCGGTTGGCCCAGGCGCGATCGTCGAGGTTGCCAGCGAGCGGCGTGGCGGTGCGGATCGACGGGGGTGGTGGAGGCGGGGCCGACGGCGGTACCCGCTCGCCTGGCTTCCCGCCTTCTCCGGTGCCGCCCGCTCCGGCAGCGGCGCCGAGCCCGCCCGACTCGTCCGCGAGCCAGTCGACGTTCGAGTCACCGAACCAATCGGCTTCGGCTTCCTTGCCCTTCGTCTCCTTGCCGGCCACGGTTCCCCCCGTCGCTGTCGCGTATCGAAGTCGAACGCATAGCAGAGCCGGGCCCAGAGGTACAGCCCGGGCCGGTGGGGCGGCTGCGCCCAGGGTCCCCGTCAGGCGCCGTCGGGCCGCCGCGGCGCCTCGGTCCTCCGCGATCCCTGCCGCGCGTGCGGCGACCCCGCGACCACGTCGCCGAGGTGGCTCGCGGGGACGGGTTCGTAGTGGCTCTCGCGCGCCAGATACCGGGCGCGGCCGTGCGACAGGCGCTGCAACCGGGTCCCGAACGTGCGGAGCTCGCGGTAGGGACAGTGGGCCACCACCACTGCGATCTCCCCGTTGACTTCGGTGGACAGGACGCGACCGCGCTGGGCGGAGATGTCCGACAACAGGTCCCCGAGGGCGCGGGCGGGCGCGGTCACCTCCACCTCCCACCACGGCTCGAGGACCCTCGTGCCTGCTCGCTCGAGCGCAGCGCGCGCCGCTCGTTGGCCCGCCATCCGGAAGTGCTCCTCCGTGGACTGGAGCAGATCGTAGGCGCCGCCCGTGAGCGCGAGCTCTGCGCCCATCACGGGGAACCCGGCGGTCGGACCGTGTCGGAGGGCCTCGCGAACCCCTGCGTCGATCGCCCCGCGGTAGCGGTGCGGCACGTCCTCCTCTTCGTCGCCGATCCCGTCGACGAAGACGTTCCCTTCGAGCGGGTCCGTGGGCGAGAGCGTGACCTCGCACCGCCCGAACTCCTCCACGAGCCCGTCGGCGCCGGTCCGGATGTGGAGTCCCTCGACGCCCTCGACGACCGAACGGGGCGCTTCCACGTACCCGACCGGTGGCAGCGCGACCTCGACCTCGACCCCCAGGGACCGGATTCGATCGATCGCGATCTTCAGGTGCCCTTCGTCGAGCCCCGCCAGCAGGACCGCGCCAGTCAGCGTGTCCGTGTGGAGCGCGAGCCCAGGATCCGCGCGGCACGTGGCAAGCAGCGCGGCGTCGAGCCGAGGACCGTCGGACGTGCGCGCAGGCGCCACGCTCCACGCAACCATGGGCGCAGGCGCACGGAACCCCGCCAGCTCGGTGCGCGCGCCGTCGGTCAGGGTGTCGCCGGCGCCGACCTCCATCGGATCCCAGGTCCCGACGATCGAGCCCGGACCGACGCCCGCGGCCGAGGCGCGACGCGGCCCGCGGATGCGGTAGAGCTTGCGCACGCGGTGGCGATCCCCGGTCCGGGCCGTGAACCAGTCGCCGGCAGGCGGCCGGCCGGCCATCACCCGCAAGAGGTGCCAGGGCGCACCGTCGGCGTCGCGCTGCTCGCCGAGGACGCGCGCGACGAAGCCCGTATCGGGGTCGATGGCCTCCGGGTTGCCGTCGTGATCGAGCGCCAGCCGGGGAACGTCGGCGACGGCGGGCACCCACTCCGCCAGGGCGTCGAGGATCGGCGCGGCGCCCACGCCGGAAGCGGCCGACGACACGAAGACCGGCACGACGGCACGCGATCGGACGGCCCGGTGTAGTCCCTCGCGCAACAGGGGCGGGGGGAGCTCGAGATACTCGAGGTAGTGCTCGAGCAGCGCGTCGTCCGTGATGGCGACGGCCTCCGCGAGCTCCTCCCAGGCCCGGGCCAGGACCTCCTGGAGGTGGTCGGGGACCGGCTCGGGCGAGTGTGATCCGTCCGCAGCGTACCGCAGCACCTGCCGGCCGAGGACGTCGAGGATCGCGCCCTCCAGCTCCGGGCCCCCGCGCCCCCCGGGGCCGAGCGGCAGCTGGACCGGGACCGCTCGGGTCCCGAGCAGGGCGCCGAGCTGGGCAAAGACGCCGTCGTCGAAGCCGCGGTCGACGCGGGTGAGCACCGCGAGCACCGGAAGGCCCAGCGCCACCAGCACCCCGCAGCACTCTTCGGTGCCGACCTGCACCCCCGACACCGCGTCCACACACAACACGGCGGCCTCGACCGAGTGCAGTGCGAGGTCCCGGGTGGCCGACAACGACTCGCTCCCGGGGGTGTCCAGGAGCTGCAGGGGGCGCCCCGCCCAGTCGAACCAGATCGTCGCGAGCTCCGTGGTGGTGTGGAACCTGCGCGAGGCGGCCCCGTGATCGAGGAGCGAGCTGCCGTCGTCGACCGAGCCTTGCTCGCGGACCACGTGCGCGGCGCGCGCGAACGACTCGAGCAAGGTCGTCTTGCCGCAGGACCGATGGCCCACCACCGCGGCCGTTCCCGAGGGTCGGCTGGCCGGAGACGGCTCTGCGTCCCGTGGGGTCGCTCTCGTGGAGTTCGGGCGCCCGGACGCGATGACCGTCCTCCAATCGGACCAGACTAGACACCCAGCGGCGCTGCGTCAACCAGACGAACCCCGCCGCGAGACGCTGGCCGCTCGCTCATTTTTTTGGTTGTACGTCACTGAACGACGACTCGCAGGACCTCGGGTCGAGAAACGGGCTAGTGTTCCCCCGATGTCCCAGCCGCTCACGACCTCGGCGACGACCCACCCTGGCCTGCTCCATCCGAAGAACGAGGACAGCCATTCGGTGTTCCCCACCGCCGAAGGCGGCGTGGTGCTCCTCGTGTGCGACGGCATGGGCGGCATGGGACGCGGCGACGAGGCAAGCCGCCTCGCGGTCGACCTGATCACCACCGAGCTCAAGACCGGCGCAGGGTTCCCGCCCGACCGCCTGCGCGTGGCGCTGCGGCGCACCGACGACGAGATCCGCCGGCAGCTGTGCGACACGGGCGAGGGCCACCCGGGTTCGACGGCGGTCATCGTGTACGTGCTCGACG
>JBIKWC010000016.1:0-58497 GCA_044356535.1 Myxococcota bacterium
TGGGCGAACTCGTCCACCGGACCTGGGTTCGATCGGCCTCGGTACGCGGGGGGTCCAGGGGGAAGCGCCCCCTGGCAGGGGATTCGGGGGACTGGTCCCCCGAGGGGGTGTCGGGGGCGGAGCCCCTGACCCACTCTGCAGACACGTTGCACGCCGAAGGCCTCCGCGGCCGCGCGCTCGCCGACGCGATCCGGGCCGAGAACCTCCGCCGCGGCCACGGCCCGCCCGAGGGCAAGGGCTGGCGCCGCGAGGGCCACGGCCCGCCGGCCGAGCGCGGTGCAGACCACGCCGACGAGCGGCGCCATCCGCGCCGCTGAGCCCTACAGCGATCCGACCACGCGCCGATGGGGACCGATGGAGTCCCCTTCCGCGCTGGCGCCGTACCAGGTCTCCGCCATCCGGGCGATCGGCTTCGGGTTGGGCGTGGTGTTGTTGCCGATGGCGGTCGTGGACACCGCCCAGGGCCTCGACCAGGACGACCCGTACCTCTTCGTCGCCGCTGCCGGCTACGCGCTCGGCGGGGTGGGGCTCCTGTCGGCCGGTGCGTTCGCGACCCGCCCCTGGGCCCGGAGCGTGTTCCTGGTCAGCGCTCTCGGGGCCACCGTCGCCTCGCTCCTGTTCGAGACCCCCACCGGGGCCGCGCGGCTCGAGGGGCTCGCCTCGTTCTTCCTGCTGCTGCTCGGGGTCCTGATGGACGACCCCCGGCGGCGCACCACCTGGATCGCGGCGTCCAGCGCGCTCTACCCCGCGGTCGTCTTCCTGCGCGAAGCCTACCGACCCGACCCCATGCTCGCCGACCCGTTCGAGCTGTACCCCCAGGCCTTCGTCGGGGGCGCGGTCGTCCTGTCGCTCGGCGTCCTGCTGCACCGCCTCGTGGGCGCGCTCGAGGAGCAGGTCGTCGCCGCCCGGGCCGCAGAGCTCGCGAAGGACCGGTTCCTCGCCAACATGAGCCACGAGCTGCGGACGCCCCTCAACGCCGTCGTCGGCTACGCGGAGCTCCTCGCCGAGGACGGGATGGCGGACCCCGTCGCTGCAGCCCAGGACCTCGAGCGGATCCGGGAGGCCGCGCGGTCGCTGCTGGCCACCATCGACGACATCCTCGACCTCGCGCGCCTCGACGGAGCCCTGGCGCTCGCCACTCGCGAAGACGTCGCGCTGGAGCCGCTCCTCGCGGAGGTCGGCGCGGCCGTCGGTCCCACCCTGCGCCGCACCGGGGTCCGCCTGGTCCTGCCCGAGGCGCCGGGCACGGTGTGGGCCGAGCGGTGGGCGCTGCGCCGGATCCTCACCAACCTCGTGGGGAACGCCGCCAAGTTCACCGAGCGGGGCGAGATCTGCGTCGAGGTGCTCCGGGGGCCGGTGACCGACGAGCTGCGGGTGAGCGACACCGGACCCGGCTTCTCGCCCGAGCTGGCGCCCCGCCTCTTCGACCCGTTCGTCCAGGGCGACGAGAGCACCACCCGCCGCCACGGGGGCGCCGGGCTCGGCCTGGCGATCTGCGCCCGCCTCGCGACCGCCCTGGGGGGGACGTTGCACGCAGAGCTCCGCCCGGGCGGTGGCGCGGTGTTCCGCTTGCGGCTCCCGCGGTCGGTCACCAGGTGACGACGAGGTCCCGCGGGAACACGAACCCGGCACCGTCGACCACGCGCTCGCCGGTGGTGGTCCACACGCCGTCGTCGGCGAGCACCAGCACCACCCCCGACGGCTGCGCCGCCAGCGCCACCGGGTGCGAGAGGCCCTCGGCCAGCACGTCGAGCTGCGCCCCCGTGGTCGGGTCGTAGCGCAGCACCCGGCCTGTCCCCCAGTCCGTGATCGCCAGCGTCCCGTCCGCCAGCACCACCACGTCCGTGGGCTCCTCGAGCTCGGGCCACGGCGCGAACGACCCGACCCGCCGGCCGTCCAGCGGGTCCCAGGTCCGAACCACAGGATCCCCCGGGCCGTCGGCCGAGCCCACCACCACGAGGTACCCGTCCGGCAGGACCGCGAAGCCGTGCGCGTTGCGCAAGAGCGACTCCGGTCCGAGCTCGCTCAGCACCGCGCCGCCGTCGTCGAGGAACGCGATGTTCTCGGTGTCGTTGGCGAGCACGGCCACGGTCCCCGGCCCCGCGAGCAGGCCGCAGGGCTCCTCGATGCGGGTGGCGTCCGGGTCCGACGGGTTCTCGAACAAGAGCGCGAGCGCGCCGTCGTCGTACCGGGAGACGGTGTGGTTGGCGAAGTCGGCCACGAGCAGGTGGCCGCGGTCGTCCACCACCAGCGCGGAGGGGTCGAAGCCCGGCCGCGCCCCAGAGACCCCGGCGTCGACGACCACGCTGCGGCCGACAGCGTCGTCGCGGAACACCACCCCAGCGCCCGGGTCGGCGATCCACAACGTCGCAGGCTCCGACCCGACCGTGGGCGCACATCCGACGAGGAGCACGAGAACCACGCGCATTCCGCGAGTGTACCCGACTTCGACACCCAGCGGTTACGTCTTCGTTACAAGACCGTCACGTTGGTGTCGCGGGGGTCACGGGAACACGGGGCAGTCCACGGAGAGCGAGTAGCCACCGGGATCGAGGGCCCACACGGTGACGAACAGCGGCAGCTGGTCGTAGTCGGGGCGGTACGGGAACGAGTACGCGTCGAACGGCACCCCCACCACCTGGCCGCGCTCCACCTCGGCCACCCACGTGAACCGCGACGGGTCGTCGAGCTGGCTCTTCCGCGTCACGCCCGGGTCCGACAGCGACACCACGAGCTCCGCGTCTTCCGCGCCCACCACGAAGCCCAGGTCGACCGAGGTGTCCATCACGCAGAAGGTGTCCCGCGCGTCCTCCCCGCCGGCCGGGGCCTCGGCGACCAGCACGCCGTCCGTGCCTTCGCCACACCCGAGCACGCGGTAGCCGAGACAGGTGTTCGCGGTGCCCACGACCCAGGTCAACACCTGCTCTCCGCGCTGGCCGAGGCTGTCGGTGAGGCCGAAGGTGACCCGGTGGCGGCCCACGTCGCCGGTGGTGCCCGTGACGTGGCCACGTTCGGAGAGCGAGAGCCCTGCGGGCAAGCCGCTGGCGCTCCAGCGGTAGGGCGGGGTGCCCCCGATGCCGCCGAGGGTGAGGTCCACGGCCTCCAGCACCTCGAGGATCGGCAACCCGCGCACGTCGGGCCGCGGGTCGTACTCGCAGCGCACGTCCACCTCGAGGCCATCGAGGTCGCCCTCCCCGAGGCTCGCGGCGGTGAACCACAGCTCTCCCGTGTCCAGGAAGTGGCGCGACGACGGGTAGGTGGTGGAGTCGACGCGCAGCCGGGCAGCAGACCCCTCTGCCTGGACCTCCTCCGCCTGCCCGGAGATCCGCTGCCACCCCGGGTTCGGGCGCGCGAGGCCGAGGTAGTTGCCCTCGGCGCCGCGCAGGCGGATGTCGAGCCCCGACACCTCCGGGACCCCGAGGGGCACCCGGAACACCTGGAAACCGCGCGGGTCGAACCGCCGGACCTGCTCCCCCTCCTCCCACGCCTCCTGCAGCACCACCGGCGCCGAGGTCCCACACGGCAGGTCGGTCGTCGTGTAGGCCGACAACATCGCCCGCTCGACGCGCTCACGACCGTCCGGGCTGCGCGCGTGGAGGTCGAACTCCCAGGCGCCGGCCTCCGCGGCGACCCCGTCCACCGCGGTGACCGTGCCCGTGGACTCGTCCCAGACCATCCAGTCGGGCAGCACGTCGTCGGTCCAGATCCGGACGCCGGTGTTGTCGCCGAACACCTGGTAGTCGTGTTCGAAGGCATCCCCGACGAGCCGCGGGTTCTTGTCGAGGGTCTCGAACACGGGGCCGTCGGTGCACACCACGTCGAGGGCCCAGTTGCCCGGCCCCTTCGCGGCCAACAGCACGGGGAGGAGGGTCTGGACGGCGTACTCGGTGAGGGACGGGTCGGTGCCGGCGTCGATGGCGACGGTCCGTGGGGACTCGTCCACCGGGAGGCCGCGCTGGGCGTACCCCTGAAGGTCCCAGCTCCCGAGCAGCCCGTCCACGCGCTGGACCCAGGCCACGGCGTCGCCGGTGACGGAGAACACGAGCTCGATGCGGGTGGGCCCGTCGCGCGAGACCTCGATCGCGAGCCAGGCGAGGTCGTCGAGCCGCCCGAGGTCGGGGCCGTCGTCGCCCCAGATGCTCTCGTCGAACCGCCCCTCGAGGTGCCCGCCGCAGGTGGTGACGACCGGGACCAGCGCGGCGGTGAACGTGGCGAGCATGCGCTTGGTGCGCCCGTCGGCGTCGGTGGCGACGAGCGCGAACGTGCGGGTCCCGGCCTCGGTGGGGACGCCGGTGAGGGTGCCGTCGGCCGCGAGCGCCAACCCCGACGGCAGCGGGTCGGCGGCGAGCCAGGTGTACGGGGGCGTTCCCCCCTCCGCGGTGACGGCAGCGGTGTACCGCTCCCCCACGACCCCGCCGGGGAGCACCTGATCGGGGGCCTCGACGTACGCCTCGGCGGGCGGGAGCACCGGGGCGTCACCCCGCTCCGACACCAGGCCACACCCGGCCCCGATCGCCCACGCCAGCAGCATCGGACCTCTCCCCCGAGTGTACCGTGGTGGCCGGTTAGGTGGGGGAATGCGTCGCGATCCGGAAGGTGTGCTCGAGCTGGTGCGGGTGCTGGCGCCCGCGCTCGTGCCACGCACGCTCGGGTACGGCGCGGTGGCGCTCCTGGTGGCGGGGTTGTTGTGGACGAGCCCGCTGTCGCCCGTACCCCTCCTGCGCGCGGACGTGTTGCTGGGGGAGGGGCGCGCGCTGGCGGCGGTCCAGGTCTACGACGCGGTGGCGGCGCAGAACCCGTCGAGCGAGCTCCGCGCCCTGGCGCTCGAGCGGGCGGCCAGCGCCTGGACGGTGGAGCTGATGGTGCCGCGGGAGGCGCGGCAACGGCTGGAGCAGCTCCTGTGGTACCGCCCCGCCCGGGCCGACACCGCAGCGCTCCTGGCCCGGATCGGCGCGCTCCTGCTCGAGGAGGAAGACTACGCCGCAGCGGCGGTGCGGTTCCGCGAGGCCCACGACCTCGCCCCGATGGCGCCGGAGGCGGCAGACCGGCTGGCGCTCGCGGCCACGGCGGCCGATCACGCCGGCGACCGGCGCCTCGCCGACGCGTTGTGGAGCCGCCTCGGCCGCGCCCACCCGGAGCGCGCGGCGGTGGCGGAGCTCGGGCGCGCCAGCGTGGCGCTGCACGAGGGGCAGGTGGAGCAGGCCCTCGCCGCGTACCGGCGCGCGGCGACGAGCACGTTCGACCCGGACCTCGCGGCAGCGGCGACGCTCGGCGCCACCGTGTGCCAGGCCCGCCTGGGTGACGTGGACGGCGCGCTGGAGGCGCTGGACGAGGTGGACCTGCCCCGCGGCGTCACTCGCCCGCGCACCGAGGCGCTGGAGGCACGTCAGCCGGAGCCGATGACGCCGTAGGGTGCAGCGGATAGGCCGCGCCCCATGCTCGCCCTCCTCGCCCTGCCCGCCCTCGCCGCCACCCCCCAGGAGCTCCACGCCGCCGGCCTCGCCGCGTCGGCGGCCAAGGACTCCGCCACCGCCGCCGCGAAGTTCACGGAGTGCGCGGCCCTCGACCCCGCGTTCGCCCCCTGCCAGTGGGAGCTCGGCTGGGTGTCGTGGGGCCGCAACGACTGGACGGACGTGGTGCAGCGTTGGCAGCGCGTGAAGGCCGCGGGGGGGGACCAGCCCGGGCTCGCCGGGTACCTCGCGCAGGCCCAGGCCCACGTCGACGCCCTCGCGAAGGCGAAAGGCACGCCGCCCGCTGCGCGTCCGCCGCTCCCCGCCGGCTTCACGCTGCGGGTCCGGGCCGTCGGCGACCTGATGATCGGCTCGGACTTCCCCGCGGCCACGTTCCCGCCCGGGGGCGCCGACCACGCGCTCGACGCGGTGAAGGACCTGCTCTCCGACGCCGACCTCACGTTCGGGAACCTCGAGGGCCCGCTGTGTGACGGCGGCACCACCACGAAGTGCAAGCCCGGCGAGAACTGCTACGCGTTCCGCACGCCCACGAAGTACGCGACCACCTTCCGCGACGCGGGCTTCGACGTGGTCTCGATCGCGAACAACCACGCCGAGGACTTCGGGCCCACCTGCCGCAAGGCCACGATGGACGCGCTCGACGCCGCGGGCCTCGCGTGGTCCGGGACGCCCGGCACGGTCGCCACCAACGAGGTGAACGGCGCCCGCATCGCCACCATCGCGTTCCACACGAACCCGAACAGCAACTTCGTGAACGACGCCCGCGAGGTGGAGGCGCTCGTGAAGGCCGCGAGCGCGACCCACGACCTCGTGTTCGTGAGCTTCCACGGCGGCGCCGAGGGTTCGAAGGCCGCACACGTGCCCAACGGCCCCGAGAAGTTCTACAGCGAGAACCGGGGCGACCTCCGGGCGTTCGCGCGCACGGCCGTGGGGGCGGGCGCAGACCTGGTCCTGGGCCACGGTCCCCACGTGTGGCGCGGCCTCGAGCTCGTGGACGGCCACCTCGTGGCCTACTCGATGGGCAACTTCGCCACGTACGGGCTGTTCCGGCTGGAGGGCGCACTCGGCACCTCGGCCGTGCTCGAGGTCACGCTCGGGCCCGACGGCAGGCTCGTCACCGGCAAGCTCCTGCCCACGCTGCAGGCGAACGGCGGCCTCCCCGCCCCCGATCCGGCGGGCAAGGTGATCCCCATGGTCCGCGACCTGTCCACCACGGACTTCGGCGCCACGGCGCCCCAGATCGACGACGACGGCACCATTCGCCCGCGGTGAGGTCGTCTGCGGTGAGGTCCTACGGCGCCTGCGCGGTGAGCGCGTCGAACACGTCCTGCATGGGCCCGGGCACGCCCTTCGACGCCTCCCGGGCGCGGCCCACCACGACCGGCGCGGCCACCGCCCACACCTGCTCCGGCGGCTCGGACCGGCCCGGGGTGCCCCACTCCGCCCACCGCTCGGCGGCGGCCGTCCCGGTGAACAGCCCGTCGAGGGTGTCGACCGCAGGGCCCCCGGCGGCCCGGTCGTCCCAGGTCGTGCGCAGCGCGGCCGGCATCACCGACCGCTCCGCCGACCGCACCGCGCGCTCCGCCCGGAGCCAGCGCAGCACCGGCACCAGCAGCGGCGACCCCGCCACGAACGCCACCCACACGGCCTCGTCGCCCGACGACTCCGCCACCAGCGCGCGCACCAGCCCGTCCCGCGTCGCCGGCGTGTCCGCGAGGGTCACCAGGGAGGGCTCGTCGCCGAGCTTCACCACCCACCGGAACCGGTCGCGGAACGTGGCGGAGGCCACGCGGCGCCGGACCTGCGCGTCGGCCTTCCCCAGCCCAGTCCGGAGCGCGTCGCGGGCCCCGCGCGCCGCCGCGAGCGCGGGATCGTCCTCGGACGCGTACCCGGCGGCCGCCATCTGGCGCACCCCCTCGCGCACGAAGTGCTCCGCGTCGGCGCGGGTCGGGAAGGTGCGCGCGCGCCCCGGGCGCCCGTTGGCGACCACGGTGGCCACGAGGCCGTCGAGGGTGACGGTCCAGCTGCGGCCGTCCGCGTGCCGCAGGGAGGCGCTGATCGGGGAGGTGTCGGGCATGCCCGCTCGTATCGCGCCGCTCAGGGGACGACGGTGTAGTTCCCGCCTCGCCAGTCGGCCGCCGGCACCCCGACGACCACCTCCGCCACGTGGTCTCCGCCGTACGGCTGCGCGAGGTACAGCGCGTCGGACCGCCAACCCCCGACACCCGAGCCCCACCGCAGCCCGTGGGCGTGGTCCTCGACCGCGAGGTCCAGCACCCGCTCCACGGCACCGTCGGGCCCGAGCCGGTACAGCGCGGTCTCGACGGCGTCGGCGACGTACACGTTGCCGCAGGCGTCGACCCCGAGCGCGTCGTGCCACCCGCCGCCCACCCCCGTGGCGAACACGGCCGGCTCCCCGACCGGCGCGCCCTCCGCGTCGAGCGCCAGCGTGTACACGACGCCGGTGCCCCGGATGGTTCCGAGGTACGCAGTGGTCCCCTCGCGATCGAACGCCACCACCTTGGGATCCCCGTCGGGCAGCGTGTCGACGAGCGTCTCGCGGTCCCACACCCCTGGGGTGGAGCGGTACAACGCGGTGCCGTCCGCGGTCCACACGTCGCCGCCCGGGCCCCGCCGCACCGCGTACGCGCCAGGCGCCACGGGGATCCGCCCGCCGGTGGTCGTGTCCAGGCGCTCGAGCCAGTCGGCGTCGGCGACGGCGACCAGCAACACCCCAGGCTCCAGCCAGTCCACCTGGTGCACGTCACCGAGGCCGGTCGCCACCAGCGCGCCTTCGCCCTCGAACGGGTACCGCCACCACCCGCCGGCGTGGCCGCCGAACAGGTTCCCCCCCTCGTCGAAGGCCACGTCGTGGAACGCCCGGGCGGTGGGGTGCGGGCGCGCGGTCAGGGGCCCGGCCACGAGGTCGCTGCAGCGGACCTCCGGTTCGGCGGGGGCGCTGTGGGGCCCCGGCGGCGAGCCCGTGTGCGCCGCATCGTCTCCTCGCTGGCACCCGAGCAAGCTCCACCACATCCGCCCAGCGTACCCGACTGCGGACCGGGTACGCTGCGGGCCGGAGGCGATATGCGCGTCGCGGGGCTCTGGGTGCTGGTGGCGGCGTGTAGCGGCGAGGACGGACCGGGGCCCGGCAAGGATGCGGACACCGACACCGACACCGATGCGGACACCGACACCGACACCGATGCGGACACCGACACCGACACCGACACCGACCCGTGCCCCGGGGCGGGCGCCTTCGTCGGCGACCCGGGGTGGGCGGCGGCGATCGAGGTCACCAACGAGGGTTCCTGGTGCGCCACGTTCGACGAGTCCCGCACCCTCGAGCAGGAGCTGGCGATCAAGGCCCGCCTCTCCCTGCCGCTCGGGACGTACCCGCTCCCGGACGCCGCCGGCACCGAGCCCTACCGGCTGCCGATCTGCTTCGAGACCGCCGGCGCCGACGTCCTCGCGATGGGGGACGCCGGCGAGGTCACGACGACGGTCAGCTCGTACGGCGGCTACGAGTACCGCAGCTGGAGCTCGGCCCAGCCCGTCGTGGACGCGGGCGGGGCCGTGGTCGGCTCGTTCGCGATCGCTGCGTACGCCAGCGACGATCCCGGCCTCCTGCCCACCTTCGTCCTCGACGGGCGCAACGAGGACGCGTACCAGCAGGAGCCCCTGGGGATGACCTCCTGCACGACGGGCCCGTACGCCTGCGCGGGGGTGAACGCCCGCTCGTTCGTGCCGTGTGCGCCCGTCCGCTACGACGAGCAGCACCACCTCGTCGGGTTCGACGGCGGCGACGTGGACCTGCGCCTCGACATCGGCGGGTCGTACGCGAGCACCGAGCCTGCCTCGTTCGTCCGCGCCACGGGCACGCTCGACGGCGTCGCGTTCGACGTGACCGACTACTTCCGACTGGTCTACAACCCCGAACACCACCACTTCCAGCGGCACTTCGCGGTGTTGTTCGACGCCCCGATCGGCGGGGCCTGCGGGCTCGCGGTCCGCGAGCTCGGCTCGTCCCCGGACGTGGCGCGGGTGGAGCGCGTGGACTGCGCCCTGGGGCCGCTCGACGAGCGCGCGATCAGCTCGAACGTCTACGTCCCCTGACCCCGGTCGACGGTTCAGAGGGTCCGGGCGGGCGCCATCAGGTGCCCGGAGACCGTGGAGAGCGCCTCGAGGTCGTGGACGTTGCCCTCGAGCCGCGGGACCTCCTGGTAGAAGCCGCCGCCCCTCGCCACCTTGCGCACGCGCTCGGTGAGGGAGGTCTCGGCGACCCGCAGGGCGTGCAGGCGCCGGTGCGCCATGCCCAGGCGCGCCAGCAGCGACGGCACCACCGACGGCGGCAGCTCCCCCGCGGCGGCTTCGGTCGCGGCGCCGAGCGCGGCCTTCGCGTCGTGGCTGTCGGTGTCGCAGGTGTGGACCTGGTTCACCACCACCCCGCCGCGCGGCAGCCCGCGCCCAGCCAGCTCGTGCTGGAAGAACGTGGCCACGTCGAGCGACGACTCCGTGGGCGCACACACCGTGACGAACGAGGTCTCCCCCGCACGAAACAGCTTCAGCACCTGCTCGTGCCGCTCGACGAAGCCCTTGTACAGGCCCTGGAAGTCCGCGAAGAACTGCGTGAGGTCGTCGACGAAGTCCTGGCCGAACACGTAGCCGAGGAGCTTGTACACCACGGCCGTGGTCCCGAGCATGATCCGGCGCCCGAACACCCGGTTCGTGCCCGGCGGGTCGACGAACCACTTCATCACACGTTCGTCGAGGAAGTGGATGAGGCGGCCGGGCGCCTCGAGGAAGTCGAGGGCGTTCTTGACGGGGGGCGTGTCGAGCACCACGAGGTCGTACCGGCCTGCGGCGACGAGGTCGTAGAGCTTCTCGGTCGCCATGTAGTCCTGCGACCCGGCGAACGTGTCCGCCATGTGGCGGTAGATGTGGTTCTTGAGGATGCGCTCCTTCGCGGCCTCGTCGGCGGCGATGCGGGAGATCAGCGAGTCGAACGTGGACCGGCTGTCGAGCATCATCGCGTACAGCTCGCCTGCACCTTCGGCCCGGGCCCCGAGCGGGGACAGGTCGATCTTGCGCTCCTCGTTGCCGAAGCTCTGCAGACCGAGGCTGTTGGCGAGGCGCCGGGCGGGATCGATCGTGAGCACCACGGTCTTGCGGCCCGACAACGCGCCGGTGAGCGCGAGCGTGGCGGCCGTGGTGGTCTTGCCGACGCCGCCGGCGCCGACACACACCACGAGGTTCGTCCGCCCGAGCCAGGTGGACATCTCGTAGCCGTGCGGGAGCGCGGGCGCGGGCGGAGGCGCGGGTGCAGGCTCGGAGCGGTGCTCGAACAGGAGCTCCTTGCGGCCCACGCCCACCTGGCGGCCGAGGTGGACGGCCACGCTCTCGACCACCTGGCGTGCCACGCCGCCCGGGGGCGCGGGCGGAACCAGCACGGGGTGCACCGACAACGCGGTCGACAGGCGCGTCGCCGACGCCTCGGTGCCCTGCTCGAGCTCGTCTTCCCAGCGGCCGGCGCGCACGAACTCGCGGCCAGCCGGGGTCAGGGGCTGCTCGGAGAGGCGGGCCAACAGCGCGCGTTCGTCGGCCGACAACGTGGGGAGGGTGGCCCGGTTGAGGAAGATCGCGGGCGGCTGCGACAACAGCTCGTACTTCTTGAACTTCTCGATCGTCTCGATCGTCTCGTTGACGACCATCTCCTCGGGGAGCGCCACCAGCACGAGCTGGGTCGAGGGCGACGCGAGGAGCGCGCGCATCTCGTTCGCCCGCTCGCGGACGGGGCCCGAGCGGAACAGCCCCATCGCCGAGCGCGTGATGTCGAGCAGCGAGAACGCGTGCCCCGTGGCGGGGAGGTCGGCGATCACGAGGTCGTAGGTGTGGCTGCCGTTGCGCGGCCGGACGTGGTCCGTCAGCGCCGACAACGTGACGATCTCCTGCGACCCGGGCGTGAAGTCGAGGAACCGGTACACGATCTTGTTCTGCAGCACCACCGAGGCGATGCGGCCCGCGGGCACCACCCCCTCGATGAACTGCTGGAGCGCCCGCTCCCAGGTGAGGTTGCAGATGTCGAGCCCGTCGAGGACCTCGAGCGGCTCGAAGGCCGGCTCCTGGCCGAACACGGGCGTGAAGGCGGGGTGCTGCGAGTCGAGTTCGACCAGCAACACCCGCTTCCCCCGGGCGCGCGCCAGCAGCGCGAGCGCCGAGGCGTAGGTGGTCTTGCCCGTCCCACCTTTGCCGGTGACGAGCAGGAGCTTCCGGTCCAGGAGCGACCGGGTGGTGTCCGATGCGGCGGAGGTGAGCGTGGTCACGTGGGGTCAGATGTCCAGGTTGCGGACGGACAACGCGTTCTCCTGGATGAAGTCGCGGCGCGGCTCCACCGCGTCGCCCATCAGGATGGTGAACATCGTGTCGGCAGCCAGGAGGTCGTCGAGGTTCACCTGTTGCAGCGTACGCACCGCAGGGTCGAGCGTCGTCTCCCAGAGCTGCTCGGGGTTCATCTCGCCGAGTCCCTTGTACCGCTGGATGTCGTAGCCGCGCTGGGCGAAGTCGAGGATGACCCGCAACGCTTCGCTCCAGGTGGTCACGACCACCTCGTGGACGCCGCTCTTCACGCGCAGCGGCAGCGGACAGATCGCGTGCAGCTTGCGGTAGAGCTCGTCGAACACAGCGTGGTCCTTCAGGTGGTCGACGAGGCGGACCTCGCGCACGTCGGCCCGGAAGTCCACGGTCAACACCACGGCGGACGGCTCGGTCTCGAGGGTGTGCGACCGGATCCGCATGCGCGGCTCGAGCTCTCCGAGACGCGCGGTGAGGTCGAGGACGAACTGCTCGAGGCCCGCGGTGGTGGTGGGCAACACGCCCTGCGTGAGCGCGTGGAACGCCTCCACGATGGACGGCGGGTACCGGCGCTCGAGCTTCTGCAGGCGCTGGTCGTACTGGCGGAGCAGCTCCACCAGGCCCACGAGGTCGGTGACGTTGCCCGCGCCCGGATCGAGCTCGTCGACCTCGAGCCCGGCTGGACGGACCTGGAGGCCCTCGGCCGCCTGCGACAGGAAGAACTGCTCCATCGCCGCCTCGTCGCGGATGTACTGCTCCTTCTTGCCGCGCTTGACCCGGTACAGCGGGGGCTGCGCGATGTACAGGTGCCCGCCCTCGATGACCGGGCGCATCTGGCGGTAGAAGAACGTGAGCAGCAGCGTCCGGATGTGGGAGCCGTCGACGTCGGCGTCGGTCATCAGGATGATGCGCCCGTACCGGAGGCGAGCGGGGTCGTAGTCTTCGCCCACCCCGCAGCCGAGCGCGGAGATGATGGTGCGCACGCTGTCGTTCGCGAGCATCTTGTCGAAGCGCGCTTTCTCGACGTTGAGGATCTTGCCGCGCAGCGGGAGCACGGCCTGCGTGCGGCGGTCGCGCCCCTGCTTGGCGGAGCCGCCTGCGGAGTCACCCTCGACGAGGTACAGCTCGCAGAGCTCGGGGCGGGTCTCCTGGCAGTCCGCGAGCTTCCCGGGCAACCCTCCCCCGTCGAACGCGGACTTGCGGCGCGCGAGCTCGCGGGCGGTGCGGGCGGCCTCGCGGGCGCGGGACGCCTCCACGGCCTTGCCGATGACGACCTTGCCGATCTGGGGGTTCTCGGCGAGGAACTGCGCGAGCTGCTCGTTGACGATGTTCTCGACGAGGCCCTTGACCTCGGAGTTGCCGAGCTTGGCCTTGGTCTGCCCTTCGAACTGGGGCTCGGGCACGCGGATCGACAACACCACGGAGAGGCCCTCGCGGATGTCCTCGCCCTGGAGCTGCACGTCCTTGTCGGTCTTCTTGAGCTGGGACTGCGCGTAGACGTTGACGGTGCGCGTGAGCGCCGCCTTGAGGCCCGACACGTGGGTGCCGCCGTCCACGGTGTTGATGTTGTTCACGAACGAGAACAACGTCTCGGTGTAGGCCGTCGTCCACTGCATGGCGCAGTCGACCTGGATGCCGTCCTTGTCGCCCCGCACGCGGATGGGCGGGGTGTGCAACGCGGACCGGCCGGTGTTCAGGTAGTCGACGAAGCTCGAGATGCCACCGTCGAACGCGAAGGTCTCGCGGCGGTCCTGGCGGAGGTCCTCGAACTCGATCGTGAGCCCCGGGTTGAGGAACGCGAGCTCCCGGAGCCGCTGGGCCAGCACCTCGTACTCGAAGTCTGTCGTCTCGGTGAAGATCTCGGGATCGGGCCAGAACCGGACGCTCGTGCCACGCCGCGCGACGCCGTCGACCGACTCACCGGCGCCGTGGGCGCGGAGCGGCGCCTGGGGCACTCCGCGGGAGTAGGACTGGGTCCAGTGCTTGCTCTCGCGCCAGATCTCGAGGTCGAGCCGGATGGAGAGCGCGTTGACGCAGCTCACGCCGACGCCGTGGAGGCCCCCGGAGACCTTGTAGCTCGAGGCGTCGAACTTCCCGCCCGCGTGCAGGACGGTCATGACGACCTCGGCCGCGGGGCGCCCCTGCTCGGGGTGGATGTCGGTGGGGATGCCGCGGCCGTTGTCGGAGACGCTGCAGCTGCCGTCGTCGTGGATCTTGACGACCACCCGGTCGCAGTAGCCGGCGAGGCTCTCGTCCACGGAGTTGTCCACGACCTCGTACACGAGGTGGTGCAGGCCTTTGGGACCCGTGGACCCGATGTACATGCCGGGCCGCTTGCGGACGGCCTCCAGGCCTTCGAGCACCTGGATGCTCGAGGAGTTGTAGTCCGTGGGCGAGGAGGTGGGCTCCATCGGGGTGACTCCGGAGGGAAGAGGCGGGCGTGGTCGGGCCGAACATCCAGCTGTATCCGGTCTCCCCTGCGCCGGCGAGCACCTCAGCCGGGGGTCAACGCGCCCCCGAGGACCTTCACGGGAAGTGCGTTCCGCCCCGGCATCGCGGCCAGCATGGACCCGGGGTCGGTCGTCGTGGCGAGCACCTGGGTGCCCATGGAGGCGAGCGCCCGGACGAGCCTGCCGGTGCGGTCAGCGTCGAGCTCGGACGAGAGATCGTCGAGGAGGAACAGCGGCAGGATGCCCCGGGCCCGGGCCGCGTGGGTCTCCCCGAGCTTGAGGGACAACACGATCGACCGGATCTGGCCGCGGGAGGCGTAGTCGCGCGCCGAGCGGCCGTCGAGCGCCATGCGGACCTCGTCGAGCTGGGGCCCGACCAGCGTCGTGCGGCGCTCCACCTCGCGGACACGCCAGGCGGCGAGGCGCTCCCGGAGCGCGTCGGCACGGCGGTGGACGTCCTCGCCCCTGGCCTGCGTGACGAGCTCGAGCTCCACCTCGCCACGGCCGTCCGCCAGACCCGTGTGGACCTCGCGGACGTGCGGGAGCAGCTCGTCGAGCGCGCGGGCCCGCCGATCCACGAGCTCCGCGCCCCGGGTGGCCAGCTGCTCGTCCAGCACGTCCAATACCTGCGGATCGGGGCGGTCCTGTCGGAGCAGCGCCTGCTTCTGCTCGAGCAGCCGACGCACCGTCCACACGCGGTCGAGGTGCGCCGGGTTCACGGTGAACGCGGCCCGGTCGAGCCAGTTCCGTCGGCGGCCGGGTTCTCCCCCCACGATCTCCGCGTCGGCCGGCGTGAACGAGATCGCGCGGACCGAGCCGAACCAGTCACCGAGCTCGGACACCCGCTTGCCGTCGAGCGCCACCTGGCGACCTTCGGGGGACAGGTCGACCTGCAGGGCGCGGGTGACCCCGCAGCGGACCTCCGCCACCACCCTCGCGGCGCGCTCGCCGAACCGGATCAGCTCCCGGGCCTTCCTCCCGCGCAGGGGCTTGAGCGTGGCGAGGTAGTGCACCGCCTCGAGGACGTTGGTCTTGCCTTCGCCGTTGGGTCCGTGGAACACGACGAGGGGCGCGTCCAGCGGGAGCGTAGCCCCCACCAGGTTGCGGAACCCCTCGGTCCGGAGCTCGAGCAGCCGGACGGCAACGACGTCCACGAGGTCAGTCGAGCCGCATCGGCATGATCACGAAGAACGCGAGGTCGTCGTCCGGATCGCGCACGAGGCACGGGGCGAGCGGGTGCGCGAGCTCGAGCGTGACGCGGTCTCCACGGAGGGCGCCGAGCACCTCGGCGAGGTACCGCGCGTTGAACCCGACGGTGATCGCGGACCCTTCGAGCTCGATCGGGACCACCTCGCGCACCTCGCCGCGGTCCACGTTCTGCACCTCGATCTCGAGCTCTCCTTCGGCCTTGAAGGCGAACTTCACGGCGCGGGCGCGGTCCTGGACGAGGATGCCGACGCGCTTGAGGGCGGACCCCAGCTCGTCGCGGCGCATCACGATCCGGTGCTTGTTCTCCGTGGGGACGACCGCGTGGTAGTCCGGGAACTCCCCGTCGAGCAGGCGGAACCAGAAGGTCTGCTCGGGCCGGGACAGGCGGATGGCGCCTTCCCCGAAGCCGATCTCGACCATCGCGTCGTCGCCTTCGAGGAGGCGGCGCATGACCGCGAGCGCCTTGCGGGGCACGAGCATGCGGGGCGTGAGCGCGAGCTGGCCCTCGAACGGCGCCTCCGCCGCGCTCAACCGGTGGCCGTCCGTCGCGACCATCCGCAGGCGGCGCTGCCCGGCCGTCGTGACCTCCTCGAGGTGGGCGCCGTTGAGGCCGTAGCGGACGTCGTCGGTGGCCACCGAGAACGCACACTGCTCGACCAGGCGGCGAAGGTGGCCTTCCGTCATGGAAGCCGAGCCCCGCACGTCGAACGCGGGGAGCGCCGGGTAGTCTTCGGCCGGGTACCCGGGCAGCTTGAACTGGCTGCGCCCCGACCGGATCTCGAGGCGCTTGTTCGCGTGAAGCACGAGCTGCAGGGTGGGATCGGGCATGGACCGGACCACCTGGAACAGGTTCGCAGCCTCGACCGCGAGCTGTCCGCCCCGCGTCACGTTGGCGGCGAGATCGCCGATGTACGCCACCTCGGTGTCGGTGGCGGTCATGCGCAGGCCGCCGTCCCGAGCGTGCAGCAGCACGTGTGACAACAGCGGATGGGTGCTTCGGCGCTCGATGATCCCCTGGACTCGTGCCAGTCCCCGTCCCAACGCGTCCCGGTCGATGTACAGATCCATGGGTCGGCTCTCCCTCGGCCGGGGCACTCTAATGCGGTTCATCGATCGGGTGGATCGGTTTCGTAGCAGGATCAGAGCAGCCGATCTCCTGTGGAAATCCCAATAGTACCTCCTTCTCCCGCCACTTTTCGTATGGACGAAGCTGTGGAGCGGGGGGGGTGTCGGCGGGGACCGTCGCACCCGGTTGGGGATGGCCGCAGCGCCCCCTCCGTCCGTCCCCCTCCGTCCCCCGCTCCTCCCCCCGTCCGCCGACAGGTTGTCCACAAGGTGATCCCCAGGGATCCCGGGGCGGGGATCGCGGGGCGACCGGCGTAGCAGGCGCAACGTCTCCCGCACATTGTACTCCGGTCCGGGCATCGGATACCCTCCCGTTCCCCGCCCGACGGCACGGGGCGAGCAGGACGGGGGAGCGCTTGGACGCGGGTCGGATCTGGCCACAGGTCCTGGACGCGATGCGGCGACGCATCGGCGGTCAGGACGTAGATGTCTGGTTGAAGGCGGCCCACGCGGTCCACCTCGACGAGAACGTGTTCCTCGTCGAGGTCGCGAACCGCTACTACGCCGACTGGATCATGGAGAACTACCAGGCGTTGCTGGCCGAGGAGATCACGAACCTCCTCGGCCGCCGGATCGATCTGCGGCTCACCTGGCGGGACGAGCCGACCGGCGAGGAGCCCAAGCCGGGCGCGCAGGACCACGATCTCGACCGGCGCCCGCGGGGGATCGGCATCGTCGCGGGGCAGACGTTCGAGAACTTCGTGATCGGCGAGTGCAACAAGTTCGCGCACGCAGCGGCGGCCGCGGTCGCCGACAACCCCGCGCGCAACTACAACCCGCTGTTCATCTACGGGGCCACTGGTCTCGGCAAGACCCACCTCATCCACGCGATCGCCAACCGCGTGTTGTCGACGGTCTCGAACGCCCGGGTGGTCTACGTGACCGCCGAAGACTTCATGAACGAGATGATCAACTGCTTGCAGTACAAGCGCATGGAGGACTTCCGGGCGAAGTACCGCCGCCAGGCCACGGTGCTGCTGGTGGACGACATCCAGTTCCTCTCCGGGAAGGAGCGCACCCAGGAGGAGTTCTTCCACACCTTCAACGCGCTCCAGGGCAGCGGGCGGCAGATCGTGCTCACGTCCGACGTGGTTCCGCGCGACATCGACAAGCTCGAGCCCAGGCTTCGAACCCGGTTCGAGGGCGGTCTGCTCGCAGACATGCAGGCCCCCGACAAGGAGACGATGCTCGCGATCCTGCAGCAGAAGGCGGACCACCACCGCCTGCCGCTGCCCCGCGACGTCGTCGACGCCATCGTGAACCTCGTGGCCGGCAACGTTCGCGAGCTCGAGGGCCTGTTGAACCGCATCTCCGCGCTGCACGCCTTCTACGACGAGCCGATCACCGTGGACTGGGCCCGCAAGCGGCTGCCCGGCGTGTTCGATCCCCCCGTGGTCAACGTCACGGTCCCCGCGATCATCGAGACCGTGGCCAAGCTCCACAACGTGCGCTCCGCCGACATCACGGGCACCAAGAAGACCCGTACCCTCACCCGCCCGCGACACATCGCGATGTACCTCGCCCGGGTCCACACGAGCCTGTCGTTCCCCGAGCTCGGGCGGGAGTTCGGCGATCGCGATCACTCGACGATCCAGCACGGCTTCCGCAAGGTGCAAGAGCAGATCACGACCGATCCCGATCTCGCCTACAAAGTGAAGCTCATCGAGCAGAGCCTGCAATCCAGGGGCAGCTGACCCCCTGATCCGCTCTCGGGCGGGATCCTTGCGGAACCCGAGGAGTGCGGATAGAGGGCGTCGGTTCGAGTGCCGGTCGCGCGGACCGTCCGCGAAGGCCAGCCCGATCGTCCTGTACCGGTCTCCACCTCCGCCACTTCGGTGACGCGGCACGAGGGACCATCCGGAGTCGCCATGAAGCGGACGTACCAGCCCTCCAAGATCAAGCGTCGCCGCGCCCACGGGTTCCGCGCACGCATGTCCACCCCCGGCGGCCGCAACGTGCTGTCCCGTCGTCGCCAGAAGGGCCGCAAGCGCCTGGCTCCCACCGCGCCGAGCAAGCGTCACTGATCGCCGGTCGAGCGGGGTTCGGGCGGGCGTTGCGCCTGCGGAAGTCCCGGGAGTTCGAGCGGGTGCAGCGCGGAGGCGTGCGGTTCCACGGTCGGCTCCTGGTGGTGGTTCGCCTCGCGAACGGCCTTCCTGGACCCCGGTTCGGCCTAGCGGTGAGTCGCAAGGTGGGAAACGCCGTGGTCCGCAACCAGGTGAAACGATGGATTCGAGAGGCGATCCGCCTCGGCGCGACCAGCATCGGGTCTCACGATGTGGTGGTGATCGCGCGCTCGGCTGCGGCCGACTCGAGCCTCGACGAGGTCGCGCGCGAGCTCCGGTCGGCACTGCGGCCTCTGCTCCCTGCAGGGGCGGCCTCGTGAGCGCCCACTTGCGCGACGACCGAGCGCGCTGAATGGATCGACGCACGATCATCGCCATCGTCGCCTCGCTGGGCATCTACTACGCCTGGCTCGCGTGGCGCGGTCCCCAGACGCCGACCGAACCCGTACCCGAACCCGATCCGGCCGCCCTCGCCTCGCCCACGCCGCCTTCGGTGGTGCCGAGCCCCGTCGCCTTGCCCGAGGCTCCGGCCGAGCTCGTCCCGCTCACGGCCTGCGGCACCACGTACGCCGTGAACACCGTCGGTGGCGCCTTCACCGACGTCGTCCTCACGGAAGTGCCCGGCCCGTACGAGGTCACCCCGATCTACCAGTGGGTGCTGGGGCGGATCACGGGCTCCCTGGCAGGGGGCTGGTTGCCGTACGGCCCCGATCCGGGTCCGGCCCAGATCCTGACGAACCACGCCCGCGCGGTGGAGGTCGGCGTCGGCCCTGCATCGGCCCCCGTGCGCTTCGCGGTCGCGAGCCGGGACGCTGCGGGCGTCACCCTCGAGGGCCGCACGCCCGAAGGCCTGGCCGTGCGTCACGAGGTGCGCGTAGGCGCGAGCGACGACGTGTGCGTCTTCGACGTCCACACCACGTTCTCGAACCCGAGCGACGGTCCGATCACCGCGACGGCGTCGTGGTCGCTCTACGATCACACCTCCCGGCCCGGCAGCCGCGGGACGGCCCAGCACCAACCGACGGCGCTGGTGGACGGGTCGCTCTACTACGGCGGAGCGCTCGGGGCGGGCTGTGTGCGCGCAGGAACCCAGCTCTCCGACGACTCGGGGCCGCTGCCCCTGCCCGGTCCCGTCTCCTGGATGGGGTTCTCCGACCGGTACTTCGGCTTCTTCCTGGTCCCCTCTGGCTTCGGCGAGGGTGCCGCGCTGCACCTCGAGCGCCAGGGCGCCGGCGACGACGCGCTCGATGGCAGCGTCCTCGCGGAGGCGCTCACCGTGGCGGCGGGCCAGCAGGTCGAGTGGACCGGCAAGGTGTACGCCGGCGAGAACCACGTCCAGGCCCTGACCACCGTCGACCCGAGCCTCGATCGCGTGGTGGACCTCGGGTGGTTCGCCATGTTCGGCTACCCCCTCCTCCTCGTGATGCGGCTCATCCACGGGGCGGTCTCGAACTGGGGCCTGGCGATCATCGGCGTGACGGTGCTGCTCAAGGCGATCTTCTTCCCGCTCACGTGGCGCGCGATGAAGAGCGGCCAGGTGATGCAGACGATCCAGCCGGAGATCGCGCGGCTCAAGGAGCGCTACGCCGACGATCCGGCCGAGCTCAACCGGCAGACCCTCGAGCTGATGAGCAAGAACGGCGCGAACCCGCTCAGCGGGTGTTGGCCGATGCTCGTGCAGATGCCCGTCTTCATGGCGTTGTACAACGTGCTCCTGACGAACGTCGAGTTCTACCAGGAGCCGTTCCTGTACCTGCGCGACCTCTCGTCGCCCGATCCGTACTGCGGACTCCCGCTCGCGGTGACGGCGTTGATGTGGGGTCAACAGCAGATGACCCCCACGCCCGAGAACATGGACCCCGCTCAGCAGGCCGTGCTGAAGTGGATGCCCCTGATGTTCGGGTTGTTCTTCTTCACGAGCCCGTCGGGGCTCGCGATCTACGTGTTCGTAAACGTGTCGCTGTCGATCATGCAGCAGTGGCTCATCAAGCGGTCGCTCGGTGCGGGGCAGGTGAAGGCCCCCGTTCCGGCGGGTCGATGACCCGAGCGGCCCCACAAGAGACCAGCCCGAAGGGGCTACGGGAGTGTCGATGAACGTACCGGACGGAGTGAAGACGGTGGTCGCAGAAGGTGGCGACCTGAAGACGGCGGTCGGCGAAGCCGCGAAGCTGCTGGGCGTGATCGCCGGGCAGGTGGACTACAAGATGGACCTGGCGCACTTCCGCACTGCGGCCGGCGCGTCGGTAGCCCGCAAGACGGTCAAGATCGTGGCCTGGGACTCCGGACGCCCCGCGACCTCCGAGGTCCGCGTCGACGTCCGGCCCGCACGCCCCGCCGCCGAGCCGCCGGCCGACAAGGACGACCCGACGGAGGAGTCCGACCAGGAGCGCACGGTCCCGTCGCAGGCGCACGAGGAGGATCGCCCCCGGCGCTCGCGCGCCCGCAGCGACCGTCCCCGTGAGGATCGGCCGCGTGAGGATCGGCCGCGTGAGGATCGGCCTCCCCGGGAGGACGCGGCCCGCGAGGAGCGCCCGCGCAGCGAGCGGCCGCGTGAGGATCACCGTCCCCGCGAGCGCCGCGAGGACGCCCCCAGCAAGCCCGAGAGCCTCCGCGGCGCCGAGGCCGGCCCCACGCCGGCTTCCGAGTTCGCGCAGCACTGGTTCGAGGGGCTGCTCGTTCAGATGGGCGTCGAGGGGACCGTCGTGGGCAGCGGCGCCGGTGACCGCGTCCACCTGGCCGTGAAGGCCGACCGCGCGGGCCGCATCGTCGGCAAGCGGGGCGCCACGCTCGGCTCGATCCGGCACCTGCTCACGCTGGCGCTCGAGACCGCCTTCTCCGACGTGCCTCCAGGTCGGTTCGTGGTGGACGTGGACGTGGGCGACGACCGCCCCGTGGAGCAGCGGGCTGCCCGCCCGGATCGCGAGCCCCGCTCGGACCGCGGCGACCGCGGTGATCGTGGCGATCGTGGCGATCGTGGCGACCGCGGTGGCCGGGATCGCGGCGGTCGCGGCGGCCGGGATCGCGATCGCGACCGGCGTGGTGGTGGTGGCGACCGCGGCGGCGCTGGGCGCGACGACGAGCGCGGTCGGTACCCCCAGGAGAAGCTCGAGGCGCTGGCGCGCCGGGCCTCCGAGAAGGCCGTCGAGACCGGCCAGACCATCACGATCAACGTCGAGCTCAACAGCTTCGACCGCCGGATCGTGCACCTGACCGTCAGCGAGATCGCCGGCGTGCGCAGCCAGTCCGAGGAGCGCCCGGGCGCCGACGGCCGCGTCGTCAAGTACGTGCAGATCATCCCCGTCCAGGAGTGAGCGGCACCCCGCCGGGTGAGGTGGTCGTCGCTGCGGCGACCGCTCCCGGCCGGGCCGCCCTCGCGGTGGTGCGGCTCACGGGCCCCGGCCTCGACGCCGTTCTCGCACGGGTCCTGCGCACCACGCGGGGCACGCCGCTGCCAGACCGCGCCCCGCGGCGGGTGTGGCTGTCGGACGCCGAGGGGACCATCGACGACGGCGTGGCGGTGGCGTACCGCGGTCCCCGGACGTACACCGGCGAGGACCTGTGCGAGGTGACCGTCCATGGGAACCCGCTGGTCGTCGAACGCGCCGTGCAGGCCTTCGTGTCCGCTGGTGCCCGGCTCGCGGGCCCCGGGGAGTTCACCCGCCGCGCGGTCGTGAACGGGCGGATGGACCTCGTCGCGGCCGAGGCCGTCGACCAGCTGGTGCGAGCGCGGTCGCCGGCCGGGCTCGCCGTGGCGCGGGCGGGGCTCGACGGGAGGACGGAGGCGGCGGTGGCGCCGGTGCGCGCGCAGCTCCTCGAGGCCGCTGCAGAGCTCGAGGCGCGCCTGGACTGGCCCGGGGACGAGCTCGCCCTGGCGGACGACGCGGCGCTCGTGGCCAACCTGGAGGCCGCGCGGGCCCGGTGCCTCGCCCTCGCCGCCACCCACGCCGCCGGACGGGTGCGGGTGGAGGGGGCCCGCGTGGCGCTGGTGGGCGCGGTCAACGCCGGGAAGAGCTCGCTGTTCAACGCGCTGCTCGGCCGGCCTCGGGCGCTCGTCCACGACGCGCCCGGCACCACCCGCGACGTGCTCGAGGTGGCGGCTCGGCTCGGGCCGCTCGAGGTCACCCTCCTCGACACTGCCGGGGAGCGGGTCACCGACGATCCGGTCGAGGTGATGGGCCAGGCGCTCGCGCGGGAGCTCGTCGCCGAAGCCGACCTGCTGCTCGTCGTGTTGCGGGCCAGGTCGGGCCCCGATCCGCTCGCGGCGGAGCTGCTCGCGCGGACCGCCGACCGGCCGCGCCTCGTCGTGTGGAACGGGGTCGACACCGACGACACGCCAGCGCCCCCGGGCGCCCTGGCCACCTCGGCGCGCACCGGAGACGGCGTGGCTGCCCTGGCCACCGCGGTGGTGTCGGCGCTCGGGGGCGACCAGCCCTCCGGTGAGCTCCTGCTGGCCAGCGCGCGGCAGCGGGACCGGCTGCTGGCCGTCGCGCACGCGCTCGGGGAGGCGCTCGAGGGGTTCGGCGTCGCGGGCCCAGCGGTGGCGGCGGAGCGGGTCACCGCGGCCCTCGCCGAGCTCGAGGCGTTCGGCGGCACAGGCGCCCGCGAGGCCGTCCTCGACGCCGTCTTCGCCCGGTTCTGCATCGGCAAGTGAGCGCCGGAGCGTCGGGTTACGGAGCCCCGAAGACGGGGGTTCGATGCGTTCGCTGTTCGTGATGGATCCGCTCGAGCGGCTCAACCTCCGCGGAGACTCCACCTACGTCACCATGCGGGAGTGCACCGACCGCGGGTACTCCGTCGCCATGTGTACCCCCGACCAGCTGTACTCGCTGAACGGTCGGCTGCGGGCGCGCGTGGTGTTCGTGCGCACCACCCGGGAAGCGCCGCACTTCCACGTGTCGGCGAGCCAGGACGTCGACGCCGGCGAGTTCGACGTGGTCTGGATGCGCAAGGACCCGCCGTTCGACATGTCCTACGTGTTCACCACGTACCTGCTCGACATGGCCCCGCCCCAGACCCTCGTGGTGAACGATCCCGCCGGGCTCAAGCGGTTCAACGAGAAGATGTGGGTCCAGCTCGGGTGGCCGGAGTTCCAGCCCGAGACCCTGATCACCAACAACGTCGCAGCGGCCCGGGCGTTCGTGATCGGCCACGGCAAGTGCGTCATGAAGCCGTGGGACGGGAACGGTGGCCGCGGCGTCGTGGTCACGCACCCGACCGATCGCAACCTCGGCTCCCTCGCCGAGATCCTCACCGGAGACGGCCGCCAGTACGCGATCGTGCAGCGCTTCGTCGAGGAGGTCGAGCAGGGCGACAAGCGCATCCTGCTGTTCGACGGCGAGCCCGTCGGCGCCATGCTCCGGGTCCCGCAGGAGGCCGATCACCGCGCCAACATGCACGCCGGCGGTCAGGTCGTCGCGTGCGAGCTCACCGACGCAGACCGGCGCATCTGCGACGCGATCGGCCCGTCGCTGCGGGCGCACGGCATGGTGTTCGTGGGGATCGACGTCATCGGCGATCGCCTGACGGAGATCAACGTCACGAGCCCCACCGGCATCCAGGAGATGAACCGCTTGTACGGGCTGCGGCTGGAGGGCATCCTGGTGGACCGGGTGGAACAGCGGCTGGCCGCCCGCCGGAGCAGCACATGATCACCACGTGGTTGGCCCTGGCGGCGCCGGGGTGGGCGCAGGAGGAGGAGGAGCCCGCAGACGTGACGCACTCGGAGTCCGAGCTCCCCGCGCTGGCGCGCGAGCCGTCGGTCGCGCCGCTCGACGTGGCCCTGGTGGGTCCCGTGCAGGACGGGGAGTTCCCTGCCGAAGCCTACCGCGCAGCCGAGGCGCTCCACGTGCAGCCGGCCTTCGCGCACGGCGTGCAGACCGGGCTCGATCTCGTGTACCGCCGCGACTACACCGGCGCCCGCGACCACTTCGCCGGGCTCGATGCGGCCTTCCCCGACACCGTGTCCCGCTCGCTCGGGGACGTGGTCGTGTGGCAGGCCCTGATGCTCGAGAACTTCGACTACCGGTACGACAAGCAGTACTGGACCGCCTCCAAGCAGGCGCGCGCCGACCTCGCGAAGGCCGAGGGGATCCCGGGCAACGAGGCCTGGGAGGCGCTGGTCCGCGCGACCGTGGTGGGCATCGAGAGCATCCACACGATGCGGCAGGAGAGCTACCTGCCGGCGTTGCAACTGGCGTTCCAGTCGATGAACGCCATCGAGGCGTGCCGCGCGGCCGCCCCCGAGTTCGTCGACCTCAAGCTCGCCGACGGCATCTACAACTACTGGCGCACCGTCGTCACGATGCAGTCGAAGCTCCTGCCGGACTTCGGCGACCACCGCGTCGAGGGCATCGAGCAGATGCGGCTCGTCGAGCAACACGGCGTGTTCATCGCGCCGCTGGCCTCGCTCGCGCTGGCGTACACCTGGCTCGAGGAGGGCGACGCCGAGAAGGCGCTCGCGGCCACGCAGGCGAACCGCGCCCGGTACCCCGACAACGTCATCAACAACACGATGGCCGGGATGGTGTTGCACCAGCTGCGCCGGTACGACGAAGCCATCACCGCGTACGACCGCATCCTCGCCGCCGACCCCAAGAACGACCGGGTCCACTACTGGCGCGGGGTCACCTTCCTCAAGACGAGCCGCCTGGCCGAGGCCGAGACGGAGCTGAAGCGCTACCTCGAGTCGGCGTTCCTCGACAAGTGGCAGCGGTCGTACGGCCTGTACCGGTTGGGGCAGGTGCAGGGCCGGCTCGAGCACTACGCCGAAGCCATGAAGTACTACCAGGAGGCGATCGCGATCGACGGGAACAAGTCGGCGAAGACCGCCCGGGACCGCCTGCTCGAGCGCAAGCGCCAGGGCCAGATCTCGTTCTGAGCCGCTGTGCTGGGTGGTTGAGGGCCGGGGTGGGTCACCCCTCGTCGGCGAACACGGCGCCGTCGACGTCGTCGGGCGAGAACGGCAGCCACAGGCGCTCGGCGCGGGGATGCAGGGCGCGGACGAGCTGCGAGCGCGTGGGGAACCGCGTCGGGTAGTAGTTCTGCTCGGCGACCAGCGAACCCGCCCGCTCGACCGGGTCGGAGATCGCGCGCAGGGCGTCGCGCGTCTCGGAGAGCAGGCAGGCGTCGAGGTCTGCGGCCACCGCGTCGAGGTCCCAGTCGGTGGGTCGCGGGGCCTCCCCGGGTCCCGTGGGTGGGCGTGGGGTGCCGCCGGCCCACAACGAGACCTCCCCCGCGCGCGGGAACGGATCGACCGGGTGCCCGTCGAGCCAGACGTTGAAGTGGACGTGGGGCACGCCGAACGGGAACGTGACGAGCCCGTCGAGGCCCGCGTAGCCGGAGACCGCGAACGGCTCGCCCGCCTGCAGCCGCTGGCCCGGGCGCACCCACGTCCGCGCGAGGTGCGCGGAGCTCGTGAGGAGGCCGTCGCCGTGGTCGATCGCCACCTTCTGGCCGCCGCGGTGGAACTCGCTCCACACCCGCACCACCACCCCGGGGGCGGGCGCCACCACCGCGGTCCCCACCGGGACACACAGGTCGGTGCCGTTGTGGCTGTCGTACGTCATGCCGCGGCCGCGGAAGTCGAGGACCTGCGTGCGGCGCACGCTCCAGCCCTCCGCCACCGGGGTCTGGCGGTGGTTGAACAGGTTCGTGAGCACCACCTGGCGCGGCACCACCCACCGGCCGCGCCACAGGGGCAGGCCCAGGCGGGGGCGGATCAGGGCCAGGCTCGACCGGTCCCACCGGGCGGGTGGCACGTGCGGCGCGCCCCGCAGCGCGATCACCGCCTGGCCCAGGCGCTCGCGGAGGGGGTGCAGGCCGAGGGCTTCGCGGAGGGTGACGGTGGGCACCTCCGCACTCTACTCCACCCTCAATCGAGGGGATCGGTGGTCGTCGACGGCTCCGCAGGAACGCCGGGACCCGCCTCCTCGACCTCCACGGGCGGCGCGGCGGGGTCCGTGGACGCCTCGAGGCCGGCGACGGGCGGAGGGGCTTCGGGGGGCTCGGGACCCAGGACCGCGCCCGGCCAGGTGTCGACCCGCTGGCAGTCGCAGGCCGCGGACTCCGACCAGCAGGCGCGACCCGACAACAGCACGAGGTCGCCCGCCGGCTCCACCGGCGACCCGCGCTCCGGGCACACGAAGCCCGAGACCGCCGTGACCGCGGTGGCCCCGGTGACCTCGTCCGCCGCCTGGATCGCCGGCGGAGGCAGGCCCGCGAACGACGTGAGCGCAGACTCGCGGCACACGCGGGGCGCGGTCGCCTGGAACCACGCCCAGGTCTCGAGCCACTGGGACTCGAGCCGCGTCGAGCGGGTGATGAGCGCGCGGATCAGCGCCTGGCGCTCTTCGTCCACGATCGGCTCCACCGTGGGCGCTGCGGCCGTCCACCGGAGGCGCTCGGCCTGCACGGAGACCCGCTGGATCGCGTCGTGCCAGCGGTCCGCGAAGTGCCGCAGCCGGGCCAGGCTCTGGGCACGCACCGGGTCCTCGCAGGGTGTCCCTTTCCCCGTGAGGTTCGTGTGGGCGCCCTGCAGGCGGGCCACCGCGACCCCCACGGCCTCCGCCACCACCAACCGGCCCTCGAGCTCGGCCTGCGCCGTCGACAGCTCGCCCGGTCCCGGCGCGAGCCGGGAGGTGGGGTCAGCGAGGGCGGCGGTGGCGAGGACGAGGAACACGCGAGCTCACTCCTTGGATTCGGCACACTCCGCGCGGCCCGGGCTCTGGGCGCAGCGCAGCTGCTTCATGACGCGGAGCATGTTGCCGTCGTAGGCCTTCTTCTCGTCGCGGAGCTGGACGCGGACGCCCTGGAACAGCTGGTCCCAGTCCTTCTGCGTGGCCTCGGGCACGGCCACCCAGTAGTTCGCGGGGATCCCGGACTCGGCCGCCTTCACGAGCGCGAGCGCCGCGTCGAACCGGCCGGTGAGGTCGGCGCGGGACTTGGCGGCGAACCCCGCGGGGAACTTCGCCTCGCGGATCAGCACCTGAAGGGTCGCCTGCGCCAGCGGGGCCTTGAGGACGCCGCCCGTGGTGCCGAGGCCGTGGTGGAGCTCGAAGGGGCGGTACGCGGGCGCGGAGACGTAGCAGGCATCCACGTCGCCGTTGTTGAACTTCGGGCCGATGGTGCCGAGGTCGGCCGGCACCGCGATGGCGCCCACGCGCTGCACCATGAACGACGACGCCTTGTCGTAGTCCATCGTGGCGATGCGCTTGCCGGAGAGCTCGCTCACCGTGTCGACGTTGCGGTCGCGCACGAACAGGTACACGGCGCCCACCGGGATGAACCCGACCACGGTGTTGCCGTTTTGCGCGAGCATCGCCGAGGCGGAGGCGCTGGTGTTGAGCGTGTCGACCATCTTCTTGAGGAGGTCGTACGACGGCAGGCCGCCGATCGCCTCGATCGACGCGCCGAAGTTGTTGAAGCGCTGGAGCCGCACTCCCGTGGCCACCACGCCGTCACACACGCCGGCCTCGTAGTCCTTGGCGGCGGTGAGCTCGTCGGTGTACGCGACGATCTCCACCTCGACGCCCCAGGTGCTGGCGTTGGTGGCGTACTTCGTCATCATGCCGTAGTAGTCGCCCGAGCGGCCTGCAGGGTCGAACACGCAGATCTTGCGGGTCTCGGCGTGGGCCTCGGCGGCCCCGAACAGGGTCAGGCCGAGTGCGAACAGGCTGCGGATCATGGCGTCTCCTGGCTGGGTGCGGGTTCGGGAGCGGGCGGGACGGGCGCGCCGAACGGATCGGAGCCCCCGAACAGGTCGGGACCGGTGGGCGCGGGGGCGGCCACGTCGGTCGGGAGGGTGCCGAACACCTCGGTGCGGTGCCCGGAGGCCGCGGTCCACACGAGGTCGGACTGGTGCAGGCTCACCTCGCGCGCGTAGGTGTCGAGCAGCGCCCAGTCGGCATCGGGCGCGGTGACCGCGAGGTTGGCGGCGTGGGCCTTCAGCGCCGGCCCGAGGAGGTCGTCGCGGCCGCTGTTGCCGCTGATCAACACCTGGATCGCGCGGGCCACGCGCACGCCCGAGGACTCGCCTTTCGTGGCGGCGTCGGCGAGGAGCGCCCAGGCGTCGACCTCGGCGGGACCGGACCCGGGCACCGTGGCCCAGGCGGCGGCACGGAGCGCCTGCGGAACGTGCCACCAGCGCTCGTCGTCGAGGCACTCGGCGCCCCGCGCCACGAGCGACAGGCGGTCCATGGGGACGCCGTTGGTGGAGCCGCCGGCCTTGTCGTGCAGGAGCGCGAGCGTACCGGTGACGAGTCCGAACAGGTACGCGAACTGGTCGCGTTCGGCCACCTTGGGGCACGTGCCCGATCCGATCGGCCCGAACGCCTCATTCGCCTGGCGCCACGCGAGCTCGAACCGCATGCCGGTGAGGGCGTGGGCCCGCTCGGCGCGGAGCTGCGCGTCGATCATCTCGGCCGCGCGGAGGTCGCCGAGGGCCACGAAGTTGTGTCGGGCGCGCGCGGCGTCGAGCTCGGCCTCCCACGCCTCTTGCTCGGCGCACACGGCGGCGACACCTTCCGCGACCGTCATGGCCCGGTGGGGCTCGTTGGCGGTGAGCGATCCCATCGGGTGCACGAGGGCCGCGCCGAGCGCGCACACCTTGCCGGTGTCCCCGTAGTCCGTGCCGCGGTCGACGATCTGGTCGAGCGTGATGCGATCGAGCTTGGCGGCGCACCCGACCAGCAGGGGCAGGAGCGCGGCGGGCGCGAGCAGAGCGAGGGGGCGCACGGGAGACTCCCGGGGTGGCGTCGCCCACCTAACACCGGTCCGCCGGCGCACCGTCCCGGGCGTCATCACTCGCCACCGTCGGCGGTTATCCTGCGCGCCATGACCACCGACCGCCGCACGTTGTACCCGCCGATCGAGCCGCACCGCACCGGGAACCTGCCCGTGGGAGACGGCCACGTCCTGTACTGGGAGGAGTCCGGCAACCCGGCCGGCAAGCCCGCGGTGTTCCTGCACGGCGGCCCCGGGGGCGGCACCGAGGAACGTCACCGGCGCTTCTTCGACCCCGCGGCGTACCGCATCGTCGTGTTCGACCAGCGGGGGTGCGGCAGGTCCACGCCCAAGGCCTCCCTCGAGGACAACACCACCTGGCACCTCGTGGCCGACCTCGAGCGCTTGCGCACCCACCTCGGCATCGAGCGGTGGCTGGTGTTCGGGGGCTCGTGGGGCAGCACCCTCGCGCTCGCGTACGCCGTCACCCACCCGGACCGCGTGAGCGAGCTCGTGCTCCGCGGCATCTTCCTCGTCCGCAAGTGGGAGATCGACTGGTTCTACCAGGGCGGGTGCTCGCACCTGTTCCCCGACGCCTGGGAGGACTTCCTGGCCCCGATCCCGGTCGAGGAGCGGACCGACCTCGTCAGCGCGTACCACCGCCGCCTCACGGCCGAGGACCCGGCGATCCGCCTGCCCGCCGCCCGCGCCTGGAGCGTGTGGGAGGCCCGCACGAGCTACCTGCAGGCCAACCAGGACGCCGTGGCCCACTTCGACGACGACGACGCCGCCAACGTCTTCGCCCGCATCGAGTGCCACTACTTCGTGCACGACTGCTGGCTCGACGGGCCCCGGGCGCTCTTGAACCACGTGGACCGGCTGCGGCACCTGCCGTGCGTGATCGTGCAGGGCCGCTACGACGTGGTCTGCCCGATGGAGAGCGCCTGGGCGCTGCACCGCGCGTGGCCCGAGGCCGAACTGCAGGTGGTCTCCGACGCCGGCCACTCCGCGTTCGAGCCCGGCAACGTCCACCAGCTGATCCTCGCCACCGACCGCTTCCGGAGCTGACGATGTGGTGGCTCCTCGCGTGCAGTCCGCCGGAGGCCGTCGCGCCCGGACCGCGGCCCGACCCGGTCCGCGGGGTGCTCCTGGTGACCCTCGACACGACGCGGCGCGATCACCTGGGGGTCTACGGCGAGCCCCGCGGCCTCACGCCGGCGCTCGACGCCTTCGCCGAGGACGCGCGGGTGTTCACCGAGGCCCGGTCGGCGGCTCCGTGGACCAAGCCGTCGGTCGCGTCGATGCTCACGAACCTGCTGCCGCACGCACACGGGGTGACGCAGTGGGAGCACCAGCTCGCGAGTGACCAGGACACGCTCGCCACCACGCTGCACGACGCGGGGTGGACCACCGAAGGTTACGTGGCCCACAACGCGCTGGATCCGCGCGACAACCGGTTCCACCTGGGGTTCGACGTGTTCGAGACCACGTGGCGCACCCAGCCCCTCCCGGGCTCCCCGGACGACTCCGAGACCTCCACCTGGCTCGCACAGCAGGCGGTCGCGGCCTTCGAGCGCCTCGCCGCCGAGCCGGAGCCCTTCCTGCTCTGGGCGCACTTCTTCGACCCACACGACACCTACCTGCCCCACGCGCCGCCGCTCGGAGACGACCCCGCCTCCCTGTACGCGGGCGAGATCGCGTGGACGGACCAGCACCTCGCGGCCCTCCTCGCGGCCACCGCCGACCACCCGGAGGTGGTGGTGGTGGTGCTCGCCGACCACGGGGAGCAGCTCGGAGAGCGGGGGCGGTTCGGCCACGGCCACGTCCTGTACGACGAGCTCGTGCACGTCCCGGTGCTGCTGCGGGCGCCCGGTGTCGCGCCGGGGAGGGACGCCACCCCCGTGGGCACGGTGGACCTCGCGCCCACGGTCCTGGGCATCGTGGACGTGCCGCAGCCAGCGACGTTCCCGGGGAGCTCCTGGCTCACGGGCGAACCGCAGGTGGTGTTCCACGAGGTGGAGCGCGAGGCCGACGTGCGGGGCGTCACCGGCTGGCCCTTCAAGCTCGTGTGGGACCGCGTCGCGGGGACGACCACCCTGTTCGACCTGCAGGCCGATCCCGGCGAGACGGCGGACGCGACGCCGGCCCACCAGGCCGAGGCCGACCTCCTCGCGGCCGAGCTGTACGGGGTGTATGGCCCCTGACCGCCTCAGGGCAGGGGGGCGTCCGCCACCATGGCCGCGACCTGGGCGGAGAGCTCGGCCGACAGCCGATCGTACGCGGCCTGCTGGGTCGCGTCGAGCCCTGCCGGGAGCAGGTTCGGCCCCTGGTCGACGGCGCCCGGCGCGTACTCGTGGAACAGCTCCACCCCGTGGATGGCGTCGCGGACGAGCTTGTAGCGGGCGTCTCGGATGGCGCGCTCGTCCTTGAAGTACGGGCCGAAGCCGTTCGGCTCGAGGCGCTCCGCGTACAGGGTCTCGTGTGCGGGCAACGTCGGGTCCGCGAGGACAGGCAGCAGGTTGACGCCGTCCAGGACCAGGGGAACCGACGGGTCGCGGACCCCGGGGAGCGTGGCCTGGTCGACCCCTGCGAGCGCGAGCACGGTGGGTACCACGTCGACCACGTGCACCAGCGCGTCGGACTCCGAGCCCGGCGCGCCCACCGCGGCGCCCTGGACGATGAACGGCACGCGGATCCCCGAGTCGGCGAGCGTGCGCTTGCCGCTGTACTGTCCGAGCGGACGGTCCTCGACGAGCAGGCGCGGAGATCCGTTGTCCCCGAGCACGAACACGGTGGTCCGCGCCCGGACGTCGGGGGGCAACGCCGCCAGCACGCGGCCGAGCTCGGTGTCGGCGGCCTCGAGCATGGCGTGCTGCAGCACCAAGGGGCGGTTGGGAGGCCGCAGGCGGCCGCGGGTGTGGAGCTCCTCGGGCGGAGCCTCCAGGGGGAGGTGCGGCGCGTTGAAGTTCACCACGACGACCCAGGGCTCGGTCAACGTGGTGACGGCCTCGATCGCGTCGTTTGCCGTGTCGGTGGTGGCGTAGGTGGTCCAGTCGGCCACCGTGCCGTCGCGCAGGGTCTTGCGCCAGGCGTAGTAGCTCCCGTGTTCATCTTCGGTCAGGCCGGTGAGGTTCTGGATGCTGCCCGCGTACCAGGGCCAGCCGACCTCCCATGGGGTGCCTGCGACCGGGAGGTGCCACTTCCCCAACAGCGCGAACGACCACGTGTGCCAGGGTGAGGTCGAGAGCAGCGCCGGGAGCGCCTTCTCGGCCGCATCCATCCGGAAGGGTTGGTCCTCGGGCTCCTCGTTCGAGCCGTAGCCCGTGCGGCGCGCGTGCCGGCCGAACTGCAGCGCGGCGCGGGTGGGAGAGCAGCTCGGGTAGGCCCAGGCGTTGCGGAACAACACGCCGTCGGCCGCGAGGCCGTCGATCACCGGGGTGCGCGCCTCCGTGCTCTCGCCGTAGACCCCGATCTTCTCTGCGCCGACGTCGTCGAGCACCACGAGGAGGACGTCCTGCGGCGGAGCGGGCGGCACGCCGGTGTGGGCGGTGTGGGCGGTGGACGCGGTGGTCGCGGTGGTCGCGGTGTGACCGTCGGACAAGGCCGCCCTGTACAGCTCGTCGTCGGTGTCCCTCGGCGCCGGATCCTGGCAGCCACCCGACACCCACAGGAACATCCAGCGAGGCTCCACGTGAACTCCCGCCGGGGGGTAACTGGCTCCGTTCCTCGGCGCAGGCCCGGCGTGATCGGACGCGCGAGCGCCCGGCCTCGATCACAGCCACCTGCGCGAACGCAACACCGCCCAGAGCGCGCCCACCACCACCGCCGAGCTCGCGAAGATCGCCGCGAACGCCCACGGTCGGTCGGCGAACGGCATGGCCACGTTCATGCCGTACAGCCCAGCCAGCAGGGAGGGCAGGGACACCAGCAACGTGAGCGACGCGAGCTGTTTCATCGCGACGTTGAGGTTGTTCGACACCACGGTCGCGAGCGCGTCCATCGTCTCGCCCAGGAGCTCCTTGGTGGTGTGGGTCATGGTGCCCGCCTGGCGCAGCTCCACCAGCACGTCCTCCACCAGCACCCGGTCGCCGGTGGTGAGCTCCAGGCGCTCGTCGTGCAGCGCGCGCTCCAGCACCAGCTGGTTCGCGCCCAGCGCCGCGTCCAGGTACACCAGCCGCTTCTGCTGCTCCAGCAGGCCCAGGATCTCGTCGTTCTCGAGCGCGCCCCGGAGCCGGTCCTCGAGGCGGGCGATCTCGGTCTCGATCGCGTGGAGCGTGGCCACGAACCGCTCCGCCACCCGCAGCGCCAGCGCGAGCGAGAACCGCGTGGTGGAGGCGTCGGTGTCCGCCGCGGCGAGGAGCGCGGGGATGCCGGTGTCCGCGCGCGAGAGGGTGACGATGCTGCCCGAAGGCAACGTGACCACCCCGAGCGGGACGACCTCGGTGCTCGCGCTGGCTTGCGCGGGGACCCGCAACACGAACAGCCGCGCTCCGGTCTCGTGGTGGTCCACCCGGGACAGCTCGTAGGCGTCGAGCGCGTCCCGCACGAGCTCGTCGGGGACCCCGAGCTGCCGGAGCACCTCGCGTTCGTCGGGGCCAGGCGCCACCACGTCGGTCCAGCAGCGGTCGCGAGGCGCAGTGTCGGGTCGCAGGGTGTGCGTAGCGGGATCGTAGACGGAGAGCACGGCGCATCCTACGCGACCGGGCAGCCCCTCCGCGCGTCAGGCGTCTTCGAGCACCCGCGCGGCCGCGTTCCAACCGCCCATGCCGTGGATCCCGGCGCCCGGGTGGGACGACGCAGAGCACAGGTACAGCCCCGTGATCGGCGTGCGGTGGCGGAACGCCCGGACGGTGGGCCGGAGGAAGAGGGACTGGTCCCACGCGGCCGAGCCGCCGCCGAGGTCGCCGCCCACGAGGTTGGCGTTCTGGCGGAACAGGTCGTGGGGGTCGCGCAGCGCGCGGCCGAGGATCCGGCTCCGGAACCCGGGCGCTAGGGCCTCGATCCGCTGCTCCATCACGTCGGCGAGGCGCTCGCGCCACGCGGGCCACCCCCCGGCGTACGTGTACGGGTCGGGGTCGTAGGGCGCGTGGGTGTAGCCGTACAACGTGTGGCAGCCAGCGGGGGCGCGGGTGTCGTCCACCAGGGACTGCTGGCCCAGCACGAGGTACGGGTGGTCGGGGAGCAGGCCGCCCCGCACCTGCTCGGTGAACCGCTCGAGGTCCGCGATCGAGTCCGCGGCGTGCACCACCGACGACCGGGCCGACACCGGATCGGACCAGGGCACGGGCCCCGACAGCGCCCAGTCCACCTTGAACGTGCCCCAGCCCGGGCGGAACCGCTCGATCGCGCGCACGAACCCCGAGGGGAGGTCGCCGGGGTCGAGCAGGTCGAGGAACAGGCTGCGCGCGTGGACGTCGGCCACGACGGCCTTGTTGGGGGCGAGGCGCTCGCCGTCCGCGAGCACGACTGCGGCCACGGCGCCGCGTCGCACCTCGAGCGACACCACCCGCGCCCCGCACCGGACCGCGCCCCCGTGGGCCACCACGTCGGCGACGAGCGCAGCAGCGATGGCCCCCATGCCGCCCTTCGGGACCGCGAAGCCGCCGGTGGCCGCGCGGAACGCGAGCATCCAGCACAGCGGCATGGCGCCGAGGTCGGTGGGGGTGGCGTCCACGTGGAGCCCCATCGCGGGGACCACGCGCCGGGCGACCTCGGTCTCGAACGTGGCGCGCGCGAACCCGCCGGTCGTATACGACTGCACCCACGCGAGGCGCAACGCGTCGGGCACGCTGAGCCAGGAGAGGGGCGTCAGCGAGCCCAGCGGTCCGAGGAAGCCGAGCAGCGTGGGCTCGACGCGGCGGTGGAACGCCACGAGCTCGCGCATCACGGCGCCGTCGCGCGCAGACCCGAAGTGCGCCGCTGTCTTCTCGATGTCCCGGGACACCGCCGCCACCGTGCCGTCGGGCGCCGGGTGGGCGCTCTCGAACTCGCCGAGGCGCCACTCGAGGGGCAGCGCCAGCGCCTGGAACGCCGCGCTGTCGCGGAAGGTGACGAACCCCGCGCACCGGTCGTGGACGAAGCCCGGCAACGTGCTCTCCTCGCTGGCGAGCCCACCGCCGGGGTGGTCGGCGGCCTCGAGGACCAGCACCCGGAGCCCCGCGCGGGCGAGGCGGGCGGCCGCGAACAGTCCGTTGGGTCCGGAACCCACCACCACGACGTCGGTGTCCATGGCTCCCGGTACCCCGGCCTTCACCGCGCGGCCGCCACCCTGAGGCACCCCTCAGCCCGCGGCGTGCTCCGTCCGTCCACCGAACACGTGGTGGCGGCTGAAGCCCGACTCGAGGTCGGTGATGTGCACCTCGACGAGTCCGGTCGGGTGGATCTCGTACCGCTCCTCGACCAGCGGCCCGCGGCCTGCGAGGCGCGTCACCACCACGTCGTCGAGCGCAGCCTCGCGGAGCGCGGGGTCGAACGGGAACCGCACCACGCCCCACGGCAAGAGGTCGCCGACGGGGAGGCCGCCGTCCAGGCGGTCACACTCGGCGAACCGGAAGCAGCCCACGTTGTGGACGGCGCGGTACCGCCGGACGAGCGCGGCGCCCGTCTCGGTGGACGGGGTGAGGATCGCGTCGAACGCCACGTCGGCGCCGGCCTCCCGCTCGCGGAACACCCCGAAGGTGCGGGAGAACCGCTCGAGCAGGCGCGGGGCCTCGTCGAACGCGATCGCGAGGCCCACGGCGGTGGAGGCCGACGCGTAGGCCGAGCGCTTGACCTTGGCGCCGAACGCGTCCTTGAGGCGCCGGGCGACCACCGGCAGGTCCGAGGCGCCGCCCGTCACGTACAGGCCGGCGAGCGAGTCGGTGGCGCCTTCCTCGCGGAACGCGACCACGCGCTCCACCACCGCCAGCGACCGGGCGACGAGGGGCTCGCACGCAGCGTAGTAGTCGGCCGTGGTGACGGTGACCGCGGTCTGCTCGTCGAGATCGACCACCACCTTCTTGCTGGTGGGCGCGAGCCGCTCCTTCTGGGCGCGGCAGTGCTCGAGGAGGGTGGTGCGGTCGTCTGCGGAGAGCAGGGCGTCGTCGCGGCCCGCCTTCGCGAGCGCCAGCTCCAGCAAGACGGCGTCGAAGTCGTCGCCGCCCAGGTGGTTGTCGCCCGCGTGCGCCACGATCTCGTGGCTGCCGTCGCCCATCCGGACGAGGGACACGTCGAACGTGCCGCCCCCGAGGTCGTAGACGAGCACGTCTTCGCGGGTGGCGGTGAGCGTCTTGCGGTAGCGGTGGGCGTACTCCACGCCGGCTGCCGACGGCTCGTTCAGCAGCCCGACCACGGTGAACCCGGCGGCGCGGAACGCGTCCATCATCAGGAACCGCTGCGCGGAGGTGGCGCCGGCCGGTACCGCGATCATCACCTCGAGTGGCTCGCCGTCCACGGGGGTGACCGGCAGGTTGCTGCGGGTGAGCAGGTCGGTCCGGAGGGCCAGCAGGAAGCCCGTGATCACGTCGAGCAGCGGCACGTCTTCCTTGCCCACGGCGACGCGGTCGTCGTGGCGCGAGGTGGCGAGCAGGCGCTTGAGCGAGCGGTGCACCGTCCAGCCGCGGGTCCCGACCCTGGCGACCGCGTCCCACCCGTACCGCCGCTTCTTGCCGTGGACCGCCAGCATCGTGGGCCAGTGGTCCACCACCCCGCCGTCCCCCGTCTCGAACCCCACGACCGGGTAGTTTCCGCGGTCGCTGACGGAGACGACCGTCCGGGTGGTGCCGAAGTCGATGCCGAGGCGCATGGGAGCTCCTTGCCGGTCCCGGTGGGCCCGGAACGGGGCGCGACGAGTAACCGTCGAGATCGGCTCGTCAAGCAGAGAATCTGGCACGATCGTGTATCGGGGCCCGCGCGGTGGGCAGCTCGGTGCCGTCGGGCCACGGAGGGGCTACGTCGTCCGGATGTCCACGCTCGCCCACGCCTTCGGCCACGTCTCCCCAGCGGCGGTCTCGACCGCCCTCCCGCGCTTCGCCCGCGCCGAACACCCGGTCGGCCACGTGTTGATGACCGAGGGGGAGCCCGGCGACTCGCTCCTGTTCCTCGAGCGGGGTCACCTCCAGCTGTCGAGCGGCGGGCTCGCCCTCAAGACCCTCCAGCCCGGCGCGTTCGTCGGCGAGATCTCGCTGTTCGGCCCCGGTGGCCGCACGGTCACCGCCACGGCGCTCGACGAGGTGGTGGTGCACACGCTCTCCCGCTCCGCCTTCGAGGCGCTGCGGACGGAGCAGCACCCCGTGGCCTGGGAGCTCGAGCGCCTGGCGTGCCACAGCCTCGCCGCGCGGATGCACGAGCTCGCCGAAGAGCTCGCGGAGCTCGGGCGGCGCTCGCACCTGGTGGAGATCCTGCCGGGGCCGCTGTCGGTGGGTCGACCCCTGCCCTCCACGCCCGCGAAGATCTCGTCGGTGCTGCTGGAGACGCCGGGGTTCGCGAAGGCCGACCCCGGGTGGCTGGCCTCGGTGGCGGCCGAGATGGAGGTGCGCCGCTGGCAGGCGGGGGAGCACCTGACCACGGTGGGCCACGGCGCGATGGGGTTCGTCGTCGTGGTGTCCGGAGAGATCGAGCGGTTCGCGGCCGTCGAGCCGACCCGCGGCGTGCGGCTGGCCGTGTGGGGACCTGGCGCGATGGTGGGGGTGGCGGGCCTCGTCGACCCGAGGCCGATGCGCGGCTTCGTGTTGGCAGCCAGCGACGTGGTGGCCCTGGTCGCGCCCGAATCGCAGTTCAAGCGCTGGCTCCAATCCCAGTCCGACCAGGGGAGCTGGTTCCGGACTGCCGTCGTCCAGGACCTCTCCCACCAGGTGACCAACGCCAACGCGACCCAGTCCGTGCTGCACCTCCTCCAGCGCTGACCCACGCGCGCAGCGGTGGGTTAAACCCGGCCGCGAGGCAGAGAACACGATGATCGCGTTGTGGTGGATGGGCGCGCTCGACGCGCAGGCGGGAAAGACCACGAAGATCGAGCAGGCGCTCGCCGCGTACGAAGGGGGGGACGCCTCTGCCTGGGAGGACGCCTCGGAGCGCCACGGCAAGGTGTCCGAGAAGTTCGCGGAGCAGCCGCCGACCGATCCCGTCCGCCAGTCCCTGGCGGTGCTCGCCGGGCGGATGTACCTGGCGCGCGCCTCGCGCGAACCGGCAGAGGCCGCGGGCGCGCTGGAGCAGGCGCTGACCAGCCTCGAGCAGGCGGCGGCGATGCCGCTCGACGCTGCGCTGCGGGCCCAGGCGGAGGTCACCACCACGCAGCTCGCGTCCACCCTCGTGGCGGCGCTCACCAACCAGGTCGAGGGCAAGGCCTGGGACGAGGCCGCGGTGACCGTGGCGCAGTGTGTCCGCGCCACCGCGCTGGCGGACACGCTCGGCCAGCGGGACGACGCGCGCACGGCGGCCTGGCGGAAGCTCGCCACGCGGGTGGCGGTGCAGGCGGGCGACGTGGTCGCGGCCCGCGAGCACTACGGGAGCCTCCACGAGCTCACGGGGACCTGGGACGGCGCGCTCGGGGTCAAGGTCGCCCGCAAGCTGGCCGAGATCACGTCCCCGACGGACGCCACCACCTTCCTGTGGCCGATCCTCGAGGCCATGCCCACCGACGAGGCCCTGCTGCGCGCGTGGGTGGAGCTGTCGCTGGCAGCGAAGGACCCGGACGCTGGCACCGCGCGGCTCGACGGCGTCTACGCGCAGCTCGTGACCTCGAAGTCGGGGGCGCTGCTGCTCGGGGAGCTCTACGACTCCCTCGGCCGCCGCGACCAGGCGCGGGCAGCCTACGAAGCGCTCCTGGCACAGGAGCCGTCCAACATCCAGGCGAACGAGGCCCTGGCCCGGTTCTGGCTCGCGTCGGCCCGGACCACGCGCAGCACGCTCGACGACGAGTCCGCAGCGCGCCGGCCGTCGAAGGAGGCGAAGCAGCTGCAGGCCACCGTCCAGGCCGATCTCCTCCACGCCGACGAACGCGCCACCGCTGCCCTCGCCGCCAACCCCGACGATCGCGCGCTTCACGCCCTGCTGCTCGAGATCCTGGTCGACCGGCAGGCGGCGCTGCCGAAAGGCGACAAGGGCGCCAAGGCGCTCGAGGAGCGGGTTGCCGGCGCTCGCGCCAAGCTCGCAGCGCTGCCGGAGGGCCCATGACCCGCCGCGCCGCAGACACCACCCGCGTCGCGCACCGCGGAGAGACGTTCGCCCTGCGCACGTGGCGCTCCCCTGGCGCCCGCACGGCGCTCGTGATCCACCACGGCCTCGGGGAACACGCAGGCCGCTACCAGACCTTCGCCGACCAGCTCGCGGGCCTGCCGCTCCACGTGGTGTCCTACGACCTGCGGGGCCACGGCGAATCGTCGGGACCCCGCGGCCACGCCGACGGGCTCGAGGCGCTCGCCGCCGACTTCCACACGCTCCTCCCGGGGCTCCTGGCCGAGGTGGGCGCCGAACGCGCGATCGTGCTCGGGCACTCGCTGGGGGCGGCGGCGGTCCTGCGGTGGCTCGTCGACCACGGGGCCCCTGCGTCCGTCGTCGGCCTGCTGATCTCGGCCCCGCCGCTGGTCGTCCCGCGCACCCTCGCCGTCCGTGTGAAGCTGCGGCTCGGACGGTTGCTCCGCCGCCTGCGGCCGTCGTTCGCCCTCGGCTCCGGCATCCCCGCCGAACACATCAGCTCCCACCCGCCCGAGGTCGTCCGCTACCGCGAGGACCCCTTCGTGCACGATCGGATCAGCGCGGCCCTCGGCGTCTCCCTGCTCGACGGCGGGCCCGGGCTCGTGTCGTCGCTCGGCCGGATCACGCTGCCGGCGCTCGTCTGGCACGGGACCGAAGACCACATCGCCCACCCCGACGGCGGGCGGGTGGTGTACGAGCACCTGGGGTCTGCCGACAAGCAGCTGCACCTCTTCGAAGGGTACCGCCACGAGTCGCACCACGAGACCCCCGAGCGCGTGGACCACCTGTTCCGCCTCCTGCGCGACTGGTTGGGCCCGCGGTCGTGATCCCGCTGGCCGTGGCCGCCGCCTCGCCGGGGACCGAGCGCGCGGCGTGGCCGGCGCTGCCCCTCGAACAGCCCGTGGTGACGAGCCGCGGGTGGTGGCAGTTCACCGGGGCCTGGGTGCGCCCGGAGGACGGCGCCGAGCTCGAGGCGCGCTTCGGCGTGAGCAGCCGACTGGAATTGTCGGTGGCCGAGGCGCTGCAGGCGGGGGAGGACGGCGCCCGGCTCGCGGCCCCGACGCTCGGGGGACGCTGGCTCCTGGGCGCTGCGGAGGCGCCGAGCCGGTCGGTCGCGCTGGTGGGCGCGATGTCTCCGCCCTGGGACGGCGCTTCGCCGGAGGGGGCCGTCGGGCTGGTGGGGGCGTGGGCCACCGCCCCAGTGCGGTGGACGCTGGACGGGCGGGCGGGCCTCGGACCCGAGGGAGTGGTGGGGCGCCTCGAGGCCGAGGCCCTCCTGCAGGTGGGCCCGGTGGCGCCCTTCGGCGGGGTGGTGCTGGGGGTGGCGTCGCGCGGCCCGGTGGTGCCGGTCCCGTCGCTCGGTGGGCAGCTGAACCTGAGCCGGGGCCTGGCGTTGTGGGGTCGCCACCGGTGGGACCCCGCAGGCCGGGAGCTGCGGCTCGGGGTGCGGGTGGCGCTGTGATGGTCTGGCTCGCGGCAGCGTCGGCGGCCGATCCCCACCTCCCCCACGGGCCGGGGGTGGCGTGGCAGACGGTGGAGACCCGGTTCTTCCGCGTCCACTGGGTGGAGTCGGACACCCACTCCGCGCGGGCCTCGGCCCAGCGGGCGGCGGAGATCTGCGACGGGCTGTTGCTCCGGCTGGCGGCCGACGCTGCGTTCGTGCCGCGGGGCCCCTACGACCTCGTGGTGTCGGACGCCACCGAAGGCATGGTCGCCTACACGGTCCCCTCCGATCGCCGCGTGGTGATCGGGGCAGACCCGGCCACGGCGGTGCTGCGGCTGCGGGGCCGCGTGGACTGGGTCGAGGACGCGCTTGCCCACGAGCTCGGCCACCTGGTGTGGGACCGCCGGACCACGCCCTTCGCGCAGACCGCGGGGTACGGCGTGGAGGCGGTGGGCGTGCTCGAGGTGGGCGGGCTGGCGGCCTCGCTCGACCTGTTCGCGGTCCACGACCTCCCCTACGGCCTCTCGGAGGGGCTCGCGGAGCTCACCTCGGAGCGAGCGGGCGTCAACGTCTTCGACGAGCGGCGCGCGGGGCTCCTCACCTCGGGGGCGGCGACCGACCGCCTCCTGACCTGGGACGAGTGGCTGGTGGGGGCGGACAAGGGAGACGTGCTGGACGCCGAGCGCGCCTACCAGCAGGGCTACGCCTTCGTCCGCTGGCTCGGCGACGAGTACGGGGAGGACACGCTCCGCGACCTGGCGGAGCACCTCGCCACCCACCACCGGTGGTCGCTGTCCCGGGTGCTCCGGGAGGTCACGGGGGTGGAGGGCCGCACCTCGTGGGCGCGCCACCGGGGCCACCTCCGGGCCGAGGCCCTCGCCCGCGACGCCGTGCGGGTCGCCCGAGGAGCGCCGGCCGCCGTCGAGCTCGAGGCGTGGCCGGCGTCCGGGGGGTTGTCCAGCGCCGACGCCGACGCCCTGCGACCTCCGCGGGAGGTCGAGGCCAGCCGCGAGTCCACCGGGAGCTGGGAGCTGTTCCCCCGTACCTCTCGGGACGGACGGTTCTACGCCGAAGGCAAGGCGCGCGTGCTGCGAGTGGTGCGCGCGGACGACCCGGCAGCGCCCGAGGGGCCCGCGGTCTGGCTCCCCGCGGTCACGGGCCTGCCTCCCGTGTTCTCCCCGGACCGCGACGCGGTGCTGGTGGTGACGGACACGCCGCTGGGCCAGCGCCCGTGGCTGCCTGCGCCCGCGTCGACCCGCACCGCGGTGTGGGAGGTCGGCCTGCAGAGCGCAAACGGCGCGCTCGTGGCCTCGACGCCGCGGGGCCTCCGGCGCGTAGCGGCGCCGGTGCCGGGCACCGAGCGGGCCCGGGACGTTGCGGTGTCGGACCGGGGCGAGCTCGCGTTCGTGCGCCACGCCGACAGCTCGGACCAGCTTTGGTCGCGCCCGCTGCGCGGCCCCGGCGACGCTGCCACGCAACACAGCACGTTCCCGGAGCACACCTGGCTGCAGTCGCCGACGTTCTCGCCGGACGGCGCGCGCCTCGCGGTGTCGGTGTTCCGCGAGAACCAGGGGGAGCTGTGGCTCGCGGAGCTCCCGGCGTGGCGGTGGACCCGGGTCCCCCTGCCGTTCACCGACGTGCTGGACCCGACCTGGACCCCGAACGGGCTGCTCGCGACGGCGGTGGTGAACGGCCGGTGGCAGGTCATTCGCGTGGCGCCCGACACGGGCGCGGTCGAGGTGCTCACGGACACGCTCGCGGGGGCCTCGACGCCCACGTTCGGCCCCGACGGCGCGTTGTGGTTCTCGGAGACCACGGCGGCGGGCTTCAAGTCGAGCCGCCTGCCGCTGGTCGACCTCGCCCCGGTCGCGGTGCCGCCCGCCCCGCCCCCGCCTCACCCACCCCTCCCGACCACGGGCCCGTGGACCTCGCGCCCGTACCGCGCGCTGCCCACCCCGCCTTCGCTCGGCCCGCTCCTCCGAGTGGACTCCGGGCCGGCAACCGTCGGGAACGTGGACGGCCTGCGGGTGGCGGGCGGCGGCTGGTTCGACGTCCACGACGCCCTCGACACCTGGACCCTCGAGGCGTTCGGGCTCCTCGGCACCACCGCGGCCGGCTCGGTGGCGCTCCGCTGGGACGGCGCCGGGGTGCCGCTGTCCACCTGGGTCTCCGGCGCGTTCACGCCGGGCGGCGACCGCTGGCTCGGGCAGGCGGAGCTGTCGTCGCCCCTCGCGTGGAACCCCGGGGTGGAGGTCGAGCCGGCGCTGGTGTGGGTCCGGGCCGGTGGCGGGGCGCTGCTCGACTCCCGCCGGCTGCGCGTGGTGGTGGGCGCGCCGGAGCCGCGGTCCCGCATGGACCCGGGCCCGTGGGCCGACCTGACGCTGACGGCGGCGCGGAGCCAGGTGGGGGACACGCCCGGGTACGTCTGGGGTCGGGCCCAGGCGGGGCTGGGGACCCGCGCGCCGCTGTCGTGGGCGGTGGGGCCCCTCGACGAGCAGGCGCTGGCCGTGGAGCTCGGCGCCCGGGTGGGGTTCACCTCGACCGACGTGGACCCGCGAGAGGAGCTCGGCGTGGGGGGTGACCTGTGGTCGGCGTGGCGGCCGCTCGCGCTCGAGGCGACGCTGCCCTTCCCGGCGTTGCCGCCCTGGGCCGCGACGGGGGAGCACGTGGGAGCGACCTCCGCGCGCCTGGTGGTGCCGGTGGCACCGCGGCTGCGTCGCGCGGCCGGCCCGGTGTACCTGCAGGGGTTCGAGCTCGCCCCGGGGGTCGACGCGGCCGCGGTGTGGCCCGACGCCGCGCTCCGGGTGGCGGTCGTGGGGGAGGCGCGGATGTACGCCCGCCTCCAGGACCGCACCTGGAACACGTCCCTGGTGCTGGCCAAAACGCTCGACGGCGCACCCCCGCGCCTGCAGCTCGAGCTCGGGAGCGCCGGGTACTAGTCCTGACCGTTCATCACCAGCAGGCGGGCCACACACATCTCGTCGGTCGTCTGTTCCCCGAACGCGATCGGGACCGCGGTGTCGTTCTCGAAGGTGCAGGTCAGGCGCAGGAGGTCGTCGGGTCCCAGGCGCAGGGGCTCGGCGAGGGTGTAGGTGAGCTGCCAGTCGTAGTCCCAGCGCGGGATGTCGACGAGCCGCACCGCTTCACCGTCGACGACGGCCGACACCGCGATGCGCGCCCCGTGCCCATGTTGGTGGGGGACCACGGCGAGCACGTCGACGTCGCGGTCCGGGTCGAGGCCCGTCGGCGGGAGCGCGCGGCGGACCGTGGTCTCCCACCGCCAGGTGCGGGTCGCGTGGGCGTCGACCGCGAGCGCTGGCGTGATCCAGTCGGGGTTCGCCAGGCGCAGCTCGGCGGCGGTGCGCTCCACCTGGTCCTCGAGGAGGAGCTCCACCTCCGACCGGTCGGCGCCCGGCACCACGGCGACGTAGTGGGCCTGCAACACCAGCTCTGCTTCGGGCGGCAGCGCGAACCCGACGCCCGGGGGCAACACCGTCGGAGACCGCCCGGGCAGCCACCCGCCGAGCCCGTCCACCTGGGTGCCCTTCAGCCACTCCGGACACGCCCAGCCGAGGGCGGGGTCGGCCGCGTCGAGCGCGCTGGGGGACGACGCGGGGTCGTCGGCGACGATGGCGGACAACAGCAGGTGATGCGCCACCGCGGGGTTCCCGGGGACGACGCGGATTCCCCGGACGAACGGCGCCGTGACCGCGGCGCGATCGAGCACGAAGCACCGCGTCTCTTCCGGCCCCTCCGGCGTCCACGCTCCCGCCATCGCCAGCACCCCGTCGATCCGCGGCAACGCAGCGGTCGGCGGGGCTTCCGCGGGGGTGGCCGTGTCGGGGCCGGGCGCGCCCGCGTCGAGCCAGGCCAGCAGCAGCGCCTGGTCCGGCGCGGTCAGGCGGAGGTCGTCGAGGTAGTCGACGTCTGCGTCTCCGGCGGGCCACGGCGGCATCTCCCCGGCCCGGATCGCCACCGCCGCGGGCTCCGCGAACCGCTGGACCTCGGTGGGTGTACGCAGGGGCACGGCCAGTCCGCTCCCGTCGTGGCAGCCGGCGCAGCGGCTCAGGACCGGCCTGACCTCGTCCCAGGTCGGCGCGTCTGGCGTGTTCGGTGCCGTCGGCGCCTCCGGGACGCAGGCGGCGACCGCCAGGCAGAGGCCCGCGCGCGTCACGTCCGCCGGCGCCGGACCAACCCCACTACCAGCGGGATCACCAACAGGGTCCCGGAGGGCGCGGTGCTGCAGCCTCCGTTCGGATCGGCGGCCTCCGGTCCGGTGCTGGCCTCCGGCGCCTTGCCGCCGCCACAGCCGGTTCCCGGCGCCCCGGCGAGGGGGTCGGTGAGCGTGCCGATGTCCCGCACGTTCGAGGTGCCCGGGGTGGTGATGCCGACCACCTTCCAGTCGTCGGCGGAGTCGCTGTCGAGTCCGTCCTCGATCCGCGCCAGGGCCTCGTTGCTGCCGGGGTCCCCGTAGGGCTCCACCACGAGCTCGGTGTCGTCCACCATCAGGTCGAGGTTCGGCGAGTTGCCGTACAACACCGTGTCCACGGCTGCACCTTCGCAGTCGAACAGCCGGATCCCGTCGGTCTCGGTGCCGTTCCCGATCGAGAACGCGGCGACGATCTGCGCCTCTTCCACGCCCTCGCCGCCGACCACCAGGAACCCGCCGGCCGGGAGCTCGGTACCCCCGGGCAACACCACCTGCTTCGACGCGTAGTCCGACGTGCCGAACGAGAACGCCCAGCCCGCCACCGAGACCGCGTCGTCGGTGGCGTTGTACAGCTCGACCCACTCGAGGCCTTCGTCGGCGCCGTCGGGGTCGGACACGAACTCGTTGATCACGACGCCACCGCCCGACGGCACACACTGCACCGGCTCCACGCGCGGGTTCTCCTTGCCCGGCGACGGTTCGGTGGTGGTGACCCAGTCGACCTGGTTGTCGTTGGTGTCGCGGCCGTCGATCGCGCGCTGCAGCGCCGTGGCCTCGCCTGCCGTGGGCGCGAGGCGCGTGGCGATCTCGCCGGTGTCGTCGACGAAGGCGTCTTCGTTCGGGCCGCCGTACACGAGCGTGTCGGCGGGGAAGCCGCGGCAGTCGAGGAGCGCCACGATGTCGGAGCTCGAGGTGGCGTTGCCGAGCGACAACGAGTCGACCACGAGGTCGGCGTCCTTCACGTAGGGAGCGCCGACCAGGAGCCGGTCTCCGGGGCGGAGGGTGCCCGACTCCCAGGTGTACTTCTTGGTGAGGCTCGAGGTGCCCATCGCGAGCGCCCAGCCGGTGAGGTCGATGGAATCGTTGCCCGTGTGCAGCAGCTCGATCCACTCGAAGCCCGTGTCGGAGCCCTCGGGGTCCGAGTAGATCTCGTTGACGACGAAGCCGCTCTCGGGGCCGCCGCAGGTCTGCGGGGGCCCGTCGTTGGCGTCGCCCGGCGTGAGGTACGGCAACACCTCGAAGTCGTCGACCGCGCGATCGGTGTCGCGCCCGTCGGGCACCCGGCCGGTGGACAGGCTCGCGTCGACCGGGGCGAGGGTGCGATCGTTGTCGTCCCCGATCCAGCCGTCGTCCTCGGGGCCGCCGTAGATCACGGTGTCGACGGGGTCTCCCCGGCAGTCCCGGAGCTGCAGGCCGTCGGCGTCGGTCGAGGCGTTGCCGAGCGAGAAGCCGTCCAGGTACTCGTCGGCGTCGGGGAACAGGAGCGGCGCCGCCAGCTGGCCGATCACGAGGTAGGCGCCCGCCCGGATCGTGGTGTTGTCCGGGAGTGGATCGGACTCGCCGAACGTGGAGGTCCCGGACGCGACCATCCAGCCCGACACGTCGACCGTGCTGTTGCCGGTGTTCTTGAGCTCGACCCACTCGAGGCCGTCGTCGGTGGACGGGGGATCGGAGAGGAACTCGTTGATGACGACCGGCGCGGCGCCTGCGCGGTCGCAGGTCTGGGCCTGGGCGGTCGGGACGAGGGCGAGCAGTCCGAGCACGGGGTCCTCCGCGAGGTCGCGGCCATCATAGCCGAGCCCGGGAACGCGGAGGCCAGAAACACGAACGCCCGGCCAGATGACCGGGCGCCGTGGCCGGGAGCGGAGAACCGCTCCCGCGCGAAATCAGCGACGACGACGCGCGAGGGCGCCGACCGCCAGCACGAGGCCGAGGGCCGAGCCGCCGGTCACGCTGGAGTTGTCACAGCCACAGGAGTCCTTGCCGCCACCGGAGTCGGTGGTGGTGGTGTCCGTGTCGGTGTCCGTGTCGGTGTCCGTGTCGGTGTCCGTATCGGTGTCGGTGTCCGTCTCGGTGTAGGTGCCGGTGTAGTAGGTGTAGTACGTCGACGTGCCACCGCTGTAGTAGCTGTAGTAGCCGCTCGCGAAAGCCGGGGTTGCGGCGAACAGGGAAACCAGACCAATCATCATGGAACGCATGCGTCCTCCTCCTAAGTCGCTGCCAGCATAGCTGGTCGGTTCCGAGTTGTGGAGGCCTTTCTGCGAAAGCGAGATCCGTCTGGCGTCACAGACGGCCTCCGAGGCTGCATATCTTCAGCGTCCGCGACGGCGGCGCGCAGCCAGGATCCCGAGGAGGACGGCGGGAGCCGCCCCGGATCCCGGGGTCGCGCACCCGCACGCCTTGTCGTCGCCGGTCGCGGTGTCGTCGGTGGTGGTGCCGTCGGTCGTGCCGTCCGTGGGCTCGTCGGTGTCGGTGTCCGTGTCGGTGTCGGTCTCCGTCGTGCCGCCCCCGGAGTGGCCGCCCGAACCGCCCGACTCTCCGGTCGGCGCGGCGCCGGTGTCGGCGGTGTGGACCGCCCACGCGCCCGTATGGGTGTTGGTCCCCGTCACGCGCTGGACCGACGCGCCCGTGTCACTGGTTCCGGTGTCGGCCCAGGATACGGCCACCGCTGCGAGCAACAACCCGACCATGAACTCCCTCCCGTCCGCGACTGTAGCGTCCCGCGCGCCCGTCCGCCCACCCCGTGCCTCTTGATCGAGACCGTGAACCTCCGGAAAGTGTACCGGGTCCCCGAGAAGGATCCGGGGTTCGCAGGCACGCTCCGCTCGCTCTGGAGCCGACGGTTTCGGGACGTGGTCGCCGTGGACGGAATCGACCTGCGCGTGAAGCCGGGTGAGCGCATCGGGCTCCTGGGGCCGAACGGGGCCGGCAAGACGACCACGCTGAAGATGCTCACGGGCCTGCTGCACCCGACCTCGGGCTCGTGCTCCGTCGCCGGGCGGCGACCCCAGGACCGTCACCCCGATTTCCTGCGGGCGATCACGCTGGTCATGGGCCAGAAGCAGCAGCTGCTGTGGGACCTGCCCGCGACCGACACCTTCCTGCTCAACCGGGCGCTCTACGATCTCGAACCCGCGGCCTACGCCCGCACCGTGGACGAGCTCGTCACCCTGCTGGACCTGTCGTCGTTCCTCCAGCGCCCCGTCCGCAACCTGTCGCTCGGCCAGCGCATGCGTTGCGAGCTCGCAGCCGCCCTGCTCCACCGCCCCACCGTCCTGTTCCTCGACGAGCCCACCATCGGCCTCGACGTGGAAGTGCAGGCGTCTGTGCGCGCGTTCGTCCGCGACTGGAACGTCCGGCACGGGGCCACCGTGGTGTTGACGAGCCACGACATGAACGACGTCGCCGCGCTCGCGGACCGGATCGTGCTCGTGGACCTCGGCGTGGTGCGGTTCGACGGCTCCATCGCCGACCTCAACGAGCGGTTCGGTGCCGGGCGCAAGCTCACCGTCCAGGGCGCGGGCACCGAGGCCGTGGGCGCGCTCGGATTCTCGGCCGCGCCGGGTGGCGGCTTCGTGCAGATCGTGCCGCGCGCCGAGGTGAACGGCCTGCTGGTGCGGGTGCTGGAGGCGTGTCCCCACGCCGACGTGAGCGTGGCCGATCCCCCCCTCGAGGAGGTCCTCACGCGCGCCTTCGGCCAGACCCGCCAGCTCCGCGAACAGGCCGGGCACGCGCCGTGACGCACTTCTTCCGCGCGCTGCCCGACCTCGTGCGGGTGGGCCTCGCCGGGGTCGCGGCCTACCGCGCCGAGATGGCGATCTGGATCCTGTCGGCGACCATGCCGCTCGTGATGTTGGCGTTGTGGGACGCCGTCGCAGCGGAGGGACCGATCGCCGGCCTCGACGCCCTGGACCTCGGCCGGTACTTCGTCGCCGCGCTGGTGGTGCGCCAGCTGTCGTCCGCGTGGCTGCTCTGGGAGCTGAACCAGGAGATCCGCTCCGGCCGCCTGTCGACCCGCCTGCTCAAGCCGATGCACCCGCTCCTGCAGCACGGCGTGGACATGCTCGTGGCGGTGCCGTTGCGGCTCCTGGTGTTGTCGCCGGTGCTGGTCGGGTTGGCGCTGCTCCGCCCCGACCTCGTGTGGCTCCCCACGCTGCCCCACGCCATCGCGTTCGCCTTCGCCCTCGCCGCCGCGTGGGCCGTGAACTTCCTGATCCAGGCGCTGTTCGCGATCCTGTCGTTCTGGATCGACAAGTCGGACGCGTTGTTCGGGGTGTGGTTCGGGCTCTACTCCCTGTTGTCCGGCTACGTGGCGCCGATGGACGTGTTCCCCGAAGGGGTCGCCCGCGTCCTGCGCCTCCTCCCGTTCCGCGCCATGCTCGGCGGCCCGGTCGAGATCCTGGCGGGCCTGTCGACGCCGGCCGAGATCGCGACGGACCTCGCGGTGGCCTGGGGCTGGACCTTCGCGCTGCTGGCGCTGGTGCTCGTGGGGTGGCGGATCGGCGTCCGTCGCTACGGGGCCTTCGGTGCTTAGGACCACCTCGCTCCTGGCCGCGCTCCTCCGTACGTCGCTCGCCAACGCGATGCAGTACCGCGCCGACTTCGTGTTCGACGGAATCACCGGGGTGATGCGCGTGTTCGGCGTGCTCGTGCCGGTGGTCCTGGTGTTCTCGCAGCGGGACGAGGTGCTCGGCTGGACGGCGCCCGAGCTCACCCTGGTCACGGGCCTGTTCTTCCTGGCACAGGCGGTGCTCACGGGTCTCGTCGAGCCGAACCTCGGCGAGGTGGTGGACGCCGTGCGCTCCGGGTCGTTCGACTTCCTCCTGCTCAAGCCCGTCGACGCGCAGCTGCTGGCCTCGTTCCGCCGGGTAGCGCCCGCCCGCCTGTGGGACCTCCTCGCGGCGGTGGCGCTGGTGGGGTGGGCCTCGTCGCAGCTCCCGGCGCCCTCCGTGCCCGACGTGCTCGCCGCCGTGGTGACGGGGGTGGCGGGCCTCGCTGCGTTGTACTCGGTGTGGCTCCTCGCGATCTGCACGAGCTTCTGGTTCGTGCGCGTGGACAACCTGCGGTTCCTGTTGTGGTCGGTCTCCGACGCTGGGCGCTGGCCGCTCCGCGTGTTCGGGCCCCTGATCCGCACCGTACTGGTGGTGGTGGTACCGATCGGGGTCGCGACCACGTTCCCCGCGCTCGCGCTGCGCGGCGATTGGACGTGGGGCCTCGTAGCGGGCGCGGTCGCGGTGGGCGGTGGGTTCCTGGTGGGCAGCCGGCTCGTGTGGCGGCGGGCGCTCGCCTCGTACACGTCGGCCTCGTCGTAGCGGTCAGGGTCCGGGCGTGGCGCCCACGAGATCCTCGAGCCAGGTGGGGGACACCATCTGCTCCAGGAACAGGGCCTCGGGATCCACGCCTTCGGGCGCGGTCCGACCGAGGACCTCCAGCACCTCGGCCCCGCCGAGCCGGCGTCCGGAGCCCGCTACCCGCAGCGCGAGCAGGGTCTGCGTCCACGCCTCGTCGCCGTACGCGCGGCGCAGGCCGTCGAAGAACATCGCCGCCCGCCCATGGACCAGCACGCTGTACCGGCCGAGGTCGTACGCGTCGGCCGGCAGGTTGCCGGGCAGCACCTTCAGGCCGCGCGCCACCATCCGGCCGAGCGGCTCCAGCAGCTCGACCTCGAACCGGTCGACGACGGCGTCCCGCCCGTACCGGGACTCCCAGTACAGGGCGGTCGCGTGTTCGGCGAGACCCTCGTCGATCCAGGGCTCGGCGACGCCGTCGGAGCCCACCTCGTGGCCCCACCACTGGTGCGCGAGGCCGTGCACCAGCGCCCACTCGTGGCGGGCCGACCGGTGGTAGGGGCGGTGAGCGTGGCGCGTGTCGACCACGACGAGCCCGGGGAAGTCGAGCGCGGGCAGGCCGCGGACGGGCCCCTCGACGAGGTCGACCTCGGCGGGGAGGGGCGGTCCGAAGCGCTCGGAGAACACGCGGAGCGCAGCCTCTCCGACCTGCAACAGGTCCGGCCCCACGAGCTCGTCGCCCTCGAGCGAGCGGGTGAGCACGCGGAGCGTGGTGGGCCCGACCTGGACGCTCGACACGACCGCGTCGGGGACGAGGTGCACGGCGAAGTCGCGGGCGCCGCCGGCCACGAGCGTGTCGGTGACCAGCCGCTCGTCTGCGGTCGAGCCGATTCCCACGCCCGTCGACGCCACGGTCCACCGGGCGCCGTGCGTGACGGAGACATGCCACAACGCGGGGTCGTAGACCGCGGGGACCTCGTTCCACCCCACGGCCCGCGTGTCCTGGCCGTCGGGCCCGAAGGCGGTCAGCGTGGGCAGGAACAGCCCGAGCGAGAGCTGGTCGTCGGCCACGCCCATCACGCCGCCGCGCGCGGCCGACCACCCGACCGCGTCGAGCGGTGCCCCGGGAAAGAAGGGCATCACGGGCTCGAAGCCCTGGAGCAGCAGGCGAACGGTGCGGCCGGGTCCGAGCGGCTCGGGCAACCGCACCGCGAGGATCGAGTCCTCGACCAGGAACGGCGTGGGAGTGCCGTTGCCCCACACGCCCAGGATCCGCACCGGCCGCTGGGGATCCACGAGGTTGGGGAACACGCGGAGCCGGACCACCTCGAGCGGTCGATCGGTCGGGTTCGTGAACACGATCGCCTCGCGGAACTCGAGCACCGGCAGCTCGTGGCCGTCCAGGATCCGCACCTCGGCCGCGTACACGGTGGGATCGGAGAGCTGCGCCAGGGCCCCGCGGGCCGAGGGCGCGAGCGAGGCGGCGAACAGCCCGTCTTCCGCGCACCCTTCGCGCCTCCAGCGGCGGACCTCGCGGTCGGTCCCGGCCCAGGCGAGCCAGTCCACCAGCGGGCCTCCGGGAGCACCGGGCTCGGAGGCCAGGACGGCGGTGAGGGGGATCACGGCGCCTCCGTCGCGTAGCGCTGGCCGGGCACCCAGGCGCCGTCGACCCATTCGGGCATGGCGGTTGCTGGCACCCCCCGCCACTTCACGAGCCTGCCGTCGGTGAACGTGTACTCGGCGAGGCGTCCGTCCGACGAGGGTTCGCGTCGGACCGCGGGCACGCCCTGGTCGTCGTACTCGAGCTGCCCGTCGAAGCGGCCGTCGGGGGTCCAGCGGGTCCAGGTGGCGGCGCGGCGTCCCGCGCGGCGCTCACCGGTGGCGGCGGGGGTCCCCGCGGGCCAGGTCTCGCGGTGGGGTCCGTCTTCGCAGGTCTCCACCACCGTCCCCGGGACCCAGCGCTCCACGGCCGCGTCGGGCGCACCCCGGACGGAGGCGCGACCATCGGGGCACGGGGCGCCGGGCGTCGTCCCCGGGGGGGGCGAGCCCGTGGATTCACAAGCGGCGAGGATCGTCGGGAGCAGCATCGGTGGGGGGCTATCCGGGTCCGGGTCCCGGAGTTACGGACCGCGCCCCGGAGGTTCCGTGTCCCGCAGTAGCCGTCTGCTCGAACGTGCGTCGCTCGTGATCCCAGGCGGCGTGAACTCGCCCGTGCGTGCGTTCCGCGCCGTGGGTGGAGACCCGCCCTTCATCGCCCGCGGAGAAGGCAACGAGCTCATCGACGTGGACGGGCACCGGTTCCTCGACCTCGTGGGCTCGTGGGGCCCGCTGATCCTGGGCCACGCCCACACCCACGTGCTCGGCGCGGCCATGGCCGCCGCCTCCCGCGGCTCGACGTTCGGCGCCCCCACCGAAGCGGAGATCGAACTCGCAGAGGAGATCCGCGCCCGGGTGCCCTCCGTCCAGAAGGTGCGCCTCGTCTCGTCCGGGACGGAGGCCACGCTGCACACGGTGCGCCTGTGCCGCGGCGCCACGGGCCGCAAGCGCGTCGTCAAGTTCGAGGGCTGCTACCACGGCGCCCACGACGCCATGCTCGTGAAGGCGGGCTCGGGCGTCGCGACCTTCTCTGCCGGCGCTGCCACCACGCTCCCGGGCACCCCGGGGGTGCCGGAGGAGATCGCCGCGCTCACGCTCGTGGCGCCGTTCAACGACGCCGAAGCCGTCGCTGCCCTGTTCGAGCGCTACCCGGGCGAGATCGCGGCCGTCATGCTCGAGCCCGTGGCTGGCAACATGGGCACCGTGGCGCCGCTCCCCGGCTTCCTCGAGGCCATGCGCGACCTCTGTACCCGCCACGGGGCGCTCCTCGTGTTCGACGAGGTGATGACCGGCTTCCGCCTGGCGCGGGGTGGTGCCCAGGAGCGGTACGGGATCACCCCGGACCTCACCTGCATGGGGAAGGTGCTGGGGGGTGGATACCCGCTCGCCGCGTTCGGTGGACGCGCCGACCTGATGGACCAGCTCGCCCCGGTCGGGCCGATCTACCAGGGGGGGACGTTGTCCGGGAACCCGGTGGCCGTCGCTGCCGGGCTCGCCACGCTGCGCCTCCTGGACGCTGCAGCGTACGAGCGCCTCGAGCAGATCGGCGCCCGGCTCGAGGCCGGGTTGCGCGAGGCCGTGGCGTACCACGGGATCAGCCTGGCCCGGGTGGGCTCGATGTTCACGATCTTCTTCCGTCCGGTCGCGCCCACCACGTTCGGCGAGGTGCAGGAGTCGGACCTCGACGCGTTCTCGCGCTTCTTCCGTTCGGCGCTGGCCGAGGGGATCTACCTCCCCGCCAGCCAGTACGAGGCGGCCTTCCTGCCGGCCACGCTCTCCGACGAGGAGGTCGATCGGCTGATCGACGGGCTCTCGAGCGCCCTGCTCGCCGCCTGCGCGGACTGAACGATGGCTCGCTGGTGGCGCAGGAGGGAAGCCGATGACGCCACAACCGGTTGCGGGAGCGTTGACCGCAGCGCGGAAGCCACGATAGGCGGCTGCCCCCGACGAGGTCTCCGGTGAATCCGGATTCGTTCCGAAGGGGCGCCACTGCGGCGGCCCTCGTCACCCAGATGACCGTGTCCACGGTGGTCTGCGGAGGAGGGGGCTACCTGGCGGACGGGAGGTGGAACACCACCCCCAAGCTCCAGCTCGCAGGGTTCGTCCTCGGTTTCGCAATCGGAATGGCCTCCTTCCTCCTCACCATCTCCAGACTCACCACCAATGACGAACCACCCTCCGATCCTCCGGTATAGCGTCCTGGCCCTGCCCCTCGCGGTAGGTCCCGCGTTCGCCGTGTCGGTCGAGCACGGGGTGGCCGCGACCTGTTCGTCGCTCTTGTTGCTGTTGAACTTCTGGGTCCTCGCCACCCTCGGTCCGCGCGTGGTGTCCGGCTTCGCAGCGCCCGAGGGCGACCCGTGGCTCGCGTTGTGGATCTCGGCGCTCGGCGCCAAGCTCGTGTTGCTGGTGGGCGCGTTCCTGCTGCTCGTCAAGGTGTTCCCTCCGCCCGCGGTCGCGGTCGGTTTCCTTCCGATCCTGCTCGGCACGCTCGGCGCCGCGGTCCATCTGGCCCGCACGCTCGAGGCGGACGGGCCGGGTCCCACTGCGTCGGAGGCGTGATGCTCGCGTCCGGATTCTCCTGGTTTCGCCTGATCCCTGCGATCGACAAGGACACCCTCCTGTCGTCGCTGGGCCTCACGGAGCACCACCTCGCAGCCGGCCACGAGGTCGCCAACACCACGGTCCACCTGCACGCGTGGCTCGCGGCGCTCACCGTCATCGCATGCGCCGTGCTGGCACGGATGGGCCTCGAGTCGGCCCGCAAGCGCCAGGGCCTCGACAAGTACGTCCCCTCCGGGAAGTTCGACGCGGTCTCCGCCGCCGAAGTGTTCGCCGGCGGCATCCTCGGCCTGATGGGCGACCTCCTCGAGAAGCGCGACCAGCGCGCGTTCTTCCCGCTGATCGCCGGACTGTTCAGCTACATCTTCTTCTGCAACATCCAGTCGATCATCCCGGGCTTCCTGCCGCCCACCGACAACGTCAACACGAACGTCGGCATGGCCATCGTGGTGTTCCTGACCTTCTGGGGCGTGGGCCTGTCGCGCGACGCCGTCGGGTTCCTCAAGCACCTGGCGGGTCCGGCGCTCCTGATCGCGCCCTTCATGTTCCCGCTCGAGCTCATCTCGCTGTGCATCCGGCCCGTGTCGCTCACCATCCGCCTCACGGCCAACCTGTACGGCGACCACCAGGTCTTCACCATCCTCTCGGGCCTCATCCCGGTCGGCATCCCGTCCGCGCTGCTGTTGCTCGCGATCCTGGTGTCGGTGATCCAGGCCTTCGTGTTCAGCCTGCTCACCGTGATCTACATCAACCTGTCCTTGCCCCACCACGAAGAGCACCACGACGGCCACGGCGCTTCCGCGCACTGAGCCCTCGGAACCGTTCCCAGACCCCTGCTACTGCTTACAGACACTCCCGCTCGCCGGGAGAGGAGGAGACAATGAAGAAGTCCCTGTCGGTCCTGCCGGCGCTCCTGCCGGTGCTCCTGATCAGCACCCCCGCGTTCGCTGCCGGTGACAACATGGGCGCGGGCATCACGATGGGCCTCGCGGTGCTCGGCGGCGCTCTCGCGCAGGGCATGGCGGCCAAGGGGATGTACGAGTCCGTGTCCCGCAACCCGGCCGCGGCCGGCAAGCTGAACGCGCCCTTCTACGTCGGCCTGGCGTTCATCGAGTCGCTCTGCTTGTTCGCCCTCGTCGTCGCCATCCAGATCGCGGGCTGAGTCGCGCTCGGAGCGCCGGCCAGGCCGGTGTTCCGGGGGTGATCCCGGTGCCGACCCCCTTCCCGTTCGGGAGGGTGGGTCGGCGCGCGTCGTTTCGGGGCAACCGCAGCGCGCTCCGGATCGATTCGGACCTGTCGCGGGTTGTGTGCTAGAACCTCGCCCGGAGCGTGCATGCGCCTCACCGTCCTGACCCCGTTGTTGCTCGCCGGCCTCCTCCAGGTCGCCCCCGCATTCGCCAAGAAGCCGAAGGAGCCGAAGGAGCCTGCTGGGCCCACGGCCGCCGGCTGGTACCGCGCCCCCGGCTGGACCGCGGACTGCTACTACCCGGACGACTTCGCCTCCATGTCCGAGGGGCCCCGCCGGATGGCCTGGAACCTCGCCCGCGACGCGATCGTCGGACAGTGGCGCGGCCAGCGCAACGACGGCATCAAGTTCGGCGATCAGGCCGCCACCGACCTCGAGACCGTCATGATGGCCAAGGCGGACCGCGTCACGGTGGTGGTGCAGGAGAACTGGGAGCAGTGCAAGGCGGCGATGTCGGGCGGCGGCGCAGCGGCGTGGGAGGCGTGGGTCCCTGCGATCGCGGGCCGCCTCACGGAGGGCGAGTGTCCGTACCCGCCCCTCGACTACACCGCATTCAACTACCTGAACATCAACTCCTCCTGGCAGAACCCGCTGTACGTCTGCAAAGGCGACAAGATCATCGTTCACGCGACCGACGCCGACTACTTCCAGCTGACGGCGGGCGGGCCGTGGATCAACGCGGGCGGAGACCCCAACCAGAAGGCCACGGGCGACCTCCCCTGCACGACCGAATGCCTCCGCGGGCAGCTCGTGATGAAGTACACGTCGGACAACCACGACGTCCTCGTGTCCGGCATCGGGCTCGCCGCCGAGTTCCGCGCGCCGAACCACGGCAAGATCGAGCTCATGATCAACGACGACTCCTTGTCGGACAACAAGTACAAGGTCGAGAACCGGATCGAGCACCACACCGGAATCGAGATCAAGCCCGCGCCGTGATGCGGTCGGTCGGAGTGTACATGTCGGTGTCTCTCCCCTGGTTTCCAGGGTCCCCCTGGTCTCCTCGCCTCACCGTCGCCGCGGTGTGGCTCGCCTTCGCGCCAGCGGCGTACGCCGTGTCGAGCGACACCGGCACGGACACCGGGACGTCCACGGCCGACACGGGCCCGGCCCCCGACATCGACAGCGACGAAGACGGCTGGACGCTCGGCGCGGGTGACTGCGACGACGCGAACCCCCTCGTGAACCCGGGCCGCCCCGACGTGTGTTTCGACAGGCTCGACAACGACTGCTCGTCGCTCGCGGACGAGGGGTGCGACAACAGCGCCCGGATCGGCTCCATCGGCGGCGGCGGGGCCTGCACCGGTGACGGCAACATCGCGGGCACGCGGACTGCGCTCGTGGTGCCGCTCGTCCTGGTGGCCGGCCTCCGTCGGCGGAGGCTTCGGTGATGACCGGGTTGTGGTGGCTCGCGCGCCTGGCGCAGGCGCAGCAGAACGGGGTGCCGCAGGAGCTCCCCATCGACGCCCAGCGGTTCCGCCCGGCGATCGATCCGTACGGCTACGCCGTGACGGAGTCCTCGGCGACGCTCGAGAACCTCCAGGTGGGCGTTGGCATCTGGGGTGACTACGCCGAGGACAGCGTCGTCCTCGAGCTCCGCGACGAGCGCGTGCTCGGCCCCGGCCCCGACTTCCCCGACGCGCTGCTCAACCAGCGGTCCGTGTTCGACTTCCAGGCGGGGTTCGGCCTCGCCGACCGGTTCGCCCTCGTGTTCGAGGCCCCGGTCATCGTGTGGCAGGAGGGGTTCGAGCCCGCAGCACCCCAGTCGCCCACCTCCACCGCTGATCTCGTTCCGGCCGCGCTCGGCGACATCCGCGTCACCCCCAAGGTCGTCGCGGTCAACATCGAGGAGGGGTACCCCGTCGGCCTCGCCTTCCTCACGAACGTGACCATCCCCACCGGCGGAACGCGGTCGTTCCTGGGGGAGGGCAACGTCACCCTCCAGCCGATGGCCGTGTTCGAGGTCGCGTCGGACTCGATACACGACGGGACCTACCAGGCCCGCGGCGCCGTCAACGTCGGGGCGCGCATCAAGCTGCCCGACCAGTTCCGCGACACCACGTTCGGCAGCGAGTTCGTGTACCGCGTCGCCTTGTCGGCCCGACCGGCCGCGGTGTTCGAGGTCGGCGGCGACCTGCAGGGGCACGTGGGCGGGTTCCGGGTCGCGCAGGTCCCGACCGAGATCCTTCCGTGGCTGCGGTTCCACGGCTTCGACATCGCCGCGTTCACCGCCGGGGCCGGCTTTGGCGTCAACCCCGGGCTCGGCTCGCCGGACTTCCGGATCTTCGGCGCGTTGTCCCTCGGCCCGAAGTTCGATCCGCTCTCGCTCGACCGCGATGGGGACGGCATCCCGAACAAGTACGACCTGTGCATCAACATCCCCGAGGACCTCGACGGTTTCGAGGACGAAGACGGCTGCCCCGAGGACGACAACGACAAGGACGGCCTCAAGGACCCAGTCGACCGCTGCCCGAACGACCCCGAGGACTTCGACAACTTCGAGGACCAGGACGGCTGCCCCGACTGGGACAACGACAAGGACGGGATCCAGGACCCGACCGACCAGTGCCCCAACAACCCCGAGGACCTCGACGGC
>JBIKWC010000442.1:0-4350 GCA_044356535.1 Myxococcota bacterium
CGCTCGGACGCTGGTCGTGCGGGCGGGGAAGACGAAGGTCGAGAAGGCGGACGCCCGGACGGTGCCGCTCTCGGTGAACCTGCTCGCGGAGCCGGGTGTCCTGGCGTGGATCGAGAGCTTCCCATCGGGGCCGGTGTTCCCGAAGCGACGCCACGCGAAGACGAAGGACCGCGACGAGGGGCGGACGAAGAAGCCGACGGAGACGTTCCGGATGACGTGGCAGGAGGCGACGGACGCGGGCGAGGTGCCGCTGCACGTGTGGGCGCCGCCGAACCGGGTGATCTCGCGCCCGGAGCACAGCTTCCGGGCGGCGTTCCAAGCGCACCTGGAGGGGGAGCGGGTGGCGGGGAACGTGATCGACTTCCTCGTGGGGCACGAGGGCGACTCGGTCCGGGAGGTGCACTACGGCCGCGAGCTGCTGGTCGCCGCTCGGGAAGCGGTCGACGGGATCCCGCCGGTTCGGTGGACCTCCGGGTACGCGCAGGCGCCGTGAACCACTACGTCGCGACCGCCACGCGGGCAGCGATGACCTGGACCACCTCGGTGTAGAGGTCCACGCCGACGGCTTCTGGAACCCGGATGGAGAGGATCAGCGCATACCGCGACCCCTTGTCCACCATCCCCTGACCCGGACGCTCCCGCCACCACCCCACGACCGGGAACACGGCGATCATCCCGCGGCTCGCGAGGTCGACGGCCGTTCCGGTCCAGGTGTCCTGGTGGAGGGAGCCGCTGGTTCGCAGCTTGGTCCCCAGCATCCAGGCGGAGTCCTGCGGCCGCGACGGCGTTCGGGTCCTGCCGTCCTCCTCATCGGCGGCGTCCTCGCTCAGTCGACGGACGAAGTCCGTCTGGGACTCGGCGGCACCGCGAACGTCGAAGCGGAGCCCGTGGGAGGCGTAGCGGTGCTTGTGCGACCAGCCGCGCTCTCCGGGGCTGGGTTCGACGAAGTAGGACAGGGTCACCCGCAGCTCCACGTCGACGTGACCCAGCCGCGCCAGCTCCGCCGCGGGCCAGGGGAGCGGGTGGAAGTGGATGTCCCTCATCTTGCCCTGGGAGCCCACGCGCTCGAACGGCTGGATCCGCCGTTGCGCCACCAAAGTCAGCGCGTCGCGCGCACTCCAGGAGGCGGCCGCGAGGTCCGGGACCCCGTGCCCGCAGGTCCGCAGCAGGCTCCGACGCCCTGACTCCGAGCGCAGGTCGAAGCGCTGCAGCATGGCGCGGGTCCACCGGGCCGAGTGCACCAGCAGGCCGCGGACCGTCTGGGGCCAGAAGTCGGGGTATTCCGACATGATCTGAGCACCCATTCGCGCAGCCAGGGCCGTCGCGGCCGAGGTGGCCGACGCGCGCTCGAGCAGCCGGCGCGCGAACCTCGGATCCCGGCGAGCCGTCGTGAGCAGCTGCAAATCGTCGGGCCAGGCGACATCGCCGTCGGGTGAGCGGGCGAGGTTCCCACCCTCGAGCACGAGGTCCGGTTTGTGGGGCCATGCGGCCGACCACGATGCTCCGCTCGAGGTGTGCGGACTCAGGTCCCCCGCCGGCGCCAGGGGCGCGTAGCCCGGGAACTCTGGAGACGAGGTCGCCGCCCGCGCCGTGAACGCACCGACCGTGAGTGCGTTCCAGGCCTGTCCAGGCTCCTGGATCGGCGCGACCACGACGTTGTCCGGGTACGTCAGGAAGTGCGCCGGGTCGCCGTTGCCCGCCGCGACGCAGATCAGCCGCTCGAAGCCGTCGAGCGCCCCCGACGCCAGCTCGTCGACGGCCCCGGACCAGGACGACGGCTTCCCGTGGAAGTCGACCTCCCGGTCCGTCACGGCGAGGCAGATCACGCGCTCCGCTCTGGACGCAACCTCGACCTGACCGATCGCGTCGATCGTGATGCTGCCGTACAGGTCGCGCGGGTTCGCCCCGTCCCCGGGAGGCAGGATCTTGCCCGACTCGAGCCAGAGCGGGAGCGCGACCGGCGCGGACGACGCGAACGCCTCGGTGAGGTCGCCGTACGCCGCGAGCCCCGAGAGTCGGGTGCCGTGACCATCGTGGTCGTGGGTGCCCCAAGCCTCGCGGTATGCAAACAAGCCGCCGGGAACGACGGCCGGCGCGAGCAGCGGATGTCCGGCGTCGAGACCCGTGTCGAGCATGCACACCCTCGGGGCGTCCGGCGTTGGGGCCATCACCCGCGCGCGAAGCTCGTCCACCCAGGTGAGCTGCTCGACCCCGCTCGCCTGGAGGAGGGGTTCTGGGTTCAGTCGGGCCCGCCGCAGCTCCGCGATCCGGTCGAGGTAGTCGACGCACTCCGACATCGCCGCCAGCGTGCCGAACGCGAGACAGACGCACCGATCCGGGAACGTGATGCCCTTTCCGTGGACGCTCACGCCCAACCGGGCGGCGTCGGCTCGGAACCCGACGACCACGTCCACCACTGGATCCGGTCGGCGAAGCCAGACCTCCCACCAGATCGCGGCGTCATCCGTGGGCAGCAGCCCCACCTCGTCGCTCCAGCACGCCCGGAGAACGCCGCGACGGAGCTCTGCGACGCTGTCGATCAGCGCTGCGTTCTTTGGTCGAGCACCGTCCGGCGGCGGCGCGGTGTATTCGACGAGGAGCTTCTTCAGGCGGGTGAGGCCCTTCTCCGTCACCCGGAGAGCAGCGAGTTGCTGGTCCCCGCGCTGCCGAACCGACAGGAGCTCGATGCCGTGGGTGGGCGAGTGAAGGCTCTTGAGGGCGAGCAGGAAGGTGGGCTCGCTGACGACCTCGACCACGAGGCCTCGGGCGTCCGTCAGCGCCAGCGCCTGCCGCCGCGCATCGACCTCACCCAGGCGGGCCCGCTCGATCTCGAGCTGATCGAGCAGCCGCCGACCATGCGCGGCCGGATCGTGGGTCTTGCCCTTCGTCGATCCGCGACCCGGGGGTGCACGGTACCGGGCCGTCTCGAGGAAGGCGTCGGGCACCGTGACATGCCGGAGCGCGGCCTTCGGAGCCATCAGGCGGTCGCCCCCGCCCGACGTTCGCCGAGCGCCGCGACCAGCATCGGGGTCGTCACATGTGGGAGGTCCTCGAGGACCATCTGCTTGGCGGCGTCGTCGCACGCGCGGGTCAGGTCTGCATGGCTCAGGCCGGCGCCCTCGTCCGCCGCGCCAGCCCAATCGACCTCGGTGGGGAACGGCGCGAGCCGGGCCTGGAGGAGCCGCACCACGAGCGCGCGGTCCGGCAGCCGGTATTCGATCGCGTCGTCGAACCGGCGGAACAGCGCCCGGTCGAGGAGGGACGCGTTGTTGGTCGCCGCCACCACCAGGCTCGTCGAGTCGTCCTGCTCGAGGAGCTGCAGAAACGAGCTCAACACGCGGCGGATCTCTCCGACCTCGTTCTGCTGTGCCCGGTGGCCCCCGATCGCGTCGAACTCGTCGAACAGGTACACACCCGGCGTCCGGTGGACGGCATCGAAGACCAGGCGCAGCTTCGCCGCCGTTTCGCCGAGGAACTTGGTGATCAGGCCCTCGAGGACGACCGTGAACAGCGGGACCCCGAGCTCGGTCGCCAGCGCGGCGGCGGTCATGGTCTTCCCCGATCCCGGCGGGCCCATCAGAAGGAGCTTCCGGCGGGGAGTCAGGGAGCGAGCGCGGAGCCGGTGGGCCTGCCGGTTCTCGTCGAGCACGCGGTCGAGCCGTCGGCGGGTCTCGGCCTCGAGGACCATGTCCACGAGCCGGACCTCGGGGTGGGCGACGGTCAGGACCTCGCCGAGCTCCCGACTGACGGGCACGAGCGGCGTGACCTTGGACCGCGCCCCGTTCTTCGCCTCGTCGACGAGCACCTTCAGGTCGGTGGCGAGCTGGTTGTGCCCGCTGCGCGCGGCATGCGCGGCCATCTGCATCGCGACGGCGTAGAACCGCCCATTGTCACCGTCGAGGTGACACCGGATGAGCGCCTTGATCTGCTCGGCGGTGGCCATGGGCCACATCTTGGCCCATTCAGCGTCGCGGGGCACCCGCGTGGGGCCAGGAAGTGTCCGTCCGGGGCGGTGCAGGGCCACGGTTGGTACGTGCGTTCATCGGTGCAGCGGCGCGTCCGGATCCTGCGGCTCGGGCGCGACCTGCTCGGACCACCAGTCCGCGAGCACGGCGACCAGAATGGAGGCACCGACCGCCGCCACGACGGCCGCAGCGCCGCTGGTGGGTCGGCTCAGGGATCCGAGTCGTCGACCGGCATCCGGGTCTCGGGCGTGCCGGAGGAGTCGGGCATCGGCGGTGGGGGTCGGGAACATGAAACCTCCTCCGTCCCCATAACCCGAACCCCGCAGACGATTCCACAATCATCAAGCTTAAAAGAGTGTTGTCACTGATAGTATCATCCGCGAAC
>JBIKWC010000177.1:0-15124 GCA_044356535.1 Myxococcota bacterium
GCGATGGCCGCAGCGGGGACGGTGGCCGTGTTGCTGCCGGGCGCCATGCTCCATCTCCGCGACACCGCGCCTCCGGTCGCGCGGCTCCGGGAGGCCGGCGTGGCGCTGGCGGTCGCCACCGACCTCAACCCGGGCTCCTCCCCGATGATGGATCCGTGGGTCTGCGCCACGCTGTCGTGCCTGACGATGGGCCTCACCGTGGAGGAGGCGCTGCTCGGCATCACGGCGAACGGGGCGCGTGCGCTGGGCCGCACCGCCGCGGGACGCATCGCGCTCGGCGCCCGCCCGGGGCTCGCGGTGTTCGAGCCGGCGCCGGGGGAACGCGCGTCGGCGGCGTCGCTGATTCAGACGATGTCCGGACACCGGCTCGCGTTGCGCATCGCGCCGCCCTGACGCTCAGGAGGCGCTGCGCCGCGCCTTCTCTCGCTCGAGCTCTTCGGCTTCGGACGGCTGATCCATCCCGTCCTTGGGGAGCGACTTCGGCTTGTTCGCGTCGGTGACGTCGATGGCGTCGTCCTTCTGGCCGTCGCGGAACGCCTTCATCCCCTGCCCGAGCTGCCCCAACACCTGCGGGATCCGCCCGGCGCCGAAGACGATAAGCACCATGATCAGGATGACGATCAGCTCGGTCGGGCCGATCATGTTCAGGAACGCTGGCAGGGCCATGGGCACTCCAGTGTTCATCCTATCCCTGGAGGGTCGCCGTTACCACCCGGTGGCTCAGGCGCCGGGGGTCCACAGGCCGCGCTCGGTGACCCAGGCCGTGACGAGGGCAGCCGGCGTGACATCGAACGCGGGGTGATGGCAGGGAACATCGGCGGCCCACACCACCCCACCGAAGCCGCGGATCTCGTCGGCTCCGCGGTGCTCGATGGGGATGTCGGCGCCGGAAGGGCAGGCGGGGTCGAGCGTGGACGTGGGGACGGCGACGTGGAACGGCACGCCGAAGTGGCGGGCGAGCACGGCCAGTCCGAGGGTCCCGATCTTGTTGGCCACATCACCGTTGCGGGCCACGCGATCGGCCCCGACGATCACGGCGTCGACCCGGCCCTCGGCCATCAGGCTCGCCGCCATGGAGTCGGTGTGGAGCGTGCACGGGATGCCGTCGCGGGCGAGCTCCCACGCGGTGAGGCGCGCCCCCTGGAGCCACGGGCGGGTCTCGTCGACCCAGACGTGGGCGAGGCGCCCCCGGGCGTGGGCGGAGCGGACGATCCCGAGCGCCGTGCCCCAGCCTCCGGTCGCGAGCGCGCCAGCGTTGCAGTGCGTGAGCACCCGGGCGCGGTCGGGGAGCAGGTTGGCGCCGTGTTCTCCGAGGGCCATGTTGGCCTCGATGTCCTCGCGGTGGAGCTGCGCGGCAGCGGCTGCCCACGTGGTCGGGGGGACCGCCAGCAGGCGCTCGACCGCCCAGCGCAGGTTGACCGCAGTCGGCCGGGACCGGAGCAACACGGCCGCTGCCTGATCGAGGTCGGCTCCCGCAGCGTGCGCGAGCACCAGGCCCCACGCCGCGGAGATGCCGATGGCCGGGGCCCCGCGGACGACCATGTCGCGGATCGCGTCCGCCACTGCGTCCGCCGACCTGCAGACCACGTGCTCCACGCGGTGGGGCAACACACGTTGGTCCAGCAAGACCAGCGCCGGCTGGGAGGGGTCGAAGGAGAGGTGATCCGTCATCCGTCGACCTGATCGTCCTGGAGGGGGTGGGTCCCTGGTCCCACGGAGCTGTTCGAGAGCCTCCTCCGCCCGTACCCACCGCTAGAGATGGAGGAGACGCAAGAGCTTGCCTGGTGTGATGCCGGCGAAGGAGGCCGACTCGAACTGCCCTGATTGATTCATCGTACGCTCGCGATCCCGTGGTGTCAAGCGAGGCAGACCCGTTCCATCGAACGCCCCGCGCGTTGTCGGGGTCCGTCGGGGAGTACGGCGGGGAATGGCGAGGTCGGGTGGTGGGTCGGAGGGAGATCGGGGGAGGGATCGCGGAGATCGGGGGGCGTGACGGGAGGACGGAGGTGGCCCGGGCGGGCCCGCCCTTCCCGGGTGGGAGGAGACGACACGAGAGTACCTGAGGAGAACGGATCTGGCGAGGGCGACTGTTCGAGATCACCGCTTTACAGACGGCGGGCGCTCTGCTACAGTTCGAACAGAGCTGACGGACTTCGGTCCCCAGCGCGTGCGTCTGGAGTTCATTCTCCACACCCGCCCCCGGGTGGGGTCCCTACCAAGGGATCTCATGAGGAGCCCGCTGGGGCGGGTGCATGCACGCGGCTCGCTCTGCTGTCCGCCGAGCCCGAGGGTCAGCCTCCGGGGGTGCTCTTCGGCGTCGGCCGTGGCCGCAGGACCAGCGCGCCCAGCAGCCCAAAGCCGCACACCGCCACGAACCAGTCACCGAACCGGGCGTAGGGGGTGGAGACGCGCGCACTCCGGACCTCCACCACCCGGTTCACGACCTCGAACGGGCGCGTCTCGGCGTGGATCGCGCCGTGCGGCTCCACCACGAACGATACGCCCGTGTAGGCCGACCGCACCATCGGGACCCCGAGCTCCATGGAGCGGGTGGCGGCGAGCATGGCGTGTTGCCACGGGTTGGCGGTGTCGCCGAACCAGGCGTCGTTGGTGACGGTCACGAGGAGGTCCGCCGATGCGAACAACCGGCAGGTCTCGGGGAGGATGGCCTCGTAGCAGATCGGGGTCGCGATCGTGCCCCCCGCCGCGGTCTCGAAGAACACGGGCGCGAGCCCGGGGCGGAAGTCACCGACGGGCAGGATCCGCGCGAGCCACGGGTAGGCCCAGGCGAACGGGAGGTACTCGCCGAACGGCAGGGGGACCATCTTGTCGTAGTGCCCTTTCACCGTACCGTCTGCACCGATGTGGTACACGGAGTTGAACACGGAGACCCGATCCTCTCCCATCGCCGGGTCGGGCTCGCGCGTGCGGGTCCCGGCTCCGACCAGCAGGTCGAAGCCCCCGTTCTTCGCCAGCGCGCCGAGCACCTCGGTGGCCTTGTGGCGCCGACCGTCCACCTCGAGGTCGTAGGGCGAGGCGCCCTCCGGCCACACCACGAGGTCCACCGTCCCGGGTGCGATCTTCTTCGTGGCGTCGAGCCAGACGGCCCACGCGTCCGCCGCCCGGTGCGACATCCGCCACTCCATGCCCTTGTCGGTCTGGAGCTGGGCCACCCGCACGACGGGCGCCCCGGCGAGGGTGTGCTCGACGGACTGGTAGCGGACCACGGAGAACCCGACGGTCGCGGCGACCGCGCCCAACGCCCCTGCAGCGGGGCGCCAGGTCTGGAGGCGGCCTTCGCGCCAGCGGTACCACGCCTCGGCGAGCGCGCAGTTGACGAGGAGGAGCACGAACGTGAGGCCGTAGACGCCGGTGACCGAGGCGAGCTGGAACGTCCACGGGACCCGGTACTGGCTCACGCCCTGCTGGTATGGGAACAGCAGGACGTGCATCGACAGCCACTCGAGCACCACCTGCCACGCGGGGATCGCCACCACCCACCAGGTGCCGAGGCGCCGCCGGAGCGGGAACACCGCGAGCCACAGGAACAGGTAGGGCAGGCCGAACACCGACGAGAACAACAGCAGGATGCCGATGCCAGCGAACGCCGGGAGGGGCGTGAACACCACGATCGTGTGGACGATCCACCGGAACAGCAGGCCCACGCCGAGGGTGCCGTACAGGAACGCGAGCCACCGGTTCGACCGGGGGCGTTCGGGCTCGAGGGCGACGAACATCGGGAAGAAGGCGACCCAGTGGAGCCAGTGCCAGTTCGCGGGGGGCGCCAGCAACGACAGGATCGCGGCGCCGAAGCACGCGAGGCCCACCCGCACCGGGAGAGGCAACGGAGCAGGGCTCGTCATTCCCGTGGCGCGCCCATCATGACGAACTCCCCGGAGACCCAGGCGCGCGCAGCGCCTTCGGTTTCGAGGGGGCCGAGCTCCTTCTCGAGGCGGACGAGCATGCTCCGCAGCGTGAGGAGGGTCTGCTGGCGGGCAGCGGTGCCCTGGCGCTTCAGCTCGTGGGCGAGCTCGATCGCCTGGGACATCGCCTCGCCCGGCGCCACCACCCTGCTGACGAGCCCCATCGCAGCGAACTCCTGGGCCGTCACCACCCGCCGGGTGAGGGTGAGGTCGAGGGCGCGCGCGGGCCCGGTGGAGACTGCCAGACGGGTCAGCGTGCCCAGGCCCTCGAGGACGCCCCTGTGCGTCTCGCCGGCGCAGAACGTGGCGTCCGACGCCGCGATGCGGAGGTCCGCCACCAGCGCGAGCGCGAGCCCGGCGCCCCAGCATCGGCCTTCGATCGCGGCGATCACCGGGCAGGGAAGCCGGGACAACGTCTCCAGGCTGGACCGCAGCCGACCGACGATCTCGGCGGCGCGGTGCGCGTCGCGGCTGCGCGCCACGGGCTCGAACAACGCGTAGAGCGGGTCCTGCGGGTCGGGGTCGAGGCCCGTGCAGAAGTCGGCGCCCTCGGCGGTGATCAACACGTACCGCGGGGGCGTGTCCTGGAGCCGCAGGCCGACCTTGCGCAGCGCGTCGAACGTGACGCCCCGGAGCGCATTGCCCTGGTCGGGTCGGCGCAGGCGAACGAAGGCCATTTCGCCCTGGATGGACAGCTCGACGTCGTCCACGCGATCTCCTCTGGGCGCACATGGTACCAGCGCGCCGGAATCCCGCTACCGACGGCGCGGGCTCTGCTGCTTGCGCCACAGCGGGCGGATCTCTTCCAACACGGCGTCCGTGAACAGCTCGGCGCCCTCGGGCGACAGGTGCCGCATGTTCTTGTAGGCGCGCCGCGGGAGCTGGATCTCGGTCATGTCGAGGTACACGTGCCCGTACCGCGCCAGGATCGCCTGCACCTCCTCCTCCGTGCGCTCGGTGACGGTGTCGCGGCGATCCTCCGGGGTCCAGGCCTTCATGGGGGGCCGCACGAACACCAGGGTGGTGCCGTTCCGTTGGGCGAGCTGGGCGAGCTCCTCGACGAGGCTCTCGTCTGCGGTGGGCAGGCCTTCGACCGAGCTGTCGTCGGTCTCGTCCGCGAGCGACGGCTGCACCGCGTTGTGGCGGGCCATGTCGAGGTTCTCGTCGGAGAACAGACGGGTCATGGCGTCCGTCGTCGCCTGGGAGCCACCCCCGAAGAAGGCGGAGACGGCGGTGTCGCGCACGGTGTTCATCACGAGGTCGCGCACCTGGACGCGGTTGCGGAGCACCGTCCGGAGCTCCGGGTGGTCGAGGTCGATGAATTGCCGCAACACCGGCTCGTCGCTGTCCAGCTGAACCATCAGGTCTTCGTAGGACGACTCCGAGTAGGGCTCGAAGCACAACATGCTCTGGATGCCGGCCACCACGATCACGAGCGGGATGTCGTAGCCGTCTTCGTACACCCGGTGCTCGAGGATGGCGTACCAGTGCGACGACACCGAGTTCGGCACCGACATCGTCAGCACCTTGTTCTTCGGCACGCCCAGCCCCTGCGCGAGGTGGTCGGGGACGAGGTTCGTGTTGGCGTACGAGTTGCCGAGGATCAGCACCGACGGGCGCTGCATCGCGAGGAGCGACTCCATCTCGGCGACCACGCCGAGCGGCGTGATCTTCCCGTTGAGGACGCGGCCGGCGTTGCCCATCTGGCGCTGGTCCTCGAACGACGCTGGCGGTCGCCAGGACTGGAGGCCGGCGACGAGGAGCCACCCCGCGGCCACGGGCGGGAGCAGGGAGAGCGCTGGGATCAGGTACTTCCACATCGTCGCGGCCTTCTTCGCCCCGAACGTCGGGGGCGCACGGACAAGCTAACGGGGTGCAGCTCTTCCCGCGACGAGCCGCCCGCGCGGGTTAGCCTCGGCGCGCGAGGGGAAGGATGGCGGACGGGCCAGAGGGAGCCAGGATCCAGAAGGGACCTCTGCTGGTCCTGCTGACGGTGGTGTTCGTCGCGGCGGTGGGGTTCCTGGTGGTTCCCAACCGCGAACGGATCGGCGAGGTCCTCGTCCCGCGCGAGCCCGACGTCATCCTGGTGGTGCTCGACACCGTCCGGGCCGACCACCTGCACGCGTGTGGCTACTCCCGTCCCAACACCCCCGTGCTCGATGGCTTGCGCCAGACCGGCTGGGCCGTTCACTGCAACGTCACCTCGCCTGCCCCGTGGACCATCCCGTCCCACCTGTCGTACTTCACGGGCAAGAACTGGGTGGACATCCGAGAGAGCGGGCAGGTCCCACCCACGCTCGCGCAGGAGTTCCAGGAGCGCGGATACGACACGGCGTTCCTGTCCGCGAACATGGTGCTGCGCAAGTCGGAGTGGTTCACCAACGGATTCCGGATCGTCGAGATCGCGTCCAACTTCTCGGAGATGAAGGGAGACCGGTTCCCGGAGCAGGTCCGGAGCGTGCTCGCACAGGCGGACGACGACCGTCCCCTGTTCCTGTTCCTCAACCTCGTGGACGCGCACGCGCCGTATCCGGCGATCCCGCAGGGCGTAGGTTGGGCGCGGCCCCAGCGCGGCATCCAGCACCGTCGGTTCTCCGACGAGGGCGACTCGCCGTTCAAGCGCTTCATCTCGGGAGCGATGGCGCCGGACGAGGCGGCCCGGTACGAGAAGAAGCTCGTGAACGGCTACGACTACGGCATCCAGCAGGCCGACCAGAACGTGGGGAACATCCTCGAGCAGCTCCGGGGCGCCGGACGGCTCGAGCGGGTGCGGGTGATCATCACCTCCGACCACGGTGAGCTGCTCGGAGAACACGCAGTCGTCGGTCACGGCGACACCCTGTACGAGCCGGGACTCCGGGTGCCGCTGTTCTACTACGACTCCCTCGCGAAGAACCCGGTCCCCCTGCCCCAGGAGCTCTCCGGCCTGCAGATCTGGAGCCTCGCTCGCGACGGCGCGCTCTCGGACGACCTCGGTCCCCGGTACGCCACGAGCTACAAGTCGTCGGTGGGCGTGAACGCGTGGAACGGGCTCGTGTTGTGGCCGGACGACGCCAACAAGCTCGTCTGGCGGGACGGAGAGAGCTACCGGTACGATCTGCTGAACGACCCAGCCGAGGAGGCGCCGCTGCCGGTCGGTGACCACCCCGCCAGGGCCGCGTTCGACACGCTCGTGACGCGCAACCTCCACGTCATCGAGATCGAGAACGCGGCGACGGACGACGAGGGGAAGGAGCTCCTGCAGCAGGCAGGGTACCTGGATCCGGAGGAGTAGCTCCACTCCAGGTCGCGCCGCCTCACCGGTCGAACAACCAGCCCATCAGCTGTCCGGGCAGGGACACCGGCAGCTTGGCTCCGTCGTCGACTGCCAGCACCACACAGGTCTCGCCGGGGTCGATCACCTGCTGGTGGGGGTGTGCGTCGTCTGCGGTCCGCAGCTCGATGTCGCCGCGCACGAAGTGTCCGAGGTCGCTCGTGTAGCCCCCGGTGAGGACGAGCGTCCGCTCGGTGTGTTCGTGGTGGTGCTCCGGAACCCACGCACCCGGCTGCAGCGCGACGAGGGCAACCATGCGGCCCGGACTGGACTGCGGCAGGTCGAACCGAGAGATCCGAGGAGCGACCGACCGGAACACCACCTGATCGAGTGGTCCGCAGACCGCGCGGAGAGGGCCGGGGAGGTCGTCAGGGCGCGTCGGCGCGGGGGGGCGACGCTTGGCGGGCGGAGGCTCGTCGAGGCGCGCGAGCACGGCGTCCAGGGCGTCGGTGGGCGTGGGAGCGGACGCGAAGAACAGCGCCCCGCCGACCTCCTCGGAGCGCGCGGCCTCGGCTCGACACGCCGGGCAGAGCGACAGGTGCGTCGCCACGAACAGTGCCTCCGCATCGTCCACCGTCCCCGCGGCGTACGCGGAGAGGAGGTCGGCTGGGAGGTGGTGGTGTGGGGTCACGCGGTTCCATGGCTCGAGGGGGCCGGACGGACCACGATACGCCGGCACCAGCCCTTCGGATCAGCCAGCGACCGGAGTGAACTCGTACTTCGACTCGCCGCTGAAACCTTTCGGGGGCAGCCAGTTCGCGTCCAACGCTTCGGTCGCGACCCACATCAGGAGGTACACCTTGAACGCCTCGGTGGCGTCGAGCGGGGTCTCCTCGGCCTTCGTGGGACGCTCCATCAGGGCGTAGATCGCCTCGTCGAGGACGTGGGGCTGCGCGCGGGGAACGGAGCGGAGGCGCTCCACGAGGCCGTCACCGAGTGGGAGGACCTGCGGAACGAGCGCGTTGACCCTGGCCTCGGCGGCGCGGACGTGCTCCCACGTGACGTCGCGCATGCGGCCGCCGGAGAGATCGAACATCCGCATCACGACGCCGATCAGGTAGACGGCCACCCCGCCGGTGAGGCCGCTCGCCATGCCCTTCGAGTTCTCTTCGACGAAGCGCGAGAGACGGCGTTGGTCCTTGACGAGGCGGGTGATCGCCGACTGGTGCTTGGACGGGTCCGCGCCGATCTCCTCCGACCATTCGTGGACCTGGGGGCGAGGCAGCAGCGGATTGGGCATGGGGAACTCCTCCGGGGGCGTCGAGCGGAGACGACACTAGCCAGCGTGCGTCCGGCCTGCCAGTCCGGCCGGCCGGCTCACCACCGCGCGGAGCCGAAGCCGATCTCGTACTGCTCACACTCGTCGTGCACCGGCAGCTTGCGGCGCTCGGACGAAGACGCGCCGGGGGACAGGTCCTGCAGCTTGACCGTCCAGGCGTTCCCGCCGCACGCGACCTCCGCCACCGCCTCGCGAATCACCCGGTCCGAGCGGTTTTCCAGGGTGACCACCACCTCCACGCGCCCTCCCGGGAACCGGGTGAACCGCGCGTCGAGCTCCGTGAACGGCTTCACGTCGAGTTTGCGATCGAACCGCTCGCGGGTGCCGAACACGACCTCCCTGCGGTCCGCGTCGATGCCGACGTTGAATCCGCCGGACACGTTGAGGCCGAGGAGGCCCGCCGTGTCGCCCCCGCCGCAGTCGTCGCAGACCGCGATCGCCACTCCGTCGATCGCGAGATCCCCGAGCCAGACCTGGTCGAGGAGCACGAGGCGGGTGGAGCGGACGCCGTTGGCCGTGTGCAGCTCGATGGTGGGGTCGGTGTCCCGCGGTGGTCGTCCGAGGCGCACGAGGTCCGGGGTGCCGAGGGTCGTGTACGTCGCGCCGGTGTCGAACATCATCTCGAGCTCGAGCGGCTCGCCGCCGTGTTCGAACACCACCGGCACGCTCATCCTGCGGCCTTCGCCTTCGTACGGCAGGGCCATCTGGTCGGGGCGCAGCTCGGGCGCTGGCCCGGGTGCCTCGGCGACCTCGGCGACCTCGGCCGACGACACCTCGCGGCGCGACACCTCGGGCTCGGCGGGCAGCCACTCCCCAGGCTCGACGCCGAGCAGGCCGAACCCGGTGCGAAGGCCGTCGTTGCGCTCCCCCGGGAAGTACACCGGCAGGATCAGGAACAACAACAGCGACCACGCCGCCATCGTCGCCGCGAGGCCCGTGCTGCGGTCGCGGCGCCAGAACGACGCGGAGAACACGACGGGCGCGTACACGAGCCCCACTGCAGCGGCGCTCACGACCCAGGCGGGTGCGTGCCGGTGCGCGCCCAGCCCCACCAGCGCCGCGAACGGCACCAACGACAGCAGGCCCGCCGCCACCAAGAGCGCGATCATCAGGACGCCTCTCACGCTCCCCCCGTCCCCAGGCTACCCGGTTCGCGGGAGGAACCGTGCCCCGCGCCACCTGGTACTGCGTCGACATCGAGTGCTCCGGCCCCGTCCCCGGGCTGTACGACATGATCTCCCTCGGCATCGTCTGCGTCCGCGAAGACGGCGCGGATGTGGTCCTCGGAGAGGACGACTACGTCGAGATCCGCCCGGAGGCCCCGCGGGTGGATGCCGGTGCGATGAAGGTCAACGGGCTGGACCTCGACCGCCTCCGGCGCGAAGGGCTGCCGCTCGGGGTCGCGCTCGATCGCGTGTCCGCCTTCGTCGAGCGGACGCTCCTGCCCGGAAGCAAGCCGGTGTTCGTCGGTCACAACGCTCCGTTCGACTGGTCGTTCGTCTCGTACGCGTACCACGCCACGGACCGCCGGAATCCGTTCGGCTACAAGGCGCTGGACACGAAGGCGCTCGCGATGGGGGTCCTGGGGTTGCACTGGTTCGACACCGACAAGGAGCGGCTCCAGACGCTGCTCGACCTCCCGCCGCAGGACGCCGCGCTCGTGCATCGGGCGGACTACGACGCGCGCTACCAGGCGGCGATCCTGCGGGGGCTGCTGCTGCGGTCTCCTCGTCCTCTCCGGTAGGTGACGGGCCCCCCACACCGGTTACGGAGCGGGGCCGGAGGCGCCCGTGTGTGGATTCGTCGGCCTCGTGGGCGTGAAGCCCGTCGCTCCCGCCCTGGTGCTCGGTCTGTCGGCGGTCCAGCACCGCGGCCAGGACGCCGCCGGGTTGGGGACCTACGATCGCGGCCACCTCCAGGTGTACAAGGACCTCGGCCGCGTCGAGGAGATCTTCACCGAGGACGTCCTGCGCACCATGAGCGGGACCTCGGGCATCGCGCACGTCCGCTACCCGACGGTGGGCTCCTCCACCCGCAACGACGCCCAGCCGTTCATGACGCGCCGCCCGGGCATCGTCATGGCGCACAACGGCAACCTCGTGAACCTCGAGGCCCTGTACGCGCACCTCGCTGCGCGCGGCCTCCGCGCCATGAGCGAGTGCGACAGCGAGCCGATCCTGCTGCTCCTCGGTGACGAGCTCCTTCGCAACAAGGTCGTGGGCCACACCCTCGACGACCTCCTCACCGCCCTGCGCCGCGCGATGGACCTCATCCGAGGGAGCTACTCGGTGGCGGCGGTGATGGAGCTCGACGGCAAGGAGACCCTCGTGGTGTTCCGCGATCCGCACGGGATCCGGCCTGCGGTGTACGGCAAGCGCGGCGACGCGTGGGCCGTTGCCTCCGAGAGCGTGTCGCTCGACGTGTTGGACTTCGAGCTGGTCGGGGACTGCCCGCCCGGCGGCGTCGTGGTCCTGCGGAAAGGCGAGGCCCCCATCGTGCGGGAGGTGCACCGCGAGTCCACGCACCACTGCATCTTCGAGGACATCTACTTCGCCCGCCCGGACTCCGTGATGGCCGGCGTCCGCGTGCAGACCCGGCGGTGGCAGCTCGGCGAGAAGCTGGCCGACGAGTGGAGAGCGCGCGGCCTCGAAGCGGACGTGGTCGTCGCCGTGCCCGACACCTCGCGCCCCGCGGCGCAGGCCATGGCCGAGCGGCTGGGCCTCCCGCACCGCGAGGGGTTCATCAAGAACCGGTACAGCGGCCGCACCTTCATCATGCCCGACCAGGCCACCCGCGAAGCCGCGATGCGCCTCAAGCTCAACCCGATCGACGAGGTGTTCCGCGGAAAGCGCGTGGTGATCGTGGACGACTCGATCGTTCGCGGCACCACGATGCGGCGGATCGTGGCGATGGTGCGCCGCTTGCAGCCGAAGCAGATCCACGTGGCCATCTTCAGCCCGCCCGTGCGCCACCCCTGCTACTACGGCATCGACATGCCGTCCGAGCGCGAGCTCGTCGCCACACGCGCCGATCGGGAGAGCGCCGGCACCATGGAGCAGCGCCTCGCGTCCCTGTTCGGCGCCGACACCGTCACCTTCCTCTCCGAGGCAGGCCTGCGCGACGTCTCCGGGTCCGAGATCTGCTCGGCGTGCTTCACCGGTCGCTACCCTGTGGTATTGGACGACGCTGAACGCGGATGGATCGTTCGTGACCGACGACCAGAACCCCTCGCAGCAACCACCTCACGACCGTGACCGCGGTAGAGTGCACGGGATGAGTCGTGAGGTCACCGAAGCGCACTACCTCCACGAGCGGAGCGGGCTCGAGGCGGTGCTGCGTCCGCCGGTCAAGAACCCGACCGCGCTGCGGTGGGTTCCCCGGAAAGAGGAGCTCGTCGTGGGCACCCGCGACGGCACGCTCCTCAGCGTGGACCCCGTGCTCGGCACGCGCACCGTGGCCGAGAACCTGGGCGAGATCGCCACGCTCGGGCTGCACGCCGATCGCCAGCGCTGGGTGGTGTTGTCCCGCGACGGCCAGTTCGCCGTCGGCACGCTGCGCGGCGAGGTGCAGTTTCGCGGCAAGCACCCGTTCGTGGGTGGCATGGACGTGGTGGTCGCCGACAAACACGCGCTCCTGGTGGGCGACGAGCCCGACGCGCGAACGCTGCTGATCATCGCGCTCGACACCGGCGCGCAGACCGGCCGGGCCCGCCTCCCGGCGCGGGTGGTGCCCACGCTCTCGACCGACGCCATGCCGCTCCTCTGCCGGTCGACCGACGCCGGACTCGTGGTCATCGCCATCGGGAAGGGCCAGCAGTTCCCGAAGGAGCTCGAGTCGACCGCGCACCGGCTGCAGCCGTCGCACCAGTACATCATCGGGTACACCTCCACCGGCATCTGCGTGTGGGGCCAGGAAGGTGGCCAGCCCCGGTCCATGCGCCTGCCCGACCTCACCGCGGGCGACATCTCCCACGACGGCCAGTACCTCGGCCTCGGCACCCGCAACGGCGCCGTAGCGCTCGCGCGGATGGATCGGATCGAGAAGCGGGTGCGGCCCGATCTGGTGCGCGCCTTCAAGGGCCCGGTGACCTCCGTGGCGTTCTCCGAGCGCGGGAAGTGGCTCGCGACCGGCGCGGAGGCCCTGCGCATCTGGTCGTGGGAAGACTGACCGACGCCCCCGGTCGCAGCGCAAACGCCGAGGGAGTATGCTCGCGCCTCCCGGGACCGGTCTCCGCCGTGCCCCAACCCTCCCCAGGAGGACGCGTGACCCGCTCCCCCCAGATCTGGTCCAGTGTGCTGGTGGCCCTCGCCCTCACGGGGTGCAGCCCCGGCAGCGGATTCGACGACAAGCCGCCCACCAGCTCCGAGTCCGACACGGACACGGACACGGACACCGATACGGACACGGACACGGACACGGACACGGACACCGATACGGACACGGACACCGATACGGACACCGACACCGATACGGACACCGACACCGGGACCGTCGTCCCGCCGGTCGGAGAGGCGGTGATCAACGAGGTGCTCACTGATCCCCCCGCCGGTGGGAACGGCGACGCCAACTGCGACGGCAACCGCGACCCCGTCCAGGACGAGTTCGTCGAGCTCATCGCGCTCGGCACCACCACGCTCGACCTCGAAGGCGCCACGCTCAACTCGTCCACGGCGGGCACGGTGCACATCTTCCCGGTGGGGACCTTCCTGGAGCCAGGCGAGGCCATCGTCGTCTTCGGAGGGGGGACGCCCACGTTCGACGGAAGCGGCGCTGGCGCCTGGTGTGGGGCCCTGCCCGCCGAGGTCCAGCTCCAGACCGCCAGCTCCGGTGATCTCCAGCTCGACGGAACGGGGGGCCAGACGCTGCGCCTCGTCGACCGGCGGTTCCGGGAGATCGACGTCGTCACCTACGACGCCGCCGCCGAGCTGAACGAGAGCGTCAACCGTCGCCCCGAGCTCGACGTCACGTCGCCGGTCGTCGGGCACTCGTCGCTGCCGGGCGCGGTCGGCGTCTTCAGCCCGGGGACCCTGGTCGACGGGCGCGCGTTGCTCGAAGGACCGGACGACACCGGCCTCGCGCACACGGGTCACACGGGCCTCGGCGTGGTCCCCACCACCATCCCCGACCTTCGGCAGGGTGTGGTCGCAGCCGGCACCGACGTGTCGCTCTCCGGGGTCGTCACGGCGCTGGGTCCGGACGGGTTGTGGGTCCAGGACCCCGGGGGTGGGCTGTTCTCCGGGGTCTTCGTCTTCGTGGGCGCGGCGCCTTCCGCCGCCCGTGGGGACGCAGTCGATGTCGTCGGCACCTACGTCGAGATCGCGGGCCGATCCACGATCGACCTCGACACCTCCGCGGTCGCGTCGCTCGTCGTGACGGGCCCGGGCGCGCTGCCGGCCCCGACCGTCGTCGCGGTCGACGACCTGCTGTCCGACCTCGAGGGCCTCGAGTCCATGGTGGTCGAGCTGCAGACCGTCGTGGTCGCCACCGGGCTCACCGCCGGGACGTTCACGGTCCGCGACCCGTCGGGCGCCAGCACCGTCGGCGTCGACGACGCGCTGTTCGGCTGGCCGCTCGCGGGTTCGCTCACGGTGGACGACGTCCTCGACCGTGTGGTCGGGCCGCTCGACCCGCGAGGATCGCCCGCCGTGCTCCCGCGGGACGCCGCCGACCTCACCGTCACGCGCTCGCTCGTCATCAACGAGCTCCTCGCGGACCCGCCCTCGGGCCTCGGAGGAGACGCGAACTGCGACAACGCCGCGAACGTCGGCGACGACGAGTTCGTGGAGCTCGTCAACCTGTCCACCGGGCCCGTCGACCTCGCCGGGCTGCGGCTCACCGACTCGACTGCGCTGCGGCACCTGTTCCCCGCCGGGTCCATCCTGCCCTCCGGGGCCACGATCGTGGTGTTCGGGGGCGGTACGCCCGACTTCTCCGGCTCTGGGACCGGGGGCACCTGGTGCGCCCCGCTGCCGGCCGACACGGTGGTGCAGACGGCGTCGACCGGGGGCTTGTCCCTCGCCAACACAGGCGACACCGTCACCCTGCTCGAAGGCGCCGCGACCGTCGACACCTGGGTCTTCGGGGCCGAGGCAGGCAACGACGTGTCCGTGAACCGCGAGCCGGACCAGACCTCGGGCGTGGCGCTCGTGCCCCACGACACCGTCACGAACGCGGTCAACGACTTCTCCCCCGGACGCTCCGCGGCGTCGGCCCCCGCGCCGTTCGCCCTGACCGGGGTCGCGATCGACGGGGACCCGGGCGAGTGGCCCGCGAACACGGAGTTCACGTCGTCGTCGGGGACGGTGACGCGGGTGGCCTGGGACGCCACCAACCTGTACGTCTCCGTCACGCACCCGGACATCGGCGCCGCGGCCGCAGGCACCTCGGTCGTCGTGACGACGGGCAGCGGCGGGAACGGGCTCACGACCGGCATCGACGTGGGTGGTCAGGAGCCTACGCTGCCGTTCACCGCCCGCAACGCGCTCCGCTGGTCGGTGGACGGGTCCTCGAACGAGCTCTGGGCGACCACCGGAGCGCCGTGGTTCTCGATCCCGAACTTCCTCGGCAGCGCCGGCAGCGCGGTCGCGGTCGATGCCGACACCGTCGAGT
>JBIKWC010000403.1:0-5485 GCA_044356535.1 Myxococcota bacterium
CCGTCCCGCGCGACGGACCAGACGAACACCGCCCCGTCCCTACCTCCGGACGCGAGCGACCGGCCGCGGTGCGCGAACGCGAGCGCCGACACGGGGCGGACGTGCCCGTCGAGCTGTCCCGGCCGGCTGCCCTCCGGCCCGTTCGGGAACGACCACACGGTGATCTGCTCGCCGCCGCTGGTGGCCAGGAGCTCGGAGGCGGCGTCGAACGCGAGGGCGACGGGTCGGGCGCCGTAGCCCGTCATCTCGGCGTCCTCGCCAGTCTCCCGCCGCCAGAAGTGCACGCTGCGGTCCTGGGAGCCGCAGGCCACGATCCGGCCGTCGGGGCTCGCGATCAACGACACGAGCGACCCCTTCCACGCCCAGTGGGCGACGACCCGCTCGTCCGCGACGTCCCACAGGGACACCCCGCCGTAGGTGGACGAGGCGAGGGTCCGCGCGTCGAGCCAGGCGAGGCCGGTCACCGTCGCCGGCGCGAGCGGCGGCCCGGCGCGTCGCACGCCGTCCGGCCCTACGACCAGCACCTCGCGGCCGATCGCGAGGCCTACCCGCTCGGCCCCGATCGCCACCGCCGAGACCTGGCCTCGGCTGTCGTGCACGAGCGCGCGCGTCTCGCCCGTCGCGCTGGTGATCGCGACGCAACCATCCTCGTCGCCCGACCACACGCCGTCCGGGCCGACCGCCAGGCAGGTCACCGGGGCCCGGTGCGCCGCCGCCGAGAACACCCGGGCGCCGGATGCTCCGTCGAACCCGGTGACCCGGCCGCCGGCGTCCGCCGACACCAGCCGGTCGCGGCCCCACCAGGCCAGGGCCCGGCCGTGTTCGTCGACGGTCGCGCGCCAGCCAGTGGCCAGGGCGCCCTGCGGAGCGAGATCGCCGGTCACGCGAGGCACTCGCGGAACCCGGCCTCGATCGCGGCCCGGTCGAGGTTCCGTCCGATGACCACGAGCTGGCTCCGGCGGGGGCCGGCGAACGAGCGGTCGGGCTCGGCTTCGGCGAGCATGTGTACGGCGTGGAAGACCACGCGGCGCGCCTCCCCCTCGAACGCCAGGAAACCCTTCATCCGGAACAGGTCGACGCCCCTCTCGCGGAGCAGCGCGCCCATCCAAGCGTGGAACCGCGGCGCCGACAGGTCTCCGTCCGCCTCGAGCGCGAACGAGCCCACCTCGTCGTCGTGCTCGTGCGCGCCCACCCACGCGCGCGACGCCCGCGGCTCCACCTCCGAGCCCTTCACCACCACGGGCGCTCCCGAGGGGGGCTTCATCCGGAGCCCGGGGGGCACGGGCCGCGCCGTGGAGGGATCGACGCCCACCGCCCGCGTGAGGTGCAGCGCGAACTCGTCCGGCAGGTGCTGCGTGCACAGCGCGAACGGGGCCTCCGCTGGGACCCGCAGCGCGAACCGCTTCTGACCCTCCCCCGGCAGGACCAGCCGCGCGCGCCGCTCCAGGGGCACGGACCCGCCGGGCTGCACGACGACCGGATCCTCGGCCCACCCGCGCACGGCGCGTTCGGCGAGCGCGGGCAGCGCGTCGTCGGTCGCCTCGGCGAGCGGCAACACCAGCACGTCCATCGTCGGATCGGGCCCATCGTCCAGGACGAGCGCGAGCTCGGCGACGTCGGGGACGAACGCCCCCGTCCACTCGAAGGGGTACTCGGGCTCGAGGAAGCTCGGCCGCGTCTGGAGGGCCCGCGTGAGGTCGAACGCGCGGCGATCCAGGAGCTCGGTCGGATCCGCCCGCCCCCGCTCGGTCCGCAGGAGCCGCGCGGAGCCGTTCATGGCGCGGATGCGTGCCTCGACGGCGTCGAGCTCGCGCGGCGCCACCCGATCGACCTTGTTGAGCAGGATCACGTCGGCGAAGGCGATCTGCTCGTCGCACTCGCGGGATCGGCCGACCTGGGTGGCGACGTGGACGGCGTCCACCACCGTGACGATGCCGTCGAGCACGTAGGAGGCGCGGACGTCGTCGTCCACGAAGAACGTCTGCGCCACGGGGCCCGGGTCCGCGAGGCCGGTGGTCTCGACCAGCACGTAGTCGAAGCGCTCCCGGCGCTTCGCCAGGTTGCCGAGCACGCGGATCAGGTCTCCGCGGACGGTGCAGCAGATGCACCCGTTCGACATCTCGAACACCTCCTCGTCGGCGTTCACGACGAGCTCGTGGTCGATCCCGACCTCGCCGAACTCGTTCTCGACCACGGCGATGCGGCGGCCGTGCTTCGCGGTCAGGAGGTGGTTGAGCAGCGTGGTCTTTCCGGCGCCGAGGAAGCCGGTCAGCAAGGTGACGGGGACACGGTCGGTCACGGGGACTCCAGGGTGGTGGACCGCAGCCCCGCGCGGACGAGCGCCTCCGGCGAGCGGAGGAGCGCGACGGGACCCTGGTCGGTCACGCGGCCGTCCCGCAACAGGACGGCGCGCCGCGGTGGCTTCGGGAGGTGGTCGAGGTCGTGGGTGGCCCACACGACGACGAGGTCGGGGTTCGCCGCAGCCGCGGCCGTGAGCGCGGCGACGACGCGGTCGGCAGCGACCGGATCGAGGCCCGCGGTGGGCTCGTCCAGGAGCAGCAGGGACGGACGCCGCGCCAGCGCCGCCGCGAGGGTGACCCGGCGCTGCTCGCCGAAGCTGAGGGCGTGGACGGGCCGGTGGCCCAGCCCGGCGAGCCCCATCGCGGCGAGGGCCTCGTCGACGGGGGCTCCAGCGGGCAGGGCGAAGGCGACCTCCTCGCGGACGGTGGACGCCAGGAGCTGCTCGTCGGGGTTCTGCGGCACCCACGCGACCCGGCCGTCGAGGCGCTGCGGGAGGGGGGTGGTGGGCGCGAGGTCGAGCCCCAGCCGGCCGAGCTCGCCCGACGAGGGCGCGACCAGGCCGGCCAGCAACCGGAGCAGCGTGGACTTGCCGGCGCCCGACGGGCCACACAACACGGTCCACGAGCCGGGCGGCAGGTCGAGGTGGAGGTCCGTGAGCAGCGCGCGCCCGTCGTCTCCGCGGACGGACACCCCCCGCAGCGAGACCCCACCCGCCCCGCGCCCCGCCGCCGCGGTCCGGAGGCGCTGGAGGTCCTCTGCGGCGGCCCCGCGGTCCACCGCGCGCGCCACGCCGCCGGCCACGACCGGCCCCCAGACGGTGACGGGGAGGGTGGCGCGCGACGTCCGGACCCGCGCCGAGGCGGCCCGCCGACCCCACTCCTGCGCGAGCACCGCGCCCTGCAGCATGCCGCGGTCGAGCGCCTGCACGACGTCGGCCGACAGCACCGCGCCGAGCGTCGTCCGGACGGACGGCCAGTCGAGCGCGGAGGCGGACCAGGCGGACCACGCAGCGCCCGCGAGCACCCGGGCCGCCACGCCGGCGTCGCCGCCCGCGAGCATCACCGCCGACGCGCTCACCACACCCGCCCCGGCCACCGCGAGCGCCCGCCGGGGACGCCGGCCGTCCACCGCTGCGAGCGCCGCACCCGCGCCGGCGAGCGCGAGCGACGCGCGCGGATCGGCCACCAGCGCGTTGGTGAGCAGGGCTGCCAGCAGGAGCGCCAGCCGGGGACCCGCCGCGCGCGCGCTCCCCAGGAACAAGGCCTCAGCCGACATCGGTGACCACCACGGACCGGCGACCCGCGACGAAGCCGGCGCCGAACAGGAGCGCGACCTGGGCCGCCAGCCCCAGCTCCCCCGCGCTGCCGTCGACCCACGGGGCCGTCGGCGGGCGCCCACCCGCCGCTGCGAGGCCGCCGAACACCCGCTCGTCGAGGGCCTCGGCGCCGCAGCCCCCGAGGAGCCGCGCCGCCAGCAACACGCCCGCGGCCGGGACCCACCAGGAGGGCCGCAAGCCCGGTCGCCGCGCGCCGAGGAGCCGCACCACGTACGCCGAGATCGCGCCCTCGAGCACCGCGAGGGGGACCTGGATCGGGGCGAACCCCGCCAGCGCCAGCCCGAACGTCCTCCCCACCGGAGCGTCGGCGGACAGGGCCGCTGCCAGGAGCCCCGCGTCGGCCACGTAGACCGCCAGATCGGCGAAGGCGCACGCCACCCCGACCCCGAGAACGGGCCCGACCCCGAGCGCGCGGAGCCCTCGCGCGACCCCGACCGCCACCAGGGGACCCAGGACCCCCAACGTCAGGGTGTTGGCGCCGAGCGAGCCCAGCCCGCCGTGCCCGAAGAACAGGGCCTGCAGGAGCAGCACCGCGAACGTGGGGGCGACGACCGGGCGCACGCCCGACAGGAGCGCGAGCGCGGGGGTGAGGCACAGGTGGCTGGTGGCGCCGACCACCGGGACGGGGATGGGGAGCAGCGTGGCCGCGAACAGGATCGCCGCTCCAGTGGCGCGCAGGGCCCGGGCGTCCGCTGCGTCCGGCGTGGGGGCGCGCCACGACCACCACACCCACGGCGTGGCGGCGACGGCGAGGGCCGCAGCGAGCGGGGAGGGGAGGATGCCTTCGGCGAGGTGCAAGTCGCAGTCCGGATTCAATTGCAACCCGGATGTACTTCATGGCCCGCGCATCTGCAACTCAATTGCATCAACGCGCGCCGAGGCCCTCGCCTGCGACGTCACAGGGCGCGGGGCAGGTCCCGCTGTCGTCTCGCGCGCGCGACGAGGGCCTCGACCTCGGCGGGGAAGTCCGCCGCGAACGGCGCGAGGCCCGCCTCGACCGTGGGCACCGGATCGAGGTTCGTGGCCTCCAGCGACGCGGGCGAGAGGTACGCCAGGTGCCAGCCGGCCACACCGAACGTCTCGAACAGCCGGACGAACTCCGGGAAGCTCAGCTCGAGCGGGTGGTGCTCGTGCCCGCGGTGCGCGAGCGCCACCTGGTACGCCGGCGCCGTCCCGCCCTTCGGCGCGGGGGGCGCGAAGTCGATCACGATCGCGTCGCTCTGCCCTGCGATCCGGACGAGCTGCTTCGACCGCATCAACGCGTTCAGGTGGCGGAGGCGCTCGCGGTCCTCGACCTCGAAGTCCTCGCTCCAGGTGTCGCCCCACAGCGGGAGCTCGGACAGCTGGTCCTGCGCCTTCTCGACCGCGGCCGCGCTACGGAACTGCCGGTGCGGCAGGAACCCGTCGAACATCTGCTCGAGGCCGAGCAGCGTCTCGTCGAGCCCGAGCGACGCCCCGCCGCGCAGGGCCCGGTACGCCACGCCGTCGTTGCGGGCGTAGAACGATGCGACTTCCTCGGGGAGCGGACGGCCGAGCACCGCCTCGATCTCGGCGCGGTGCTGGTCGAGCGCAGGCGGAGGCCGCGAACGTTCCACGCGGATCGACCCCCGCTCCTCGACCTCCTGGCGCGGGGGCAACGGCGCCGGCGGGGCGGCGGGCGTGGGGAGCGCGTACGCGTCGGCCACCGTGGTCGCGGGGGACGAGGCGATCGCGACGCCCGGGGCGACCTCCGACGCGTCCCACAGGCCGAGCGAGCCCGTGGTGCCGTCCGCGATCGCCAGCGCGCTGCCGTCGGGGCGCCAGGCGAGCTGGGGCGAGGCCATGCCCGAGTCGAACGCGGCGAGCGTG
>JBIKWC010000278.1:0-9626 GCA_044356535.1 Myxococcota bacterium
ACCCGCCCGCGCTCGTCGGCCACGGCGAGGACGGTCCCGTCCGGCGAGAACGCCGACGCGCTCACGTCCTTCTTCAGCAGCGGCCGCTTCAGGGCCTCGCCGGTGGTCACGTCGACCAGCCTCGCGTCGGACAGCAGGCGGCGACCCCCGGGCGCCAGGAGGAACCCCTCGGAGATGGTGACCGTCGGGTGGCGCGCCAGGATCGCGCCGTCGCGGGCGCTCACGAGGCTCAGCGTCTTCTTCGGGTACTGCGAGGCGACGACGAGGAGCTCCGGGGTCGCCCACGCGACGCCGGTCCACCGCGTGAAGGCTCGATCCGGCTGGGTCCAGCGCTCTCCCGTCCGGTCGGACAACACGAGGCCGGAGGGCGCGCTCCAGACGCAGGCGTCACCGGTCGGAGACACCGTGCCCGCCTCGCTCCAGAGCGTTCCGAGCACCGCGCCCGTGCGCGCGTCCACCTCGAGGAGGGTGCGGCCCCGCTCGTCGTCCCGGAACGCCGCGAGCGTGCCTGCCCCGGGCCGGATCGCGAAGGCGCGGAGACCGGCAGGGAGCTGGGTCAGCGTGCAGGTCCCGGCGCGGGTGTCCCAGACGCGGACGGCGTTGAGGAGGAGGTCTCCCGCGAACGAGAGCGTCAGGAGGAGGGCCGTCCGCCCCTCGTCGACCAGGGCGAAGGCGACGGGCAGCGAGCCGGCCTCGGGTCGGGGCTCGGGCGGCGAGGTGAACCGCTGTGCAGGCATGGGTCTCCCGGGTGTCCCGCCAGCGTACGCCGGGGCCGGGTGGCGGCGGGGGACGGAGTCAGCTCGCCTGGGAGCGGAAGCGAAGGTACGAAGGGGCATGCCCACCCTTTCGCTGACCCCCGGACAGCAGGACGAGCTGCGGGTCGCCCACGACAACCTCCGCCGGGACTTCGCGTCGCAGCACCGCGCCACGCGAACCGCCGTCCTCCGCGAGGCGCCGCCCGCGCTCCAGGCGGGGCTCGGTGCCTGGCTCGAGGCGCTCGCCGGGCTCGTCGACGAGGTGAACGCCTGGTCCCTCGCCGCCGAGCAGGCGAGCGTTCCGGAGCTCGCCACGCCGGTCGACCTGGCGAGCTTCGAAGCCCTCGTCGCCACCCCGCTCGAGGCCGACGCGGGACGGGCGCTCCTCGGCGCGATCGACCGGCTCGGCGACGCCCGGACCCTCGCCCTCGCGGGGCTCCTGCACGGGCACTCCCGCCCACTGCGGACCGAGCTGCGTGCCGAGCTCTCGCGCACGGCTGGTGATCCTGCGACCTGGAGGCTGGTCGATTGGTTCGCCGGGGCCGGGCACCACGAGCTCCTCGCCGACGTCGTCGAGGCGCGCCACCGCGCCACCCAGGCTCGCGACGAAGCGCGCGCGCTGCCGAGCGACGCGACCCGCTGGCTCGCCGCGCGGGGGCACGCGGTCTCGGAGCCGTTCGCCGTCAGCATCCGGATGGAGGACGTTCCCCAGAACCATCCCAAACACCGCCACCTCCGCGAGCAGACGTCGCACCTCGACGTGCGGATCACCACCGAGGCAGTCCGGGGTCCGAGCCTCGACGTCGGCTGGTCCCTCGTCCTGCGCGGCGCGCGCGGGGAGGCCCGGCACGGGTTCTCGCCGTCGTCGTGGAGCGGAGAGGTGCGCCAGCTCCAGGCCGGCGTGGGCGAGGCCCCGTGCACGCTCACCGAGCCCAGCCCCTCCCTGGCCCGCAAGCCCCGCACCCACACGTTCGCGACGACGCTCGAGTCGCTGCCTGCCGCAATCGACGAGATCGAGCGGGTCACGGGCCGCAGCTTCCACCGCGATCGCGCGCCGATCACGGCGCACGTCGGAGCGCAGCGTGCGCCGGCGATCGAGGAGGCCACGAGGGCGTGGCTCGCGCGGTAGGGGCCCGCCTGGGAACAAACGATCCAGCTGCCGGACGGTGAGCCGCCGTGAGGGCAATGCGGCCGACCGAAGGTAGGACGGGTCCTTTCGAGGGAGGCCAACGAAGGCCTCACGGATGGATCGCCGTTCGGAGCGGAGCGGTTGTTCCCGGGCGGGCCCTATGGACCCGCTGGGAACCCTCAGCGGAGCCAGCCCCGGAGCGCCAGCGCGAACCCGGGAAGCCTGGTGGACGCGAGCTACGCCGGGAACTCGGTCCGCAGCGCAGTGAGCGTGGTGGCCACGCGCGCGGCCGTGTCGTCGAGCTCGTGGTCCTGGTGGGTCGACGACAGGAAGAACCGGATGCGCGCTGCGTTGTCCGCCACCGCTGGGTACACGATGGGCTGGGCGTTCACGCCCTGCTCGCGCAGCCGCGCCGACAGCAGCAGCGCGTGCATCGAGTTCCCGGTGATCGCGGGGATCACGCCGCTCCCGCCCGTCGCCGGGCCCGTGTCGACCCCGCGCGAGACCAGGGCGTCGTGGAAGCGCTTCGCGTTCGCCTGCAGCTTCGCCACGCGCCACGGCTCCTGCAGCATCAGCCGCAGGCTCGACAGCGCCGCTACCCCGTTCGCCGGGGTGATGCCGGCCGAGAACACGAACCCGGGGGTCGTGTACCGCAGGTAGCGGATGAGGGGCGCCGAGCCGCCGACCCAGCCGCCGCAGCTCGCGAGCGACTTCGACAACGTGCCCATCCAGATGTCCACGTCGCGCGGGTCCACGAGCCCCTGGGCCGCGAAGTGCTCGCCGATGCCGCAGCCGCGGGGCCCGCACACGCCGAAGCTGTGTGCCTCGTCGACCATCAGCATGCAGCCGTACTTCTTCTTGAGGCGCACGTACTCGGGGAGCGAGCACAGGTCGCCGTCCATCGAGTACACGCCCTCGACCACGATCAGGCACTTCTGGTGGTGTTTGCGCAGCTCGCGGAGGAGCTTCTCGAGGTGCTCGAAGTCGTCGTGGCGGAAGGCCCGGCGCCCGGCGCCCGACAGCTTCATCCCCTGCAGCAGCGAGTCGTGCGCGAGCTCGTCGTGGAGGATGAGGTCTGCGGGCTTCATCACGTGGCCGATGACGTTGAGGTTCGTCATGTGGCCCGCGGTGAACACGAGCGCGTCGTCCACGCCCTGCGCTGCCGCCAGCTCGGACTCGAGGGCCCGGTGGAACGGCCGCTCCCCGGAGGCCACGCGCGAGGCCGACACCGAGGTGCCGTACTTGCGGACCGCGCGGTCGACGTCGTCGAGGACGCGGCCATCGCCGGAGAGGCCCAGGTAGTTGTACGAGCTGAAGTTGACGAGCTGCCGCCCCGCCACGGTCGTGACGTTCTTCGCGGTGCCTTCGTGCACGTGGAAGTAGGGGTTCGGGATGCCGAGCAGCACCGCCGCCTCGAGGCGCTGGTCCAGGTCCTTGAGCTCGGGCCAGGCGAGGGGATCGACCCACTCGCGCTTGGGCTCGAAGCCCTCGGTCTCCGTGTCCTTGCGCTGCAGATCGGCGACCGCGCCCTCGGCGATGGCCACCACGCTGCCGTCGGCGGCGCGCAACACGAACGAGGCCTCGAACCGGTCCCCGGCGGGCTCGGCGAAGCGGACGTCGACGGACAGGGCGCCGGCGAAGGGCTGGTAGACGCGCAGGCGCTTGAGCGCGACCGGCGTGCCCGCGCGCTGGTACCGCTGCCACGCCACGAGGGCGGCGAGCTGGAACGCGGAGTCGAGCGCGAGCGGGTCGACGGCCCACGCCTCGCGCGGGGTCTCCGGGATCCAGTCCTTCAGCCGCGCGGTGCGCACGCGGCCGCGCACGAAGTCGGCGCCGACGGCCTCCACGCGCTCGAGGCCCTGGAACCGCGGGCCGTGGAACGTGAGCTTCTGGCCGTAGAACGCCTTGGCGTCGAGCGTGGGGGCGTCTCCGCCGACGCTCGTCTCCGGCGCGGTGGGGGACGCGTCCGGCAGGGGCACCACGGTGGCCCGGTACGCGAGGCGGGCGGCGGCGCCGTCCTTCACCCGCAGCTCCACGCGCTCGCCGCGCACGACGAGCTCGAGGTCCACTGGCTTCTTGACCTGCACGCCCGAGAACAACGTGAGGTCGCGCAGCTCGAACGGCACGCCGGGCTCGGCGACCGAGGCCAGCAGATCGGCGGCGCCCGCGAGCGGCAGGATGGGCGTGCCGCCGATGGCGTGGTCGAGCAGGTACGGGTGCGTGTCGGTCGAGAGGTGGACCTGGAGGGTCCGCGCGCGGTTCCAGAAGGGGACCCGCCGGCCGTGGACGACGGGCCCGGACGCGCCACCGAGATCACCGAGCAGGGCGTCGATGCCTGCGCGATCTCCGACGAAGTCGACCCCCTCGGCGCGCATCGCGGCCTGGATCGCGGCGGGGATGGTCTTCGCCATGTCGGAGCTGGACCACGGGCCCGTCTCGGCGACGACCACGGACACACCGCTCGGGGCGTGCGCCGCGATCCCGCTCATCGCGGCGTTGGCGATGGCGTAGTGCAGCTGGTGGCGGTTCCCGAAGCGGCCGGCCCACGAGCCGAGCGCCAACACGCGGGGCGCGCGGGCGGCGGCCATCAGGTTCACGAGGCCGTCGACCTTCACGCGGCGTGCGGCGATGGAGGCTGCGGGCGCGACCGTGCCCACGGCGCCGTCGGCGAGGAGGCCAGCAGCGTGGATCGCGGCGTCGAACGGGCCGAGCGGGGCCAGCGCCGCCAGCATCGCGGCGCGGTCGGTCACGTCGACGGGCACCACGGTGTGCCACTCGGCGGCGAGCCCGGTCTCGACGGCGCTGCGGCCCAGGAGCACCACATGGACCCCGCTCGCCACGAGCTGCTGGGCGATGCGCAGGCCGATGCCGCGGGTGCCGCCGCTGATCACCACGCGGGCGCCCTCCGCGGGGACCCAGGCGGGCACGGTGTCGAAGAGCTCCTGGCCGGCGATCGAGCGGCCCTCGGGGGCCCACCGGACGTCCACCGTGCGATCGGTGGTGGTGAGCTCCTGCACGAGGCGGGCTGCGCGGAACGAGGCGTCGATCCCGGTGAAACGCACACCCTTGGACAGCCGATCGGGCCACTCTCGGGCCAGCGCGCGGGCTACACCGAGCTCTCCCTCGGCCCACGGATCGTCGTCGCGGCAGGACACGAGCACGCCCGGGCGTCCGCCGGCGGCGACCACGTCTTCCACGACCTTCGCGAGGCGGCCGCCGCGGTCGGGCAGCTCGACCTCGCCGGCGATCACGGCGTGCACGGGTGCGGGGTCCTCGAAGGGCGCCGTGTGCACCACGAGCTCGACCGAGGCCTGGGCCCGGCGGGTGACGGTGGCGCCCGCCTGCTTGAGCGCGGCGGTGACCTCGTCGTCGCGGTCCCCGGTGACGAGGATGGTGCGGCCCGCGAGGGCGCTGGGGGAGGGCCGCGTAGACTCGGGGAGCCGGCAGGGGCGCCACACCACGCGGTACGAGCGCAGCGGCGCTTCGTCGTCGGTGGGCGCGGCCTCGCCGTTGCGGGCGGCCTTCACGTAGCTGGCGATGCCGTCCACGCTCGGCTTGGAGAGCAACAGCTCCTGCGGCAGGCCGCCGAGCCCGGGGAAGGCCTCGGCGAGGCCCGTCGCGAGGTCGGTGACCATCAGGCTGTCGAAGCCGAGGTCGTCCGTGAGGATCTGCTCGGGACGGAGCGAAGCGATCGGGTAGCTCGACACCTTGGCGACGAGGGCCGCCACCTTCTCGTACACGTCGTCGGTCGCGGGGGCCGCGGGCGCGACCACCTCGGGGGCCGCGGCGGCGGTGGAGCGGGATGCGGTGACGCCGGACACCCGCAGCGCGACCTGGGCCTCGTCCTTGATGGGCCAGTAGGGCTCGCGGGGCAACGTGATCGGCGGCAACGAGGCGAGGTCGCCGGGGCCGGTGATGGCGCGCGTGTCGAGCTCGACCCCGTGAAGCCACAACATCCCGAGGGTCTCGAGCGTGGAGCGACCGCCGTCGCGGTCGTCGCTCGATGCGAGGGTCAGGACGGCGCGGGCGTCGCTGCCGGCACCTTTCCGGGCGAAGCTGGCGAGCGGGCCGCCGGCGCCCACCTGCACGTAGATCTCGGCCCCGGCCTCTTTGCATTGGCCGAGGAGCCCGGTGAAGTCGACGGGCGAGCTCGCGTGGCGGCGGAACACGGCCAGGGCTTCTTCGCGGTCGGCGTACGGGTGGTCGGCGATACACGACGCCACGGCGGGGCCGGACGGGGGGTGCACCGCGATCTGCGCGAGCCAGGGCTCGGCGGACAGGCCCGCGAAGATCGGCGAGTGGAAGGCGTGCGACACCGTGAGCGGCTTGACCTCGAGGCCCTGGGCCGCGAGCCGGGCGCTCACCTCGGCGACCGCCGCGGTGGGGCCGCTGATCACGACCTGCTGCGGGTGGTTGTCGTTGGCGAGGACGACGTTCTGCCCGAGGAGCGGGCGCACCTTCTCGGCGGGGGCCAACACGGCGGCCATCGCGCCGGGATCCCCGGGGACTTCGGCCATGGCGCGGCCGCGGAGCGCCGAGAAGCGCACGGCGTCGCGAGCGGACAACACCCCGCCGACCACGGCGGCGGCGAACTCGCCGAGGCTGTGGCCCCCGACGACCACGGGCTTCACGCCGACCTGCTCGAGCAGCCGCCACCCGGCGATGCCGGCCGCGACGAGCGCGGGCTGGCAGTTGGCGGTGAACGTGAGCTCGGCGGCAGCGGTGGCGTCGTCGACCCTGGCCGCCCGGCGATCGGGCCACAACAGGTGCGACAGCGGCAGGGGCAACAGGTCCGCGAGATCGAGCTCCGCCTGCGACAAGGCGTCTTCGACGACGGGGAACCGCTCGCGCAGGGCCGCCATCATGCCGATGCGCTGGGCCCCCTGGCCCGGGAACAACAGCGCGACCTTGGGGGCCACCGCGGGGGCCTCACCCACGACGAGGCCCGCGACGCGCTGACCCGAGGCCAGCGCCCGGAGGCCCACCAGGAGCTGCTCGCGGTCGGCGACGACCAGCGCGGCCCGGTACCGCAGCGACGGCCGGTGGCTCCAGGTGCGGGCCGTGGCGGCGACGGTGGTGGCCGGGTGGGCCTCGAGCTCGGCGACGAGGCGCAGGGCGGTGGTGCGCAGCGCGGCCTCGGACCCGGCCGACAGGCGGAGGAGCTCGGCCTGGACGCGCTCGGGGGAGGGGACTGCCGGGGGCGCAGCGCGGAGGACCGCGTGGCCGTTCGTGCCGCCGAACCCGAAGCTCGACACCGTGGCGACGAAGTTCTTCGTCCACGGCTCGGCAGCGCGGGGCACGGTGAAGGGGCCGTCGTCGAGGTGGATCTCGGGCTTGGCGGACTGGAACCCGGCGAGCGGTGGGATGGTGCGGTGGTGCAGCGCGAGCGCGGCGCGGACGATGCCCGCGACCCCGGCGGCGGACATCGTGTGGCCTACGTTCCCCTTGGCGCTGCCGAGCCGGGCGTCCACCACGCGGTCCCCGAGGGCGGCGCGCAGGCCAGCGAGCTCGGTCTGGTCGCCCACGTCGGTGCCGGTGCCGTGGGCTTCGACGTACCCGAGCTCGGCCGGATCGAGGCCCGAGTCCTTCCAGGCGTCGTGGATGACGGAGACCTGGCCCGCCAGCACGGGCGCCATGGGGCCGTCGCCGCGGCCGTCGTTGTTGATGCCGATGCCCTCGAGCACCGCGTACACGCGGTCGCCGTCGCGCTGGGCGTCGGTGAGGCGGCGCAGCACGAGCATGCCGGCGCCGTCGCCCTGGATGAAGCCGTCGGCGCGGGCGTCGAACGGGCGGCACACCCCGGAGCCCGAGATCGCCCCGATCTTCGAGAACGCGATGTAGTTCTCGGGGGTGAGCTGCAGGAACACGCCGCCGGCGACGGCCGCGTCGATGCTGCCGTTGCGGAGCTGGTGGACGGCGTCGGCGACGGCCATCATCGAGGAGGCGCAGGCGGCGTCGACCGTGTACGCCGGGCCGTGGAGGTCGAGCTCCTGGGCGACAGCGGCCGCGATCATGTTCGCGAGGACGCCGGGCGCGGAGAACGGGCGGCACGGCACCACGTTCGACACGGCGGCGGCGATGACGTCGGCCTCCGGGGCTTTCCCGAAGTGGCCGGTCGCCATCATCGCGGCGACGATGCGCGTGGACAGCAGCAGCCGGAACTCGCTGGCGGTCACGCCGACGAACACCCCGGTGCGGCGGGGCATGTCGGCCGGGGCGCGCCCGCTGTCCTCGATGGCCTGCAACGCGATCTCGATGGCGAGGCGCTGCTGCGGGTCCATGACCTCCACGCGGCGGGGCGGGATGCCGAGGTGGAGCGCCGGGAAGGTGCGGACGTCGTGGATGAACGCGCCGGCGGGAGCGTACGAGCGATCGGTCGCCCGGCGGTTCTCGTCGAAGAACGCCTCGTGGGGCCACCGGTCGGCGGGGACGGGCTCGAACGCGTCGCGGCCCTCCCGCAGCAGGTCCCAGTACGCCTGCAGGTCCGGCGCCCCACCAAAGCGAGCGCCCATCCCAACGATCGCGATCGCGTGAGAGGTCCGGTTCGACATGTCGTTGCCTGCTGCGTGAGAGGGGTGGGACGCCGGCGGTAACGAACGGGGGCGGCCCCGGGTTCAGCCACCGGGCCGGAGCGTCCCAGACCGGATCATCCGCCTGTCCGGATCAGCCACCGGCTGGATCAACCTGAGGTGCGGCCGCCCCTCACCAGGCCGACGAGGTCGCTGATGCGCTGCACCTTCGCGAGCTCTTCGTCGGGGAAGGTGACCTCGATGCGCTCCTCGATGTAGTTCACCATCTCCATCGTCGAGATGCTGTCCAGGCCGAGGGCCTCGATCTTCGTGTCGACCGAGATCTTGGCGAACTCGGCCTTGCGGGTCGGGGCGACCTCGCCGAGGGCCTGCTGGATGAGGGTCATGATCTCGTCGTTCGTCATCGGTCGGCTCGGGGTCTGGACGGTGATGGGCCGGCCACGGGCAGCGCCCTGCGGCGGGCCCGGGGCGTAACGTGGGGAGCCCGTCGCGTCAGGGGCGCAGCGCTGCCTTCGCGCGGGACCACATCGAGGTGGCGACGTGCTTCGCGAGGGTGATGGTGTCGGAGGAGGCGCCGAACGAGCGGTCCCCGACGCCGAGCTGCCCGCGCAGGTACATCTCGCGGGTCTTGCGGCGCTGCAGCTTGCCCGACGAGGTCTTGGGGAGCGCGCCCGTCTTGAGGCACACCACGTCGCGGGCGGTCAGGGACAGCTCGCGCTGCACGGCGCGGCGGACCTCCTCGGCGAGGGGGCCCGTCTCGGACTCCTTCGTCTCGAGTACCACCACGAGCTCCTCCCCGAGCTCTCCGGGGACCGAGAAGGCGACGACGTTGCCGCGGCGCACGCCATCGACCTCGGCCACGGCCCACTCGACCGCCTGGGGGTGGACGTTGCGGCCGTTCACGATGATCAGGTCCTTGATGCGGCCGGTGACGTAGAGCTGGCCATCGTCGAGGAAGCCGAGGTCGCCGGTGCGGAGCCAGCCGTTTCGCCAGGACTGGGCCGTAGCCTCGGGGTTGCCGTAGTACCCGGGGGTCACCGAGGGCCCGCGGTGGCAGATCTCGCCTTCGAAGCCGTTGGGAAGCGGGTTGCCGTGCTCGTCGAGGATCGCGACCTCGTGGCCTTCGAACGCCACGCCGCACGCGACGTGCTCGACGGCGGGCTTGCCTTCGCGCGGTGCGGTGGCCCGGCCGGTCTCGGAGAACGACTCGGC
>JBIKWC010000178.1:0-15113 GCA_044356535.1 Myxococcota bacterium
TCCACGCTGGTCCTCCCCACGATGTTGATGGGTGCCACCCTCCCGTTGCTCGCCCGGTTCGCCACCGACCGGCTCGGTTCGGCGGGGGACCGCATCGGGACGCTGTACTCCGTCAACACGGCGGGGGCCGTGCTCGGCACGCTGTTGTGCGGCTTCTTCCTCCTCCCGATGATCGGCCGGTCGGACACGACGATGCTCGCGGCAGGCGCCAACCTGGTCCTCGGGCTCGCGGCCATCGCGCTCGACCGGCTCAGTGGTGGCGAAGCCGGCGCAGTGCGCGACGTGAACCCCGCGGCCCCCATCCGGGCCTCCGGCGTATTGGTGGTCGTGTCGGTGGCCATCGGCCTCGCGGGCTTCTCTGCCCTCGTGTACGAGGTCGCATGGACCCGCCTGTTGGGCCTGATGCTGGGCGCGTCCGTCTACTCCTTCTCCCTGATGTTGCTCGCGTTCCTCACGGGCATCGCGCTCGGCGGCAAGCTCGGTGGCCCCATCGCCGACGCCCTGTGGCGCCGCGGTGGCCTCGCGTACGTGCTCCTCGCCTTCGCCCTGGTCGAGGTCAGCATCGCCGTCGTGTCGTTCGCGATGATGTACGTCTACCCCGAGCTGCCGTTCTTCTACGTGTGGGTGTTCGACCTGTTCGACGCCGGGGAGCACCCGCAGGCGGTGTTCGGCGTGTCGATGGTCGTGTCCGCGCTGGTGATGACGCCGCCGGCCATCCTGATGGGCATCCACTTCCCCATGGCGGTGCGCGCGGTGATCGGCAACGAGGACGAGCTCGGCGGGCCGGTGGGCATCGTGTACGGAGCCAACACCCTCGGCGGCGTGGCCGGCGCCTTCCTCGCTGGGTTCGTGTTCCTGCCCACGCTCTGGGTCCAGGGCACCGTCGCTGCTGCAGCCGTCGGCGAGGTGCTCGCCGCGCTCCTCCTCCTCGCGTTCGTAGCGCGCCTCGGTACGGTCTCGATGGGCCGGGTCGGCGCGTTCGGCGGCGTCGTGGTCGCTTCGATGCTCGGCATGTTCGTAGTCGGCGGCAAACCGCCCTGGGACCCGCTCCTGATGACGGCGGGCATGTACCACTACGTGACGACCTTCGACGATCACAGCCGCGAGGGCATCCGCGAGTACTCGGTCGACCTGTACGACCTCGTGTTCTACGAGGAGGGCCTCTCTTCGGTGGTCACCGTCGCGAAGAACAAGGACAGCGGCAACATCTGGCTCGCGAACAACGGCAAGGTGGACGCGTCCACCACCACCGACATGCCCACCCAGGTGCTCTGCGCCCTGCTGCCCATCGCGTACGCGCCGGCCCTCGAGGACGTCCTGGTGATCGGGCTCGCGTCGGGCATCACGGCGGGCGCGGTGTCGCAGGTGGATCCGGTGACGACGATGGAGGTCGTGGAGCTCGAGCCGTCCATCGAGCGCGCCGCGGAGTTCTTCTCGGCCTACAACCACGACATCGTGCACAGCCCGAAGGCGAAGCTCATCCGCAACGACGGGCGCAACCACGTACTGCTCGCCAAGCCCGGCACGTACGACGTGATCATCAGCGAGCCGCCGAACCCCTGGATCTCCGGCGTCGCGAACCTGTTCACGAAGGACTTCCTCGAGGTCGGGAAGTCCCGCCTGAAGCCCGGGGGCATCTGGTCGCAGTGGATCCAGCTCTACGGCATGGACATCCGCGACCTCAAGGTGCTCCTCAAGACGGTGGCGACCGTCTACCCGCACGTCCTGGTGTTCTCGACCATCGAGGAGGCCGACATCGTGCTGGTCGCGAGCGAATCGCCGCTGGCTCCGGACATGGAGAAGCTCGATCGCCTGTTCCAGTGGCCGGGCGTCCGCAAGGACCTCAAGCGGCTCGGCTTCGACGGCCCGACGGACCTCGTGGCCCTCTACCGGTTCGACCGCGAAGAGATCGTGAACAACATCGCCACCGACGATCTGCCGCTCAACACCGACGACTCGATGATCATCGAGTACTCGGCGCCGCTGCACCTCCACGTCGACACCCAGGACGACAACGTCCAGCTGCTGATCGACCACAGCCAGCTTCCGCTCGACACGCTGCCGAAGGATCCGAACTTCGTCGCCGGTCTCGCGCGCAAGTACCACGACCGCGGCGACCTCCGGGCCGTGCGCACGCTGGTGAAGGCCATCGAGTTGTTGCCGCCAGACGACCTCCAGCGCCAGACCTGGCTCGACGAAGCGAACGGCTGGCAGCGGGAGCTCGAGGAGCAGCTCGCGGAAGAGAACGAGTAGTACCCTCGGCTCGGTCCTGGTTGCGTCGAGGCCCGCTCGGCTCCCTTCGGGGACCCTGCGGGCCTCGTTCGTTCTGGGGGCGGGCTTCGGCCACTGTGCAGCTCAGAACCGCCGTGGCGGAGCGAGCTCCCCGCACGTTCAACCCGTGATCCGCTCCTCGCGGAACAAGGCCTCCAGCCGCGGCGCGAGGAACCCGACGAGGTGCCCCGTCAGCTGCCGGCGGACCGCGCCGTCGGGCCACACGAGGAACACCCCCAGCTCGTCCAGCGACCATCCCGGGAGCACCTGCACGAGGGCGCCCGCGGCGAGCTCGTCGCGCACGAGCACCTCGGGCAGCGCCGCCACCCCCGCGCCGGCGCGCGCCAGATGTCGGATGGCGAGCCCGCTGCTGACCGTGGCGCGCGGCCGGAAGCGCACCCGCTCGGGCTCGCCCCCGTCGGTGGGCGTGAGCGCGAGCTCCGGCGCCCGCGAGCCGAGCTCTTCCTCGGCGCGTACGCCGTCGGGTGGCGACAGCTCGCGAGGCCGGCGACCTCCTGACGGGGACATTGCCGTGCGGGGCCGGGCGCCGAGGCTCCAGCCGCGGCGGTCCAGGCTGAGGACGAGTCAGCGCGCCTCGAGCTCGTCCACGTCCTGCTCGTCCGGCAGGCCGTCTTCCTGGAGTACCTGCTCCATCTCGTCGATCAGGAGGGCGTTGGTGAGCCGGCGGTGCCAGATGGCGGTCACGATGCCGTCCACGAGGCCGACGGTGAGGTAGAGGAACGCGCCCACGCCCCACCACATCGACCAGTCGAGGACGATGGCGCCAGCAAGGCAGGCGGCGAGGCACACCGCGAGCATGGCGCGGGCCTTCTTGTTCTGCCGGGTGTCCTTGAAGGAGCGGAACGGGATCGACGAGATCATCGCGACGCCGAGGCCTGCGACGAGGGCACCGACCCAGAACGCCGAGGGCGTGAGGGCGTCGAGCAGGTAGTCGTTCGCCACCCAGATCCCGGTGACGAGCGCGCCGCCCGACATCGTGGTGGTGAGGCCCTGGGTGTGGCCGTCGAGGGTCCAGCTCTTGTTCGACGCCTCGACGTTGAAGCGGGCCAGCCGGAAGGCGGCGCACAACACGTACCAGAACGTGATCGCTACGCCGAACCCGCCGAGCTCGTGGAGCTTCCACGTCCAGGCGAGCATGGCGGGTGCGAGCCCGAAGCCGAGCACGTCCGCGATGGAGTCGAGCTGGACGCCGAACTCGGTGAAGCGGTTGGTCATGCGAGCGACGCGGCCGTCGAGCATGTCGAAGATGCCGCCGAACACCACCAGGACCGAGGCCCGCGACAACACCGCAGGATCGGCGCCTCCCTGCATCACGAGCGCCATGGCGTACACGGAGCAGAAGATGCTGGCGGAAGTGAACCAGTTCGGCGGATTGAGGAAGTGCTTGATCATGGTTCCTCGGGTCGGGGCCGATGTAACTCACCTGGCCGAAACAAGCGTGCGCCCGTGGAGCGGACCGGAGGTCGATGCCAGGTGGACGGCGGGTGAACGGTCAGGGGGCGAAGCAGTTGTCGTACGCGTCGAGGTCGGCGCCGCCGTTGCTGGTGTCGCTCGCCGTCGTGAGGTCGCCGAACCACGCGAGCTCCCAGCCGTCCGCGATCGAGTCCAGGTCGGAGCTCGTGACGGGCGCCCTCGCCGGGTAGTACCCGATCGGGCCACTGGTCGCGCTCGCGGTGTCGATGCCGTTGCAGACGTCGAGGGGGTGGAGCTGGAGATCCCAGGTGTCTGGCGGGTCGGTGGCCACCGCGCGGACGAAGACCGGAGCCCCGGCGCTGACGGCCGGGGTCCCGTAGGAGCTCGACCACACGTTGCCGAGCCTCGAGCCGAACGACGTGCGGTACGCGTAGAGGTAGCTGCCGGGCAGCGCGCGGAGGTCCCGGTTCCCCGACCCGACGATGATGCTGTCGACGACCGAACCGCCAGCGTAGGTCGACTGCGCGCCGTCCAGCGCCGAGCCCACGATGGTGGCCTTGTTCAGGAACACCTGCCCGACGACCCCGTTCCCACCGGCGCCCGTGACCAGGAGCCCGTCGATGGTCTGGCTGCTGTTGGACTCGAAGCCGTTCCCGCCGGGCTCCAGGATGCGCACGTCGCGCGCGACGAACACCAGGGGGGTGCAGGCGTTCAGGAATCCCGTCCCGCCGGCGCGGAGGATCTCCAGGTCCGTGAAGTCCACGCTCACGTTGTTGAAGGAGCCGCAGCTGAGCTCGAGCCCGACCCCTGTCACGTCCGACACGGTGACGGCGTTGAGGTACAGGGAGCCGTAGTCACCGGCGGCCACGATCCCGCTGGTGGCGCCGCTCACGACCACATCCTGCAACGTGACGTTCGCGTCGTTGTTGTCGATCGTGATTCCAGGGTCCCCGGCGGTGACCCGGACCCCTTCGACGAGGGTAGTGGCGTAATACCCACCGAGATCGAGTTGGCCGTCGATGTCGCTGTCCAGGATCTCGATGTTCGCGGGGGTCAACAGCGGGTTCGTCGCCCCGACACTGCCAATGCCCACGAACGACGTGCCCTCGACGTACAGGTTCTGGCCCGGGTCGCTGAACACCTGCACGGGGCCGGAGATCAGGTCGAACCAGTGCCAGGAGTCCCCCTCGAGCACGAACGTCGGGTTCCCCAGCGGCTGGTCGAGCTGGATGCCTGCCGTGAGGAGCCGTTGCAGGTTGGACGACTGGGTCACGAGCGAGAAGGCCTTGCCCTCCGCCGAGATCTGCACCTCGGCCAGGACCAGGGTGTTGGCGGTGGATCCGGTCTGGGTCAACGGGGCCCCGCCGCCGCCCACGTCGAGCACGAGGTTCTGCAGCACCAGGTGCGACGAGTCCGTGACCGCGAACCCCTGGCTTCCGGACACCCGGAAGTTGACCGGCGCGGCCCCGGCCGAGGCCAGCCGGCGCTTGCGGATGCTGGACGTGGTCAGCGACGCAGGCAACGAGAGCGGGGTGACGGAGTCGACGGTGTAGAGGACGCAGGGGCGGTTGTCTCCGCCCCACGCGGTCGCGAGCGCCACGCCGTCCGAGTACGGAGAGCCCGCGTCCGTGACCACGTCGCCGGGGATCAGGTCGGAGCAGTCGAGGGCGTTGCCGACGCGTCCTGCCGGCGGGACCGCGGCGCGGACCGGCGCTGCGTTCGGATCGCCATAGGTGTCGCCGTCGCCGTCGGGCCACCACAACTTCTCGAGGCACCCGTCCTCGTCGATGGCGAAGTCGCAGTCGTTGTCCTCGGTGTCGCATACCTCCGGTGCGCCCGGGTAGACGTCGGCCTGCAGGTCGTCGCAATCCGTCGTGTCGACGACCTCACCAGGCCCGGGACACCCGACCGTGAGCGGCACGTCGGGGTCGCCGAACCCGTCGCGATCGACGTCGGCGTACAGAGGCACGCCGTCGGCCTCGTCCGTGGTGAGGGCGTCGCAGTCGTTGTCGCGGCCGTCGCACGCGATCTCGGGGGCGCCTGGGTAGTCGTCGATCTGCGTGTCGTCGCAGTCGTCTGCCTGGTCCAGCGGCGTGCTGCCCGCGGGCAGGGAGCAGTCCTGGGCGCAATTCCCCGGATCGCCGCGCCCGTCCCCGTCGGCGTCCACGCAGAACACGTCGCCGAACTGGATGTCGATGTCCAGGTCGTTGCAGTCTCCCGTCGACGTCACCCAGCCCGGACCCGGACAGACCCGCAGGCGGTTGGAGCCGCCGAGGCCGTCGCCGTCGCCGTCCTCGTACAGGTCCACCCCGTCCACCACCCCGTCGTCGACCGACATGTTGCAGTCGTTGTCGACCCCGTCGCACAGCTCCGACAGGCTTGGGCTGCGGTAGGGGTCGGTGTCGTCGCAGTCCTCGGGCAGCGCGTCCACGAACGGCAGCTCACCCGCCACTGGGAAACAGCCGAGGCGCCCCACGATGTCCTCGGAGAAGCCGTCACCGTCGCGGTCGGCCACCCACCGCAACGCCCCCAGCTCTTCGCCGTACGCCACCGGGTCGACGTCGTCGATGACGCCGTTGCAGTCGCTGTCCTCACCGTCGCAGGTCGCTTCGGGGGCGCCGGGGTTGCGGGCGGCGTCGGTGTCGTCGCAGTCGCCGGCCTGCGTGATCAGCGCGGGAGCGAGGCCGCAGCCGAGCTGCAGGGAGCCGGGGTCACCGAAGCCGTCGGCGTCCGCGTCCACGAAGCCGAGCGTCTGCCCCAGCACGTCGGGCCCGGAGGTCTCCTCGACGCCATCGCAGTTCTCGTCGCCCGCGGCGCAGCGCTCCGGCGCGCCCGGGTAGGTGTCCCGATCGTCGTCCGCGCAGTCCCCACCCACCGCCACGTAGCCAGTGGCGTCACAGCGCTCGACGGATGCGGCCTCGTCGCCGAAACCGTCATCGTCGCGGTCCGGAAACAGCGACGTCGTCTGCGTCACGAACGGGTCGGCGTCGTCCACGAGCGTGTCGCAGTCGTCGTCCAGGCCGTTGCAGACCTCGGTGGCGCTCGGGGACACCGCGCCGTCGCCGTCGTCGCAGTCCGACGGGTCGGCGGACCACCCGGCCGGGGGCAGCGCGCACCACGGCTGGTCGACGGAGGGGTTCCCCGCGCCGTCGCCGTCTTGGTCCGCGTACACGCGGCCGTCCACGCTCGGATCCGCCTGGTCGGCGAGCCCGTCGCAGTCCTCGTCCCCCGGTGCGCAGGTCTCGAGCGCGATCGGGGAGACGGCGTCGTTCGCGTCGTCGCAGTCCCCAGGGAGGGCCACGTGCCCGGGCGGCGCGACACACGACCTCCGGGCGACGCCGGCACCGAACCCGTCGCCGTCGTCGTCGTCGTACCAGCGGGCGAGGTCTTGCGCAGCGACGTCGTCCACCCCCCCGGCGCAGTCGTTGTCGAGGCCGTCACACACCTCTCGCGCATCCGGGTTGACTGCGGCCCGCCCGTCGTCGCAGTCCGACTGGTTCGGGACCGCGAACGGTGGCGGTGTGCAGGTCTGCGAGACCGCCAGCACGGACCCGCCGAACCCGTCCCTGTCGAGATCCACGTACCAGTCCGGCCACTGGAAGGGGTTGGTGAGCTCCTCGGCGTCGGAGAGCCCGTCGCAGTCGTTGTCGAACCCGTCGCACACCTCGACGGCGCCCGGGTAGACGCTGCGTGCCCGGCTGTCGACGGGGTCGTCCAGGCAGTCGGCCGGGGCGGAGCTGCCGTCGCCGTCGCAGTCGTCCACCGCCAGCGCCGAGCAGTCCTGTCGGAAGTCGTCGCCGCAGACCTCCACCGCGCCCGGGTGGCTGGCCGGGTCGGCATCGTCGCAGTCGTCGTCGTTGTCGGTGAGCCCCTGGACGAGCCCGCAGGCCTCCACCGCCGTCGACCCCCAGGTGTCCCCGTCGGCGTCCAGGTACAGCGTCACCGTGTCCGAGGCGTTGTCGTCCGTCACGCCGTTGCAGTCGTCGTCGAGGTTGTTGCAGACCTCGCTCCCGACCGGCGAGACCGTGGCGGCGCTGTCGTCGCAGTCCGTGTCGTCCAGCACCCAGCCGTCGTCGGGCACGTCGAGGCAGTGGAACGCGGTCGGCGCGGAGGGGTCGCCGAACCCGTCCCCATCGGCGTCGGCGTGGTGGGGCGCTGCGCCGTTCGTGTCGTCGGGGAACGAGCCCTCGTCGACCGACCCGTCGCAGTCGTCGTCCACCCCGTTGCACTGCTCCGGAGCGCCCTCGAACACGGTGGGATCGCGGTCGTTGCAGTCGGTTCCGCCACCGGACGGGTCGAGCGCCCCGTCGCCGTCCTGGTCGAAGTCGTTCCCCCCGAGGCAGTCGCCGTCGACGCCGTCGTAGAACACCTCGACTGCGCCCTCGTGGGCCTGCGGAGCGTCGTCGTCGCAGTCGCCCGTCCGGAGTGCCATGCCTCGTGGCGGCACACAACCCGCGCCCGTCACGCTCCCCACGCCGAAGCCGTCCCCGTCGTCGTCGGTGAACCAGGCGGGCGGCGCGTCCACGTCGTACGGGTCGCCGGTGCAGTCCCGATCTGCGGCGTCGCAGGTCTCTTCGGCCTCCGGGTGGATGGTGCCGTCTTCGGGATCGCAGTCGTCGGAGCTGGCCACGAACCCGGGTGGCACCTCGCACTGCTCGGCGGGGATGGCCGGGTCCCCGTGCCCGTCGAGGTCCCCGTCGCGGTACCAGGTGCGCTCACCGATGGTGTCGTCGCCGTCGTCGCAGTCGGTGCCGCCCACGGCGAGGGCGAAGAGGCCGTCGCCGTCCTCGTCACAGTCGGCGTACCGCCTGTCGTCGTCGACGCAGTCCGGCCCGCCGAACCGCACGGCGACGCCGCCGTCACCGTCCTGGTCCCGGACGTCGTTCCACTCGCCGGGACCCACGCTCGGGCAGCCGGCCAACACCCACCAGCCCACCAGCCACGCGCGCCTCATCGGACGGCCCCGTCGAGGGGCGCTGCGTCGGAGAGGTCGTCCGTGCCGTCTTCGTCGGTGTCGGGCTCCGTGGGCCAGGTGCCCTGGAGGTACTCGTCGTGGTTCTGCACGCCGTCCCCGTCCTCGTCGCCGGCGTCGTCCGCGTCGAGCGTGCCGAAGAACTGGAGCTCCCAGCCATCCGGCAACAGGTCTGCGTCGACCAGGTCGTACCAGGGGTCGGTGTCGACCGGGAAGGCGCCGAGGTGTCCGCCCTGGAAGTCGTAGGCCACGTTCGATCCCGGCGCCAGGTGCAGGTCCCAGCGGGCCGGGTCGAGTCGGGCGTCGAACGACTGGAAGCCCGGGGACCTGCCGGTGGCCACCGGCGCGAGGACGCTGAGGCCTCCTGCATCCTCGCCCCACAGCGAGGTGCTCACGTCCACCACTCCGGAGAGGTCGTCGACCCCGGAGCCCCACACGACGGAGTCCCGCACCATCACGGGGCCCAGCGCAGAGAGGCCGTTCCTGCCTGCTCCCGCGATCGTCACGCGCCGGAGGGTGATCCCGATCGAGGTCGCGCTCGTCTCCACCCCGTTCTCTGCTGCGCGGACGAACACGGAGTCGGTGACCAGGATGTCTCGGTTCAGGTCACCGACGAGGGTGAGGCAGTCGCTGGTGCAGTCGCTGGCGAAGATCTTGGACAACGTGACGTCGGCCGCGCTGGAGCCCACCTCGAACGGCGACGACTGGTCGAGGCGGAGCCCGGTGAACGTGCCGGTGCGCACGTAGCCGGACTGTTGGCCGGGCGCGTCCAGGATGGTCAGCTCCATCGACGTGTGGACCCCCCCGTCCACCCACAGGGCGGAAGCCTGGGGATTTCCTACTGGAACCGGGGGTGGCGGCGGCGACACGATGTCGACGAGGTGGGTGTCCACGGTGCCCCCCGTCTGCTTCAGCCCGCCGTCCTCGAGCGACAGGTCGTACAACCCGACGGTGCCGTTGGTCACCTGGATCGGCCAGGCCCCGTTCGGCAGGCCGAGCGGCACGAAGTCCACCCCCGTCAACACGAGGGTCGCCCGGGACGCGTCCACGGTGACGGTGCCCCCCTCCCACACTGCGCGGGCATCCGCGCCGTCCAGCGGCCCGATGAGCACGGTGGTCGCGTCGGGGTACGTCGGGGTGTTCAAGGTCACGCCCGTGAACAACACCGGGGCGAGCTCGATGTTGTTGCACCCCGGAGGCGCACCGTTCACCGCGCTCTGCAGATCGGCGGCCGTGGCGACGAAGGTCGGGCTCGGTCCGACGGTGCTGGGGTTGCAGTCGAGCGCGTTGGCGACGTACCCGGGCGGCGCGGACGCTGCGACGACCGGGGCCCCGTTCGGGTTGCCGAGGCCGTCGGCTTCCGTGTCGGGCCAGTACAGGTGCAGCGCGGCCGGATCCCCCGGCGTTCCACCTCCCCCCGGGGTCGAGCAGGCGATGGCGCCGGGGTCGAGCACGTCGGTGAGGCCGTTGCAGTCGTTGTCGAACCCGTCGAGACAGATCTCGTACGGGAAGTCCGGCCGCGCGGTGGCCTCGCCGTCGTTGCAGTCCGCGGGGAGCACGGGGTCCTGGACCGGCGTGTACCCGACGAGCGAAGCGCAGGGCCGCGCGACGGGTGCGCCCACCCCGTAGCCGTCACCGTCCTGGTCCACCAACGCCGGAACCGTGAAGTCCACGGTGCCGTCGCAGTCGTCGTCGAGCCCGTTGCAGAACTCCGTCCCTCCTCCCGGGCGCACGGCGGGGTTGGTGTCGAGGCAGTCGAACTCCGGGTACGTCGGTGGGAGGGGCGCCTCACACGCGAGGTAGGGGGTGCCTGCGTAGCCGTCGCCGTCGAGGTCCCGGAAGTACACGACCCGGTTCACGGCGTCCGCGTCGTCGGCCACGAGGTTGCAGTCCTCGTCGAGGTCACCCGGGTCGCAGCGCTCGTCCTCGCCGGGGTTGACGTTCGGGAGGGCGTCGTCGCAGTCCCCCAGGCGCGCGACGCGTCCCGTGGGCGCCGTACACGCGACGAGCGGAGCGCCGGCGCCGTACCCGTCGCCGTCCGCGTCGACGTACCAGTCGATGGCCCCGCTGCTGGCGTCGGCCTCGTCGAGCTCGCCGTCGCAGTCGTCGTCGATCCCGGCGTTGCACACCTCGTCGGCGCCAGGGTGCACGGCGTTGTCGCCGTCGTCGCAGTCGCCCGGTGCGAGGGTCCGACCCGCCACCTGGCCACAGGCGACGAGCAGGTCGCTGTCGAGGCCGTAGCCGTCGCCGTCGGCGTCCTCGAACCACACCGCCCCGGCGACGTCGGTGTCCTCGTCGTCCACGAGCCCGTCGCAGTCGTTGTCGACGCCCCCGTCACACCGCTCGCCGGCCCCCGGGAAGACCGCAGGATCGGTCGGCGCGCAGTCGGCGCCGGCCAGCGTCCACGTGGCCGGATCCGGGTTCACACACGACGGCGGCGCCGTGATCGCCGGGTCGCCGAAGCCGTCCCCGTCGACATCGAGGTACAGCGGGAGGGCGTCCACGGGCTCCTCGTCCACGAGCGTGTCGCAGTCGTCGTCGACGCTGTTGCAGCGCTCCCCTGCGCCGGGCGCCCGCAGCGGATCGGTGTCGTCGCAGTCGAGGCCGTTGTCCACGGCGGAGGCGGGGGGCTCGCAGCTCGCGAACAGCGCGACCGAGCCGAAGCCGTCTCGGTCGAGGTCGAGGTACCACAGGCGCTCGGTGCTGCTGTCGACGGACGGATCGGCGCCGTCCACGAGGGTGTCGCAGTCGTTGTCCACGCCGTCGCACACCTCCACGGCGGTCGACCGAATGGCTACGTCGTCGTCGTCGCAGTCCGTGGCGTCCGGATCACCGTCCAGGTCGCAGTCGTCGGCGGGCCCGGGGTCACAGTCCTGGCGGACGGCGTCGCCACATTGCTCCTCCGCCCCGGGGAACGTGTAGCGGTCGGTGTCGTCGCAGTCGCCATCCCGGGCGGCGACGCCAGCGGGGAACGCGCCGCAGTACCGGCCCGCAGAGACCGCCTGTCCCCATCCATCGCCGTCGGCGTCGAGGTAGCCCAGGCGCCCTCCGACGGGGTTGTCGTCGTCCTCCGTGTCGCAATCGTCGTCGCGGTCGTTGCAGACCTCCTCCGCGACGGGGCTGACCCGGCTGTTGCGGTCGTCGCAGTCGCCCACCAGCAGCACCCACCCCTCCGGCTGGGCGCCCGGACAGTACTGGCGGCTGGTGTCGCTCCCGAACCCGTCGAGGTCCCCGTCCCGGAAGTACTCGACCTGGCCCACCTGCTGGTCGTCCCGGTCGTCGTCGTCGACGCGCAGGTCGCAGTCGTCGTCCTGGCCGTTGCACAGCTCGGGTGCGTGCCGGTTCACGGCCGCGTCCTCGTCGTCGCAGTCCGGTCCGCCGAACGCCTCGAACTCCTCGCCGTCACCGTCCTGGTCGAAGTCGGAGTTCCCGGCGCAGTCACCGTCCACGTCGTCGTACCACTCGTCCGGCGCCCCGGGGAACACGTCGACGTCGAAGTCGTCGCAGTCGAGGCCGTTGTCGACCTCGCCTTCGCCCGGGACACAGCGCGTGTCTTCGGACGAGGCGCCGCCGAACCCGTCGCCGTCTTCGTCCCGCCAGAACAGCGTGCCGCCGCGCGAGCCCTCGTACGGGTCTCCATCGCAGTTCCGGTCCACGAGGTCGCACTCCTCCTCGACCCCAGGACGGACGTCGGCGCGGGTGTCGTCGCAGTCCGTGGCGTCCGCGACCAGCAACGAGCCCGCTTCACACGCGTCGACCGGGGCGTCCGGGTCGCCGAACCGGTCCCCGTCGAGGTCCCGGAAGAACGTGCGCCGTACCACGTTCTTGTCGTCGTCGTCGCAGTCGTCGCCGCCCGCCTCGAGCGAGTAGTGGCCGTCGCCGTCGCCGTCGCACACCGCGATCGTGTCGTCGTCGTCGACGCAGTCGCGGCCGCCGAAGCGCACCGCGAGACCACCGTCGCCGTCCTGATCCTGGACGGAGTCCCACTCCTGCCGGGACACCGTGGGGCAGCCCGCCAGGGCCAGGAACACCGAAGCCGCGACGAGGGGACGCATGTTCACTCCGGAGAGGCAGCGCAGCGCTGCGCCGTCTGGTTGCAACGGACCACGAAGCGGGCGCCGGGGGCCAGCTTCAGCGGACCCAGATCTTTCGGGACGCCGGGCGTGAAGAACGCGAACAACCGATAGTCTCCCGCGGCGACCTGTCCCGGATCCACCGGCTCGCCGTCCGCCGCCTGGAGCTCGATCGTGATGCCCTGGGCGCCTTCGACGCGCACGCGGGCAGTCGGCGGGGGTTGGGGAGGCGGCGGGGCTGCGGGTTCCGGAGCTGGTGGAGTGACGAGGGCGACCAGGGGCGCGTCGTTGTCCGGCGCCTCGGGCAAGGGGGGCGGTGGTGGGGTCGGACGCCCCGCGGGCGCCGCAGGGACCGGGGCCTCGACCTGGGTGGGTGGCGGTGACGCGGGCACCACCTCCGGCGCAGGGACGGGCGCGATCACCGCGACCGGTGTGGGCCCGGGCGAGATCGGCGTCGCGATCGGCGCCTCGCGGGCGGACCACGTGCTCCACGCGACCCAGCCGAGGATCCCGACCACCGCGAGGACCCCAGCCCCGAGGCTCAGGCCCGACAGGCCGATCACGCCGAGCCCCATGGCCATCCGCCTGCGCGCGGGCGCCTGCTCCGCCGCCAGGACACTGGGCGTGACCCCGAGGTCGTTCGGCGCAGTCCGCGGTGCCTGGACCGCGACGCTCGGCGGCGCGTCGGAGCCCTCGGTCCGCAGGCGGCGCAGCGTCTCCACACCGTCTTCGCCGCGTCCGAGGCGCCGCACCTGCTCGATGGCGCCTGCAGACCACGGCACCGTCGTGGGGAACACCGCGCCTTCGGTCCACAGGCTCCGCACGGTGGCGATGTCCGGCGCGCGCTGGTTCCGGTCGGGGACGAGGGCCGCGTCGATCGCCCGCACCATGCGCTCCGGGGCGTCCGGGCGGAGCGTCTGCACCGTCGCCCGTTGGCCCTTGGAGATGCGATTGAACAGCTCCAGCAGGTCCTCGTCCGCGAACGGCTTGCGCCCGGTGACGAGCTCGAACAACATCACCCCGACGGAGAACACGTCCGCCCGCGCGTCGACGCCCTTCACGTCGGAGATCTGCTCGGGCGCCATGTACTCGGGGGTGCCGAAGGTGGTGCCGGTCCGGGTCCTGCCGACCGACTGCCCCTCCTCGAGGTCGAGGAGCTTCACGAGCCCGAAGTCGGCGATCTTCGGGATCAGCCGGCCGGGGGCGATCTCGATGAGGACGTTGTCGGGCTTCAGGTCGCGGTGAACGAGCCCCGCAGCGTGTGCGGCCTCGATGCCGTCGAACATGCCGCGCGCGATGTCGTCGATCTGGTGCCAGTCGAGCTGCAGCTCGGTGATGAGGGCGTGCAGCGTGGGCCCGCGCACGTACTCCATCACCAGACCGATCTTCTCGCCGAGCTCCACGGTGTCGAGCGCCGCCACGACGTTCGGGTGGCGCAGGGCGGCCTGGACGCGGCCCTCCTGGAGCAGCCGATCCTTCACGGAGCCCCGGTTCACGGTGAGGAGCTTGAGCGCCATCGGCGTGCCGAGCGTGCGGTGCCGGATCCGGTACACCACCGCCATCCCGCCGGAGCCGAGTCTGTCCTCGACGACGTAGCGGTTGTCGATGACCGTCCCGCTGGCGAGCTCGGTCGTCACCGCTGCCCCACAGCCAGCGCGGCGCCCCCGAGCCCTGCCGTGAGCCCCACGAGCCCGTACGACACCGCGGCGAGGCCGTCGGCACGGCGGCGCTGCGCCTCGAGCTCGGGCCCTGGCACCTGCTGGTCCTCCGCGAGCGAGAACAGCTCCCCTTGCGCCGAGTACGCGAGCCCCAGCGTCACGCCGGTGGCGAGGAGCGACAAGCCGGTCCCCACGAGCAGGCGGTTGCGCACCTTCGGGATCGCCTCGTACGCAGGCAGGGGGTCCCGGGCGCCGAGGTACGCCGTGGTGCGAGCCACGCCGGCGGCGTCGAACACCTGGACGAGCGTGGGTTGGTTCGCTGGCCGATCCCGGCCGGGGGTGCCGTCGAACGCGAGCGTGCCGCTGCGGGGCTCCGGGACCCGCCGGGTGCCGTCGGCCTGCGCCGAGGCGAACGCGGCGCGCAGGTGGTGATCCTCGCCGACCCAGGCGTCGTCGAACACGAGTCCGGCATCGAGGGTGTGGGCCGCCGAGATGGAGCCGTCTGCGCCTTCGCTGGCGCCCAGGGTGTCGAGGTGCAGCGCCATCACCCGGTGCCACCGCGCCGAGAGGTCGGGCGGAACCAGGTCTCCGAGGCACGGCACCACGAGCCCGGTGAGCACGTTCACCCGGTCGCGGAACGCTGCGGTGTCGAGGTCGAGCCACGCGCGCTCGGCATCGTCGAGCCGCGTGGCGAAGCCCTGGCGA
>JBIKWC010000179.1:0-15102 GCA_044356535.1 Myxococcota bacterium
TGGGCCCTGGCCGGCTTGCGCCGGACCGCGGACGACCTGATCGCGCTGCACGGTCTCCCGGTTGCGCTGCAGTGGGGCGCCGACGAACCGCTCGCCGACTGGCTCACCCGGCTCCCGGAGACCCCCGTGGGCGCAGCGCTCCACCGCGCCGCGATGCTGGTGGGTGGCGGCGCGGTGTACCAGTCGGCGCCGGGCCCCCACGCTGGCGTGGGCGCGGAGGTGTACGCGCGGTTCACCGCCCCGATGCGCGAGATCGTGGGCGTGTTCCTGCACGCCGAGCTCCTCGCCGCGGTGGCCGGCGCCCCGCGGGTCGACGCGGCCCTCCAGGCCGACGTGATCGCCGCCGGGTCCAGGCACCGCCGCCTGCAACGCGAGGCTGATCGCGCGGTCAACGAACACGTCCTCGACCAGCTGTTCGGCGCGGACCTCGCGGCGGGCACCGAGCGGACCGCGGTGGTGATGGGCCTCCAGCGCGACCGGGTGCACGTGACCCTCGACGACCCCCCGATCGACGCGAAGGTCTACCTGGCGCACACCCCTGCGCTGCGGGCCGACGGGCTCGTGGTGCGCGAGGGCCCGGACGTACGCTACCGCGTGGGGGACCGGGTCCACGTGCGGGTCACGGGCCGGACGGCGGATCGCTGGACGCTGGCGCTCCGGCGGTGAGGATCAGCGGCGGATCGGGCTCCCCGGCCATGTAGTCGGCGGCGGCGAGGCGCCCGACGGACTTCAGCGAGCGGACCAGCACCTTGCCGTTGTCCGGGTACTCGCAGACCTCGTGGGGGTCGTGGGGACCGATCGCGAGGTACACGAGGTCCTCCGGGTACGGGTTCGCGAGCTGGTGGGCGTGGCGGGTGCCGGCGGGGCACGAGACGCAGTCACCGGCCCGGACCTCCCACCGCTCGTCGCCGTAGCGAAGGACCCCGCGCCCGGAGAGCACGTAGAACACCTCGTCCTCGCGGTGGTGCAGGTGGAACGGACACCCCACCTGGCCCTGCTGGAGGCGGTTCTGGGCGACCCCCAGCGAGCCGCCACGGGCCCGCATGTGGGGCGTCAGGACGCGCCACGTCGAGCCCCAGGGCCCCTCCCCTCCCCCCTCTTCGGGGGCCTCTGCCGCGTTGGTGATCACCTGGCTCCGCTCCATCCGCCCTCCGGACGGAACGGTACCAGGGCCGCGGTCACGACGAGAAGAACGACTTCCCGTCCGCCGCCAGCTTCCGGAACGCCTCGGCCGGGCGGTAGCGGTCGCCGTGGTTCGCGGCCAGCGCGTCGAGGTCGCGGACCAGGTTCGCGAGGCCGTAGGTGTCCGCGTACGACAGCGGTCCGCCCGTGTTCGGCGCGAACCCGATGCCGAAGATCGCGCCCACCTCCGCGTCCTTCGGGTCGCGCAAGATGCCTTCGTCGAGGCAGCGGCCCACCTCGGCCACCTGGGCCAGCATCAGGCGCTGGCGCACGACCTCGAGCCCGGTCTCGGCCGGCTTCGCGGACACCAGGCCCGAGAGCCCGGCCCACAACCCCTTCCGCTTGCCCTGCTCGTAGTCGTAGAACCCGGCGCCGTGCGCCTTGCCCAGGCGACCGGCCTCCGCCATGGCGAACACCAGCTTCACGCCGGGGAAGTCCAGGAGCTCCTTGCCGCGGTACTCCGCGCCCTGGGTGATGGCGTGTTTGCCGAGCTGCAGCGTGACCTCGTCGAACACCTGCAGCGGCGGCACCACCATGCCTGCCGTGCGGGCCGCCCACTCCACCAGCCGCGGGTCGTGGCCCTCCGCGACGAGCTGCGCGCCCTCCACGATGTACGCCGAGAACGTGCGCGACGTGTAGAAGCCGTACCCGTCGTTGACCACGACACACGTCTTCTTGAGGGCGCGGCCGAACGCGAGCGAGCGCGCCAGGGTCTCCTGGGAGGTGCCTTTGCCGCAGATGATCTCGAGGAGCGGCATCTTCTCGACCGGCGAGAAGAAGTGCAGCCCGATGAACCGGTCGGGGTGCGCGCTCGCTGCGGCCAGATCGGTGATCGGGATGGCCGACGTGTTGGATGCCCACACCGCGTTCGGCGCGAGGCCCGGCTCGGTCTCCTTCGTGACGGCGTGCTTGACCTTCAGGTTCTCGACGACGGCCTCGATGACGAGGTCGGAGCCCGCGGTGCGCGCGACGTCGATCGTGCCCTCCACGCGGTCGAGGATGGCCTTGCGGCCGGCGTCGTCGAGGTGCTTGAGCCCGGCGACCTCGGCGCGGACGTGCGCGAGGCCCTTCTCCACGGCGTCGGCGTGGAGGTCCTTGAGGACCACGGACATCCCGGCCCTGGCGCACACGAACGCGAGCCCGGCGCCCATCATGCCGGCGCCCAGGATGGAGACCTTGCGGAACCCGCTGTCGTCGACGCGGGGCAGGCCCTCCTGCTTGTCCGCGGCGTTCTTGAAGAAGAACAACGTGCGGGTCATGGCCTTGCTGGTGTCGCCCGCCACGAGGGAGGCGAAGAAGCGGCCCTCGACCTCGAGCGCGCGCTCGAGCTTGAGGAGGGAGCCCTCCTGCACGGCGGAGAGGATGGCCTCGACCGCGGGGTAGGCGCCGGCGGTCTTGTTGTACGCCATGGCCGAGGCCGCGAGGAACAGGTTGCGGGCGTCGGCGGTGCCGGGCTGCACGCCGCCCGGCCACACGAAGCCGCCTTTGTCCCACGGCTGCTTGACCTTCGGGTTGGCGGCGATCCAGGCCTTCGCCGCGGGGAGGAGGTCGGCGGCGGTGGGCACGAGCGCGTCCACCAGCCCCTTCGCCTTCGCCTTGTCGGGGCGGAGCAGCGTGCCCTGCGTGAGGAGCTCGAGCGCGTTCTGCAGGCCGAGCATCCGCGGGAGGCGCTGCGTGCCGCCGCCCCCGGGCAACAGGCCGAGCATCACCTCGGGGAGGCCGAACTGGACGCGGGGGTCGTCGACGGCGACGCGATGGTGGCAGGCCAGCGCGAGCTCGTACCCACCCCCCAGCGCCGAGCCGGAGAGCGCGGCGACCACGGGCACGCCGGTCTCCATGCGGCGGTGCAGGGCGTGGAACACCTGCACGGCTTCGAGCATGCGGGCGGGGTCGCGCTCGGCCTGGACCATCTCGAGGTCGGCGCCGACGCAGAAGTCCTTGTGCCCGGAGGTGAGGACGAGGCCCTTGAGCCCGGGGAGGCCCTTCGTCCAGTCGAGCGCCGCGAGGAGGCCCCGCAGGCTCGACTCGTTGATGCGGTTGACCTTGTCCATCGCGAACGTGAGGACCGCGATGCCGTCGGTGGGGTCGAAGGCGCCCTGGAAGGCGTCGTTCCGGAAGGTGTGGTCGGACATGGTGGCTCCCTTCAGACGCGTTCGAGGATGGTGGCGATGCCCATGCCGCCGCCGATACACAGCGTGGCCAGGCCCGTGGACAGATCCCGCGCCTCGAGCTCGTCGAGGAGCGTGTTCAGGATGACCGCGCCCGTGGCCCCGAGCGGGTGCCCGAACGCGATGGCGCCGCCGTTCACGTTGACCTTGTCGTGCGGGACCCCGAGGTCGTCCATGAACGCCATCGGGACACAGGCGAACGCCTCGTTCACCTCGTACAGGTCGATGTCGCTGGCCTGCATGCCGGCCTTGGCGAGCGCGCGGCGGCTGGCGGGCATGGGCCCGTACAACATGATGATCGGCTCGCTGACCGACAACGCGACGCTGCGGATGCGGGCGCGGGGTCGCAGCCCGAGCTTCTCGCCGGCGGCCTTGCTGCCCACGAGCACGGCGGCGGCGCCGTCCACGATGCCCGACGAGTTGCCCGCGTGGTGCACGTGCCGGACGCGGTCGACCTCGGGGTACGCCTTGCGGACGAGCGCGTCCATCTGGAACTGGGTCCCGAGCATCTGGAAGGCCGCCTGCAGCTGCGACAGGCTCTGCAGCGTGGTGTCCGGGCGCGGCAGCTCGTCGGCGGCCAACACGGTGAGCCCGTTGCGGTCCTTCACGGGGACGAGGCTCTTCGCGAAGGCCCCGCGCGCGAGGGCCACGCCGGCGCGGCGCTGGGACTCGACGGCGAACGCGTCCACCTGGTCGCGGGTGTAGCCCCGGAGCGTGGCGATGAGGTCGGCCGAGATGCCCTGGGGCACCGAACCCACCTTCCACTGGAACTCGGGGTCGAACATGGAGCCGCCGTCGCTGCCCATGGGCACCCGCGACATGCTCTCGACGCCTCCGGCCACGACGAGATCGTGGAACCCGGCGCCCACCATCGCCGCCGCGTGGTTGACGGCCTCGAGCCCGGAGCCGCAGAAGCGGTTGAGGGTGACGCCCGGGCCCTCCATCCCGCCCCACGCCTGCAGCGCCGCCATGCGCGCGATGCACGTCCCCTGCTCCCCCGTCTGGGTGACGCAGCCGATCACCGTGTCCTCCACGTCGGCCGGCGCGAACCCGGTGCGGGCCTGCAGCGCCTGGAGCACGCCCGTGAGGAGATCGATCGGGCGCACCACGTAGAGGGCGCCGCTGTCCTTGCCCTTGCCGCGCGGGGTGCGCAGGGCGTCGTAGATGAACGCGTCGGCCATGGAGAGCTCCTGTGGTCCCGGCTCGGGACTGGCGTCATGGTGAGCAAGCTCATAATGAGCATGCTCATGATCTGCAACGACAGGATCCTCCGAATGCCTCGTCCAGACCTCACCCTCCGCCGGGTCCAGACCCAGCTGCTCGTCGACCTCGCCCGCGTCCGCCACGCGTCCGAGCGCCTCGTCGAGGGTCTGCTGCGCGACGAGGGCCTCACCGACATCACCCCCGCCCAGGCGAACGCGCTGCTGGTGCTGGTCAACGCGCGCTCCCCCCTCACCGCCGCGCGCCTGGCCGAGGCCCTGTCGATCTCGGAGGTGACGGTGGGCCGCTTCGTCCGCGCGATGGAGGCGGGCGGCTGGGTGGCGCGGGAGCGGGACCCCGACGACAGCCGCGCCTGGCTCCTGGTGCCGACGGCGCGCACGCGGGAGCGGTTGCCCTCGTTCATCCGCGTGTCGAACGCGCTGCTGGATCGCGCGTTCGCCGGCGTCGCGCGGGAGGACGTGCTGGCGCTGGCGGCGTTCCTGGGGGAGGTCCGCCAGCGCATCGAGCCGCCGAAACATGCTGATACCGGACCGGGCCGCGGAGACGAGTGAAAGATCCACCAGGGAGGGCGACATGGCGAGCGCGAAGACGGACTACGGACTGGTTCCGGTGGTGGCGGCGGTGGCGTTGTTCCTGGCGGGCGGCGCGCACCTCCTGCTGGCGGTGCAGTTCTTCGCGTACTGGTGGCTCGACTCCGGTGAGTTCTGGGCCACGACGGCGATCGGGCTCTCCGGCGCGTCGGCGATGTTCGTCGCCACGCAGCTCTGGCAGGGTCGCTCGTGGGCCGCGAAGGTGGGCACCGCGCTGGCGCCGCTGCTCGGCGTCATGTCCACGGCGTTCGCCGGGTACTGGATGGTGCACCTGAGCTTCGCGCTCTACATGTTCGTGGCCCCGCCCACGGCGATGCTGGCGCTGGTCCTGGCCCCGTTCGCCATCGGCCCCTGTGTGCGGGCAGAGCGCGCGCTGGCCGAGCTCCTCGCGAAGCAGGGCGACGGCGGCATGTTCCGGTCCCTCGGTTGATCGCCGCGCGTCAGCGCACGAACAAATCGGGCGCCAGCTCCTTCGTGGGGTCGACCGCGTACTGCGAGAAGTCCGTGACGCCGGTGCTGCGGAGCAGGTCTTCGTCGACGTAGAAGTTGCCGGAGGTCGTCACCGGCTGCTGGACGATCCACGCCACGGCGTCGGCGATGATCTGGTCGGTCCGGGAGCGCGACATCAGCAGCTCGCCGCCGAGCATGTCGACCGCAGCGGTGGCGATGGTCGTGCGGGGCCAGAGGGAGTTGAAGGCCACCTTCCCCGCGAACTCCTTCGCCATGCCCAGGGTGCACATCGACATCCCGTACTTGGCCATCGTGTACGCGACGTGGTTCTCGAACCAGGTGGGATCGAGGTCGAGGGGCGGCGACAGGGTGACCACGTGCGCGACCGGGGACTTCAGCAGGTGGGGGAGACAGGCCTGGGACGCCGCGAACGTACCGCGCACGTTGACCCCGAACATCAGGTCGAACCGCTTCATCGGCGTGTGCAGGGTGGGCGTGAGCTGGATGGCGGAGGCGTTGTTGATCAACACGTCGATGCCGCCGAACCGCGCCGCTGCGAGCCCGACGGCGTCCTGCAGAGCGGCCTCGTCGCGCAGATCCAGCTGGAGCGGCAGCGCGTGGCCTCCCGCCGCTTCGATCTCGGCGGCGACGGTGTGGATGGTGCCGGACAACCGGGGGTGCGGCTCGGCGGTCTTCGCGGCGATCACGACGTTGGCGCCGCCGCGCGCGGCCATCAACGCGATGGCGCGCCCGATCCCGCGGCTGCCTCCGGTCACGAAGAACGTACGACCCGCGAACGACGCCATGGACCCCTCCCCTGTTCGGAGCCGAGACCCTAGCAACGTTAGGGGTCCCGCGCCTGGAGGACCGGTGTCCGAGTGGATCCATCCCGTCAACGTGTACTACGAGGACACCGACCACTCGGGGCTCGTGTACCACGCGAACTACCTGAAGTACGCGGAGCGCGCGCGCGAGCACGCCCTCGGCCGAGAGACCCTGGTCCGACTCCTCGAGGAGCACGGGATGGGCTTCGTGGTGTACCGCGCCGAGATGACGTTCAAAGAAGGCGCCCGGTTCGGCGACGAGCTCGAGGTCCGGACCACGGTGAAGAAGGAGTCGGACTTCCGGCTGCTGTTCCGCCAGCCGGTGTTCCGGAAGGGAGGGACGAGCCCGCTCGTGGAGATCGACATCCATCTGGTGGCCGTCGATCGCCAGAACAAGCTCGTCCGCCTCCCGAAGGAAGCCATCCCGGCCTGATCAGCCGCCGATGAGCCGCAGCGCGCTCTGGTTGAGCTGGTTGGCCTGACCGAGCACCGCGACGCCCGCCTGCTGCAGGATCTGGAGCTTGGACATCTCCGAGGTCTCGTACGCGTAGTCGGCGTCGCGAATCCGGGACTCGGCGCCCACGATGTTCTCGGTGTAGGTGGAGAGGTTGCGGATCGAGGACTCGAGGCGGTTCTGGCCGGCGCCCAGGACGGAGCGGTAGCTGTTCACGGTGTCGAGCGCGAAGTCGAAGTTCGCGAGCGCCGCCTGCGCGCCACCGACCGTGGACAGGTCCACCGAGGTCGCGTCGATGGTCAACACGGTCGTGCGGAGGTCGGCCATGTTGATGGTGATGCGGTCGGCCGCGGTGTTGTTGATGCCGACCTGCACGTCGATCTGGGTCTGCGTGGCGTTGGCGAGCTGGACGCCGTTGAACTCGGTGATGGCCGAGATGCGCTCGACCTCGTTCGTCAGCTCGACGAACTCCGTCTGGAGGTAGCCGCGCTCCTGGTTGCCGAGGGTCTCGGACGAGCCCTGCACCGCGAGCTCGCGCATGCGCTTGACGATGTTGGCGACCTCGTTGGCGGCGCCTTCGGCGACCTCGATCACGGACATGCCGTCGTTGGCGTTCCGCATGGCCTGGCGGAGGCCGCGGGCGGAGGCGTCGAGGTTCTCCGCCATGCCGAGGCCGGCGGCGTCGTCAGCGGCGTTGTTGATGCGCAACCCGGAGGAGACGCGCTCGAACACCTTGTTGAGCTTGATGTTGTTGGTCGACAGCTTGTTGAGGGCGTTCGTGGAGGGCATGTTGGTGTTGACGGTGAGCGGCATTCGTTCGTCCTCGCCTGTGGGTTGGGTTCGCGGGCGGGCATCCTCGAGCGGGACATGCTCGGGCTCCCGAAGGTACGGAGGACCCGGCAGTGCCGGGCTCCAGGGGAGGTCACGTCCGACCTCCTGACTCACCTTCGGCAGCGCCCCACCCTGGTTGAGGGTGACCTGTGTGCTCCCCCCGGAACCGCTCGGCGGGCATCCGCGGTAGAATGGTGCCCCGATGGACCCGATCTCCGACGAGCGCGCGCTCCCAGACCGCACGCTGAACCTGTACCTGTACCCGATCGCGGCCTGGGGCCTGGCGGCGGTGGCCCTGTTCGTCACGGGGTCGTTCCAGTGGTCGCTGCCGCTGGCGTACCCGCTCGCGCTGTGGCACATCGGCCTGTCGATCGTGTGGGGGTTCCGCCTGCTGCGTGGCCTCGACCGCGGCGAGGTCACGAACCCCGAGGCGCACGAAGGCGTGCGGTCGGTGGGCAACATCCTCGCGGGGACCTCGCTGTTGCCGGCGATCGTGTTCCTGGCGATCGATCCGCTGTCTCCGAACGCCTGGTCGCTCACCTTCGGCGCGTTCGCGATGGCGGGCCTCGTCGTGGGCGTGCGCGTGTTCCTCACCCGGTTCGCGAGCCGGTGGACCCATGGGGTGGCGATCGCGGTCGCCTGTTTCGCGCTGCCCGTCAATGCGACCGGGTCCGTGACCGTCGCCACGGTCCTCGGAATGTACGACACCGTCCTGGGCGTCGCCCCGGTGCCCGAGGAGTTCAAGCCACCGCGCCCACCAGCGCCCGAGGGCCGACGCAAGTCGCGTTAGGCCAGCCGACCCGGAGCCCCCCATGGCCACGCCCGTCGAGCAGGTGCCGCTGCACGAGGCCACCGCCGAGCGGTACCTCAGCTACGCGTTGTCCGTCATCACGTCGCGTGCGCTCCCGGACGTGCGCGACGGGCTCAAGCCCGTCCAGCGGCGGATCCTGTACACGATGTACGTGGACATGAACCTCGTGCCGAACGGGCGCTACAGCAAGTGCGCTGCGGTCGTCGGCGAGGTGATGGGGAAGTACCACCCCCACGGCGACAGCTCGATCTACGAGGCCCTGGTCCGCATGGCCCAGGACTTCTCGCTTCTCGCGCCGCTGATCGACGGCCAGGGGAACTTCGGCTCGCTCGACGGCGATCCTCCGGCTGCGCACCGGTACACCGAGTGCAAGCTGCGCCCGATGGCGCTCGAGCTCCTCACCGAGATCAAGAAGCGCACCGTCGACTACCGCCCCAACTACGACGGCCAGCGGGTCGAGCCGATCGTGTTGCCCGCCCAGTTCCCGCAGCTCCTCGTGAACGGCTGCGAAGGGATCGCCGTCGGGATGGCCACCCGGGTCCCGCCGCACAACCTCGCCGAGATCATCGACGCGTCCGTGGCCCTCATCGACGACCGGGAGCTCCCGGTGCACGCGCTGCTCCGGTGGATCCACGGGCCGGACTTCCCCACGGGGGGCCACCTGCTCGCCACCGAAGCCGAGCTGCGCGCCGTCTACGAGACCGGCCAGGGCACGCTGAAGGTGCGGGGCACCTTCGAGACCGACAAGGAGGGCCGCAAGAAGCAGCTCGTCGTCACCTCCATCCCGTACGGCACCAACAAGTCCCGCATCGTCGAGGAGATGGGAGAACACGTCCGCCTCAAGAAGCTGCCGCAGGTCGTGGACGTGCGCGACGAGTCGACGGACGTGGTCCGCATCGTGCTCGAGCTCAAGCAGGACGCCTCCGTCGAGCAGGTGATGGCCTACCTGTTCAAGCACACCCAGCTCCAGTCCACCTGGCCCGTGAACCTGACCGCGCTCGTCCCCACGCGCCTCGAGGACGGGAGCCCCGGGGTGCCCACCCCCGCCCGGCTCGACCTCCGCTCGATCCTGCTGCACTGGCTGGACTTCCGCTTCGAGACGGTCCGACGCCGGTACCAGTTCGATCTCGCCGAGCTGCAGCAGCGCATCCACCTCCTCGAGGGGTTCGAGCGCATCTTCGACGCCCTCGACGAGGCCATCGCCCTCATCCGGGGGTCCGAGGGCAAGACCGACGCCGCCGAGAAGCTCATCGCGCGGTTCGACCTCAGCGACCTGCAAGCGGACGCGATCCTCGAGCTGCGGCTCTACAAGCTCGCGAAGATCGAGATCCTCGCGATCCGCGAAGAGCTCGCCGAGCACCGGCAGGAGGTCGCGCGGATCGAGCGCATCCTGTCCTCCGACAAGCGGCTGTGGGGCGAGGTCCGCAAGGAGCTCCTCGAGGTGCGCAAGGCCCACGCGGCCGACCGGCGCACCCGGGTCGGCGTGCCGAAGATCGACGTGTCCTACGACGAGGACGCCTACATCGTGAAGGAGGACACCTTCGTGGTGGTCACCCGCGAAGGGTGGGTGAAGCGCCAGTCGTCGTTCTCGGAGCTCGGCAAGGTCCGCGTGCGCGACGGAGACGAGGTCGGCTGGCTGGTGAAGGCCCACACCCGCTCGACGCTCACGTTCTTCACGAGCCACGGAAGCGCGTACGCCCTGCGCACCGGCGACATCGAGGCGACGACCGGGTACGGCGCCCCGCTCCAGGCCCACTTCGCGTTCGGCGACGGCGAGCGGGTCGTCGGCGTGGTCAGCCACGATGCGCGCCACCGACCGCTCGTGCAGGAGTCGCTGCCGATCGCGTCGGACGAGCCGCCGCCGCCGTGGGCCGTGGCGATGACCCTGCGTGGCCGCGTGCTCCGGTTCGCCACCCGCCCCCACGAGGAGCTGTCGACCCGCGCGGGTCGAAGGTACGCGCGACTCGACGACGGCGACGCGGTGTTCGGGGTCTGGCCCATGCGCACCGAACACGACCGGGTGTGTGTGGCCTCCCGCGGAGGCAGGGCGTCCGTGTTCCCTGCGGCAGACGTCACCGTCCTGCGCGCCGCTGGGAAAGGCGTGGCCGGGATCAAGCTCAAGCCCGAGGACGAGCTCGTGTGTTTCGAGCTGGCCTCGACCCCGATGGAGGGTCCCGTCGTCGTGACCTCGTTCGGCCGCGAGCTCGAGGTCCGCGAGCGGAAGTTCGGGCTCTCTCCCCGGGGATCCCGCGGCAAGGTGGTACTGGTGCGCGGGTCCATCGAGACCTGGCGCCGCGGGCCGACGATCTGGACCGGCGACGAGCCACGTCCCGAACCGCGGAGCGCGGCGGCGCGCGACGGCGCTCCCGTGGTCCAGGAGGCCGACCTGTCCGACGCGGAACGGGGCCCATCGGAGGCCGAAGAGTGAACCGCCGCCGCCCCCTCCGGCGCGCTACACTCGCCCGGATGATCCCCGCCTTGCTCCTCCTCGGGTGTGATGGCACCACCTCGTCGCCGACCTCGACGGACGGGTCGTGTGCGCTCGTCCGCTGGTACCGCGACCAGGACGGCGACGGCTTCGGCACCTCCGACGTGACCCTCGAGGCCTGTGAGCAGCCGGAAGGGTGGTCGGCGCTGGGAGACGACTGCGACGACGCCCGCGTGGTGGTCTGGCCCGGGGCGCCGCACGTGTGCTGGGGCAGCGACGACGACGACTGCGATGGCAGGCTCGACGACAACCTCGTCGACGGAGACGGCGACGGCTCCACGCCCTGCGACGGCGATTGCGACGACGCGAACCCCGAGGTCGCCGAGGGCATGCGCGAGGTCTGCAACGGCGTCGACGACGACTGCGACGGGCTCGTCGATCGGGAGGACGACTCGGTCGACCGCTGGTCCTGCGGGTTCTGTCCCGACCCCGCCGGCTTCGAGGAGTTCCGGCGGCGCCGCGACGACATCAACCCCTGCTTCCTCGACCCCACCGTGTCGCTGTGCCGGGACGGGATCAAGGAGTTCGACACCCTGGAGGACGGCGAGCGCCTCCACAACGTCACCTGGTCGCGCATGGACTGGGGCCACCGCCCCGAGCTGATGTTGTACCTGCCGCCCGGCCCGGGGAACTTGACGGACGAGGTACAGCAGTGGAGCGCCTACGCCGGGTACCGGCTCATCTCCCTCGGCTGGCCGAACGACGGCGTCACCGACAACAGCTGCAACGTCGAGGACGATCGGGACTGCTTCGACCGGGTCCACCGCGAGCGCCTGTACGGCGAAGACGTGTCCACCGTCGTCGACGTAGCACCGAACGACTCGGTCGTGGGCCGGCTGGTCACCCTGCTGCGCTGGCTGGCTGCGGAGCACCCGAACGAAGGCTGGGACGAGTACCTCGTGGGCGACGAGGTCCAATGGAACCGCGTGATCGTCATGGGCTGGTCGGAGGGGGCCACGATGGCGGCGTACCTCGGCAAGGACCAGCCGCTGGCAGGCGAGTTCCTGCTCGCCCCCGGCCTCGACATCTACAAGATGGTCGGTGGGGTCCCGGACTTCGATCCGTGGTGGGGGCGTCCCGCCGTCACGCCGGTCGATCGCATCTTCACGGTGTACAGCCACTGGGATCCGCAGGCGTTCCCGGTCAACCGCTTCGAGCCCGTGCTCGCGAGCTTCGGCGTCACCGAGGCGCCCGTGCTCATCGACGACGCCGCTCCTCCGTACGGCGGCGCGAAGCTGTTCGAGACGCGCTCGCTCCAGTTCGACACCCTGACCTGCACCACGCACGGCGCGGTCGCGGTGGACGGTTGCACCGACGAAGCCGTGCTGATGCCGGCCTACTTCCATGTGTTCTGCACGCTCCCGCAGCTCTACTCCCCTTCCCGCTGACCACCGCACCTCCTGGCGCAGGGTCGACTTCAGGCACCATGTCCGAGTACAACGCGTCGAGCATCAGCGTCCTCGAAGGCATCGAGGCGGTCCGCAAGCGCCCCGGGATGTACATCGGGGGCACCGGGTCCGACGGCCTGCATCACCTGTTGTGGGAGATCGTCGACAACGCGTGCGACGAGGCGCAGAACGGCCACGCCACCGCCATCGTGGTGACGCTGCACCCCGACGGCTCCACCTGCACGGTCGACGACAACGGCCGTGGCATCCCCGTCGACCTGCACCCCACGCAGGGGCGGTCGGCGCTCGAGATCGTGTTCACGGTGCTGCACGCGGGCGCCAAGTTCGGCGGTGGTTCGTACGAGGCCTCGGGCGGGTTGCACGGCGTAGGCGCCTCCGCAGTCAACGCGCTCTCCGAGCGCCTCGAGGCCCGCATCCGGCGCGATGGCCAGGAGTGGGTCCAGGAGTTCCGTCGCGGGCGACCCCGCGAACCGGTGAAGGCGATCGGACCCGCGCGCGGCACGGGTACCCGGGTCACGTTCACACCGGACCCCACCATCTTCGACGAGGTGGTGCTCGACGCCGAGCGCATCGCGCAGCGGCTCGAGATCAAGGCGTTCCTCCACCAGGGCCTCAAGGTCACCTTCCGCAACCAGGTGGCGGGCACGACGCGCGAGTGGCGCCACGAAGGCGGCCTCTCCGACTACCTCGGCGCGGTGATCGAGCGGGCCCAGGTGCGGCGGGTGGTCGAGCTGCCGTTCACTGTGTCGCGGACCTCCGAGGGCGTGGAGATCGGGCTCGCCGTGGGGTGGACCGACGCCCCGCGCGAACGCCTGTTGTCGTACGTGAACGGCATCCCGACCGAGGACGGTGGCACCCACGAGCAGGGCTGGCGGGACGCGCTCGGCAAGGCGCTGCGTGCGTTCATGGAGGCCCATTCCCTGCAGCCGCGCGGGCTCGTGCTGACGGCCGAGGATCTGCGCGAAGGCGTGTACGGCGTGCTCTCCGTCCGCGTCCGCGAGCCCCAGTTCCAGGGCCAGACGAAGGGGCGCCTCAACAACCCCGAGGTGAAGGGCGCCGTCGACGCAGGCCTGCGGCCCATCTTCGAGCAGTGGCTCCACGAGAACCGCTCGGTCGGCGAGACCATCCTCGCGCGGGCGACGCAGGCGGCGCGGGCCCGCATCGCCTCGCGCGAAGCCGAGAACACGGTGCGTCGGAAGTCGGCCACCAGCGGCCGGATGAGCCTGCCCGGGAAGCTCGCGGACTGCTCGTCCTCCAACCCCGAGGACTCGGAGCTGTTCCTGGTCGAGGGCGACTCGGCCGGTGGCTCGGCCAAACAGGCCCGCGACCGGCGCACGCAGGCCGTGCTCCCGCTGCGCGGCAAGGTGTTGAACGCAGAGCAGGCCACGCTCAAGAAGGTCCTCGAGAACGAGGAGCTGAACAACGTGGTCCTCGCGCTCGGGTGCGGCATCGGCGGCGACTTCCGGGTGGACCGACTGCGCTACGACCGCGTGATCCTGCTGATGGACGCGGACAGCGACGGCCACCACATCGCGACGTTGCTCCTCACCTTCTTCTACCGGTTCATGGTCCAGCTCATCGAGGGCGGGCACGTGTACCTGGCGCTGCCTCCGCTGTACCGCATCAACGTGGGCAAACAGACCCATTGGGCCCTCGACGACGCCGATCGCGACCGCATCCTCGCCCGGTTGCCCGCGCGCGCCCGACCCGAGATCACGCGGTTCAAGGGCCTCGGCGAGATGCCGCCGAAGACCCTCTTCGAGACCACCCTCGACCCCACCTCCCGGCGCCTCGTCCAGGTCACCCTCGCCGACCCGGTGCTGACGCACAACACCGTCGTGGACCTGATGGGCAAGGACCCGGCGCCCCGCTACCGGTTCATCATGGACCGCTCCGCGCACGTCGACGCCGAAGCGCTCGACGTTTGATGGGACGGGTCTGATGGGTCGCGCCCCCGCCATGTCTCCCGAGGATCGGCGTGCAGCCATCCTGCAGTCGGCCCGCGCGGTGTTCGCGCGCCGCGGCTACCAGCGCGCCGGGGTCGCAGACATCTGCGACGAGCTCGGGGTCGCTCGCGGCACGTTCTACCGGTACTTCGACGGCAAGCGCGAAGTGTTCCAGGCGGTCCTCGCGCTGGTGATGGCCGAGGTCGTCGGCGTCGTGCACGCGATCGACGTGGGCCAGGAGATCCCGCCCCAGATCCGCGCGAACGTCGATCGGCTCGTGCGGGCCATCACCACCGAGGACGTGTGCCGCGTGTTGTTCGCGGAGGCCCAGGGCCTGGACGACGAGGGCGACGAGGCGCTGCGGTCGTTCTACGGCGGCGCGCTGCAGCGCATCGAGGCCGCGTTGCTCACGGGTCAGGCGCTCGGCGTGGTGCGCCCCGGCGACGTGAAGCTCCGCGCGCGGTGCGTGCTGGGCCTGCTCAAGGAGCCCGTGATGCAGGCCTCGCTGTTCCGCGAACAGCTCGATCCGGACGCGCTGGTGGCCGAGATCCTGGCGGTGATCGTCGGCGGCATCGTCCGGGGCTGACCCCGCCTCAGAACGACGCCAACAGCCCATCACCCAGGAGGACGTCGAGCAGGTCCTCGACGCCCTCGGTGCCGCCGAACGGGCACGGGTCGTAGTACGGCCGGAGCACGACCCCCTCCACCTCGATGGCGGTGAGGTCGCC
>JBIKWC010000180.1:0-15067 GCA_044356535.1 Myxococcota bacterium
GCCTTTGGCCTTCTCGCCCTTCTCGGGGTCGGGGTCGTGGGGGTCGTTCGGCGGCTTCGCCTTCTTGATCTTCGTCTCGGTGCTGTCCACCCAGAAGTACTCGCCGCGGGCGTCCTTGCGCTTCTCGATGGTGACGTCGAGGGTCTCGCTCTTCCACTTCACCTTGGTGATGTCGGCCGCGCGCGCGTCGTAGATCGCGACGGCCTCGTCCGACGGCTCCTCCTCGTCCCGGGTCCAGGTGAGGTAGGCCGCCGTCAGGGCCACCACGAGCGACACCGAGAGGACTGCGACGTTTCTCACCGGACCCTCCTGCTGCGGACGACGAGCGTGCCGGCCGCGATCACGAGCGTGGGCATCGCGAACATCGCCGTGAGGAACCAGTACCAGTCCTCCTCGCGGCTGTGGACGACGGCCACGTCCTCCTCGGACTCGATGGCGCCCGCCACGTCTTCGTCGCGGGTGAGCCACCGGATGGCGTCGTACCCGAACTGCGCGTTGGCCGGTCGCATGGCCACGTCCGCCATGAAGCCCACCGAGCCCACGACGATGGCCCGGGCCTGCGTTCCGCCCGCGGTGTCGTGTTCGACGGCGGTCGCGAGCTCGTACGTGTTCTTCGCCTCGTCGGGGTCGGCGTCGAAGTTGCGGTTCGCGTCCTGGAACGTCATGGGCAGCGTGCGGATGAGGGTCGTGAGCTTGTCCTTCGTCGCGGCTTCCGCGTTGCGCTTCACGGCGACCGACATCGGGAACGCCATCTGGGCCGCGGCCGCGTTGCGGGACAGGGTCTTGACCGAGGCGTGGCTCCCGAACTTGTTCGTGACGAGGTTCACGCGGTCTGCGGGGCCTCCGCCCGTCTTCTTCGACATGGCGTAGAACTCGAGGTGCGCCAGGGGCGCGCTGCCCGCCTCGACGCCGAGCGTGGAGAGCACTTCGACCATCGGGTCCGACGTGGGGTCCACGAGGATGAGGAGCGAGCCGCCGCCCTGCCAGTACGTCGTGATGGCGTCCACCTCCTCGGGGGAGATGGGCTTCGTGGGGGCCGCGATGACCACCACGTCGGCGTCGTCCGGCATGCGCAGCGACGAGCCGTCGGACAGGCCCCAGGTCTTGACCTTGAAGTTGCTGACCTCGAGGACTTCCTTCTTGAAGGTCGCGACCCGGCGGAAGGGGTCCTCGCTCTCGCGCCAGTTGGCCTCGCCGTGGCCCTGCAGGAAGTACACGGTCCGCTGGTCGCGGGTGAGCTTCATGAGGTTCTTCTGGACGAGGGAGTCGAACTCCTTGAGGTTCTTCTTGGCCTTGTCGAAGTCGAGCTCGATCTTGAACTTCTGGTTGTTCTCGCCGCGGACGAGCACGACGTTGCCGTTCTCGCGCACCTTGAGGGCCTCGGCGCGCGCGGGGTCCACCGCCTGGTCCACGCGGGTGACGGTCAGGTGGCCGCCGCCCTGGCGCTCGAGGTCGCGGAAGTAGGTCTCCACCTCGCGGGCGGTCTCGTTGCCGGGCGGGAAGAACAGTACGGCCTCGATCGGCTCGGGCGCGGCGTTGACGAGGGCGATCGTGGACTCACCGACCGCGGTCGTCCGGAAGTACGACGTGTCCCACACCTGCTCGCGCTGCTTCGCTACGTAGTTGAGGGGGACTACGAGGGCCACGGCCAGCGCGCCGGCCACGCCCTGGAGCTGGATGGAGCGCGCGGCTCCGGCGGGAAGCACCTTCGGGTGGACGGCCAGCAGGCGATCCAGCAGGAACACCGGGAACAACCCCAGCAGCGTGACGATGGGGAACAGGCTGCGCAGCGAGCCGTTCCAGCGGCCGAGGCCGGCTTCGTCGAGGCCGAGACGCCCGGTGACCGACTCGAGCGTGGCGGCGTACAGCAGGAGGGACGCCACCGCGACGAGGGTCCAGACCAGGGCCTTCTGGTGGGTCTCCTTGCGGGCGCCTTCGGAGCCGACCCAGGCCCAGGCGCGGAGGGCCACGGCCACCAGCAGCAGGACGAGCCCGAGCCCGGAGACGTAGAGCCGAGTGGGGCCATCGCCGAACACGCGCTCACCGACGGCGAGCACCAGGAGCGCCACGAGCAACGCAGCAGCGGAGCCGGCCCGGTTGCGGGCCACGTCGCGCGCGACGAAGCCGTAGACACCGAGGACGACGAGGACGAGCAGGATCAGCGGGATGGAGGTCAGCATGGTTCACTCCCACCGACGCCCGTGGAGGATCTGGGTCGACAGGAACAGGAACAGGGCGGTCACGGACAGGTGGTACACGACGGCCCCGGTGGCGACCCGACCTTCGAGGAAGGGTACGAAGTGCTCGTTGAACAGCGCGGTGTACGACACGATCTCGGAGAACGGCGGGTCGAGGTTCGCGCCGATGATCCAGGCCATCACGGACATGTAGATGGCGACGATGCCGCCGATGATCCCGGCCGCGAGCTGGTTGCGGAACAGCGCGCTGCAGAACACGCCGACCGACGCAGCCACGCCGCCGCCGAGCAGCACGCCCAGGTAGCCGACGAGGACGTGTGCGGGGGACACCTTGCCGTGTACGTAGATGAGCAGCGGCATGTGGGCGGTGAGCGCCGTGTACAGCGTGACCATGCCCATCGCCGCGAGCCACTTGCCCACCACGATCTGGCCGTCCGACACGATGGAGGTGCGCAACAGCACCTCGGTCCCGAGGGCGTACTCGTCGGCGAGGCTGCGCATGGTGAGCAGCACCGCAGTCGCCACCGAGAAGCCCCACGTCAGGTACAGGAAGTCGTGCAGGACCTCGTGCGACAGGAGCGCCTTGTCGGAGCCGAGGGCGAAGGCATGGAAGAACAGCCCGTTGCAGAGCAACAGCGCTGCGATGATGAGCCACGCCGAGTAGCCGTACAGGTAGGAGGCGAGATCGCGCCTCGCGATGTTCAGGGCATTCATCGGTTGGTCTGCCGGGTGAGGCCGAGGAAGATCTGCTCGAGCTCGTCGCTGGCCTGCTCGACGAGTCGGAGGCCGAAGCCCGCGGCGACGACCTCACCGAGGAGCTCCTCGCGGGTGTCGGCCGGGAGGGTGACCTCGCAGGTGACGAGGCCGGCGGCGACCGCCGGGAACAACGAGACCGCCGACACGTGGCGGTGCGCCTTGAGCCAGGCCTCGAACCGCGCGCCGTCCCCGCGGACCGTGAGCCGCAGACGCGCGCCGCCCGTCCCGTGGGCGGTGAGCTCGGCCTCGGTGCCCTCGGCTACCAGCCTGCCGCGCCCGATCACCAGGATGCGGTCGCAGGTGGCCGACACCTCGCTGAGGATGTGGCTCGACACGATCAGCGCGTGTTTCTGGCCGAGCCCGCGGACCACCTTGCGCATCTCGACGATCTGCGCGGGGTCGAGGCCGCTGATGGGCTCGTCGAGGATGACGAGGGCCGGGTCGTGGATGATGGCCTGCGCGATGCCCACCCGCTTGCGGTACCCGTGCGAGAGGGTCTCGATGACCTGGTGCTCGCGGCCTCCGAGGTCACAGAGCCGGATCACCTCGGGCAGGCGGGCCTCGATGCGGTCGCCGGACATGCCCTTGAGGCGCCCGATGTGGCGCAGGAACGCCGTGACCGTCATCTCGGTGTACAACGGCGGGTCTTCGGGCAGGTACCCGATCTTCGCCCGCACGTCGGGGTTCTGGTGCAGGTCCTTCCCGTCGATGGTGACCGTGCCGAGGCTCGGGGCCAGCAGACCCGCGAGGACCTTCAGCGTGGTGGACTTGCCGGCCCCGTTGAGGCCCAGCAGCCCGACGATCTCGCCCACCTTCAGGTCGAAGGACACTTCCTGCAGCGCGGCGAACTCCCCGTAGTACCGGGTCAGGTTCCGCACCTGGATCATCTCGCCTCCGATCGCGGGCGTCGGTAAGCACGCGGCTCCCCCGAGTCAAGGCTCCGTGTTGCACAAGGCGCGGAGAGCCGCGACGCCACGCTCCACGTGCGGGCGCGGATCCGCCGGGTTGTACCAATGAAACGGATTGCGGGTCGTCTTCCGCAGGTGGAGGGGGTCGATCCCGGAGCGGGTGAGCTCCACCAGGAACGCGTCGACACCGTACCGGCCGTAGAGGTGGTCGATCTCGGAGCCGTGGGCGCGAAAGAAGAAGCCCCAGCGAGAGAGCTGCCGGGAGCGGTAGGCGTGCCGGCCCTCTGCGGCCTCCATGGCGCGCCCGAGGGTGGCCAGCTGCTCCCAGTCGTCCGGACGGCTCCATCGGCCGGTCCAGGGCCAGTAGACGTACCCACCGAAGGCATGCAGCGACGCTGCCCGGTCGTACCGTTCGCGCTGGACCAGCCGATCGAGGGCGCGGGTCTCGGGCTGGGACATCGCGCGCGGGCTCGACGCCGCGTAGCCGGGGAGCACCTTCGACCACAGCCCGACCGGCCGGTGGTTCACGGCGAAGTCGCGGTTCAGATCGATGCCTGCGGCGTTGGCACGATGGTACGTCGTGGCCCCCTCCCACACCGTGGACTCCGCGGCCCACCGCCCGTCGACGTTCACGACCGGCACCACGGTGACGCTCGTGTGGGGCTCGGGCGCCACGAGGAGGTCGAGCAGGAGCTGTCCGGCGGTCTCCACCCCGATCCACTCCAGCGCGTGCAGGCCCGCCACGACGAGCACGCGGTGGCGCTCCTCACCCACCGCGGGGACGTGGTACGCGACGATCGGCCTGCGCTGCACGCTGTAGCCGATCGTCTCCACGATCACGCCCCGCCCGTGCTGTTCACCGGCGGCGGCGTCGAGGCGGGCGCGCCAGTCGTCCGCGCTGTGGTACGCGGCCGCAGGGCCCGGAAAGCCCACGCGCTACTTCGCGGCCGAAGGGACCGCGAGCGGGACCTCGTCCTCCCAGGGCTCGACGACCAGCTCGAACTTCCCGTAGTCGTAGGGGATGCCGGCGGCGTCGACGACCTTGCGGATGCGCTCGCGGAGCCCGGACTTCTTGAGGGTGGAGGCGCGGTGGTAGCACCACGGCATGTTCCCGCGCTTGCCGAGCGTCACGTGGCTCGTCCAGGAGCACCCGGCCATACACACGTCAGCGTAGTAGCACCCTTTGCAGAAGCCCCAGAGCTCGTCGCTCGTGCGGTCGCGGGCGAAGCGCAGCTCCGGCGTCTCCCAGATCTGCTCGAGCGGGATGTCGCGGAGGTTCCCCCCGGTGTACGGGTGCGTGGGCAGCGACGGGCACGCCTTGACGCGGCCGTCGGACTCGATGCCGATCGTGTACTTGCCAGCGGCACAGCCCGACCAGTATTGGGACCCGAGCCCGGGGAGGCTGCGCAGCAGCTCCTCGTGGGGGCCGAAGTAGCCGAGGTTGTTTCCGAGCGAGACGTTCACCATCTGCTCGATCGGCTTGCCGGCAGCGCGCGTGGCCTCCGCTTCGCGGGTCTTGATGGCAGCGAGCTCGTCGATCACGTCGAGGATGCGCCACGGCTCGAGCAGCCACTCCGGCCGGTCGGCGGCGCGCCCCATCGGCACCGTGAGCTGGCAGCGCCAGGCGCGGATGCCGTGCTCCTTCACCTGCTCGAACGTCTGGCGGAGGAAGTGCCAGGACAGGCGGTTCACCTGCATGTTCGAGCTGGTGACGATGCCGAACTCCCGGCAGTTGTCGAGGGCCTGCAGGGCGGACGCGTGGCTCCCCTTGCTCGCGCGGAGCATGTCGTGGATCTCGGGCGGCCCGTCGATCGACACGCCGATCGCGGCGATACCGGCCTCCTTGAGGACGCGGCACCGCTCCTTCGTGAGGCCGCGGCCACCGGTCTGCATCGTGACGCGCACGCCCTGGCGCGCCAGGCGCTCGACGAGGTCCGGGCAGTCGGGGCGCAGGTACGCCTCCCCACCGATGAGCGTGACCTCGCGGCTCCCCATCTTCACGAGCCGGTCGGCGATGTCGAACATCTCCTCGGTGGAGAGCTCGTCGGGGCGAGCCTTGACCGCGCGCGACCCGCAATGTTCACAGGCGTGGTCACACCGCAGCGTGATCTCCCAGACCGCGTAGATCGGCTTTCCGAGGTCTTTCTCGGGGTCGACGGCGCGAACGGGGTACTTCGGCCGCGTGCGGCGGGGCGCTGCTTCTTCCATCTCGAACCTCGGTCGCGGGCGGCGGGCTCAGTTGGTGGAGGGGGGGACGCCGTAGTCCACGCCGGACGTCGAGCCCGTGTGGGTGGAGGTGGTCCCGCTGTGCGCCGCGGTCGTCCCGGAGTGCGGGTCGGTGTCGGTGTCGGTGTCCGTGTCGGTGTCGGTGTCTGTGTCGGTGTCGGTGTCCGTATCGGTGAACGTCACGCCGTAGTCGGGCTCCGGGGTGGTGGTGGACCCCGAGTGGGTCTCGGTGGTCTTGTCACCCACACACGCCATGGAGAGGCCGAGCAGCAGCGCCACCGAAGACCGGGCGACGCGGCGGACGGAGGTGCCACACGCGGGGCATGCGGCGTCGCCGGTGCGCACGAACGAGCCACAGGATGAGCAAGGAAGCATCACGTTCTCCGGGCGGGGCACCCGCATCGGGTTCCGGTCCGACCAGGGGGCACGATAGCAGGGCCCCAGCCCAGCGTCACCGGGAAGTTCACGATGTCCCCCGTCTCCTCCCAGCCCACGTTGCGCTTCGACCGGGGCACCCTGTTGCTGGAAGGCCTCCCGGAGGCCGAGGTGCCTGCGGCCTTCACCTGGGACACGCGGGTCCGATCCTGGCGCGCGCCGGCGAGCGCGTACCACGACGTGGTGTGGGTGTTGCACCGGCGCGGGGCGCCGTGGACCGACCTCGCGCGCGCGTATGGCCCCCTGGGTCGACCCTACGCGGGCACCCGCCGACCCCGGGAGTACCAGGTCCGCGCGGTGGACCGGTGGGTGGAGGCCGGGCGCCGCGGGGTGGTGGTGTTGCCGACCGGCGCTGGCAAGACCTTCGTCGCCGAGCTGTGCATCTCCCGGTCGGACCGGTCCACGCTCGTGGTGGCGCCCACGCTCGAGCTGGTCGCGCAATGGCACACCGCGCTCGTGCGGGCCTTCGGCGAGCCCGTCGGTGTCCTGGGGGGTGGACGGCACGAGGTCCACGAGATCACGGTGTCGACGTACGACTCTGCCTGGCTGCTCGCGGAGCGGTACGGCAACCGGTTCGGCCTGGTGGTGTTCGACGAGGTGCACCACCTGCCCGGTCCGTCCTACGCGCTGGCTGCCACCTGCGCCATCGCACCGTTCCGGCTGGGCCTCACCGCGACCCTCGAGCGGCCCGACGGCAGCCACGAGCGGCTCAACGAGCTGGTGGGCCCTGTGGTCGACGCCCGGTCCATCCGGGAGCTGGCTGGCGACTACCTGGCGCCCTACCGCACCGAGGTCGTCGACGTGGTCCTCGACGCGGACGAACACGCTGCGTACGACGCTGCCGTCGCGACCTACCGCGCGTTCCGCGAGTCGCGGCGCCTGCCTTCCGGACGCGACGGGTTCCGGGCGTTCCTGCGAGAGGCCGCCCGCAGCGCCGAAGGCCGAGCCGCGTACCGGGCGTTCCGCGAGTCGCGGCGCATTCTGCACCGGACGCCGCGCAAGCTCGAGGTGCTCGGGGAGCTGCTCGCAGAGCACCGCTCGTCGCGGGTGCTGGTCTTCACGAACGACAACGCCTCGGCCTACGAGGTGAGCCGGACCTTCCTGGTCCCCGTCATCACGCACCAGACCCCGCCGAAGGAGCGCACGGGGTACCTCCGCGCGTTCGCCGCTGGGGAGCTGCCGGTCCTGGCGACGAGCCGGGTGCTCAACGAAGGCGTCGACGTCCCGGAGGCCGAGGTGGCAGTGGTGTTGTCGGGCACGGGCACGGTGCGCGAGCACGTCCAGCGGCTCGGTCGCATCCTGCGCCCCGCGACCGGCAAACAGGCCGTGCTCTACGAGCTCGTCGTGGCGGGCACGGTCGAAGAGCTCACGTCGGCGCGGCGCAGGGAGCACGACGCGTACGATGGGTGAACGCCGGCCCCGGCGCTCACCCGTCACCACGTCACTCCTTCGCCGGCTCCTTCGCGGGCTCGGGGGTGGCCTCCGGGGCGGGCTCGGCTGGCGCGGGGACAGCTTCGGGGGCGGGCTCCGGAGCGGGCGACGCGCCCGCCACTCCTTCGGAGACCATCGTGCAGAACTTCGCGTACACCCCGAGGATGTTCGTGTAGTTGTTGTCGACGGCGCCGATCGCGGTGATGCCGGCAGCGTCCGCTGCGGCCCGGATGCTGGCGTCACCCGTGGTCACCCACCCGAGGATGGAGGTGGCGCAGGCCTCCCCCTTCTTCTTCCCGAGGCTGTTGCCGGTGGCCTGCAGCGGCTGCGCAGCATCGACGTAGATCACCGACGGAATCGGCGTGCCGAAGGTCATCGCGGCCGGCAACCCCTGCGGGACGCCACGGTTCTGGAACGCCAGCCCGGCGCACCCGTTCGCGAGGAACGGGAGGGCGGCGAGGACGGCGAACCGGCGCATCAGCCCTGCCCGCTGACGACGGTGCAGTAGGTCGCGACGATGCCGAGGATGTTCTTGATCGACGCGTCGACCGCAGAGATCTCCTTGATCCCGCCCGCGTCGGCGGCGGCGCGGATGCTCGCGTCGCCCGTGGTCACGAGGCCGAGGATGGAGGTGGCGCAGGCCTCCCCCTTCTTCTTGCCGACCTCGTTCTGGGTCGAGTGCACGGGGACGCTGGCGTCCGCGTACAGGAACGCGACCGGCACACCCTGCCCGGAGAAGGCGATGGTGGCGCAGCCGGTGAGGCTCATCAGGACCAGGGGAACGGCAAGCAGCTTGTGCATGTAAGGAATCCTCCGTCGAGGCCGGCGGTCCGGCCGCGGCGGACCCTACCACGACCGATCGCCGCGGTCACTCCTCGGGCTGACCGAACCGGTCCAGCGCTGCGCGGAAGGCGCCCACGGGCACGACGTCCGCGTACCACACGATGCGGGGGTGCTCGATGGGCGTTGCCGCTCGGTCCACGCTGGACTTCCGGCTGGCCAGGAGCACCACGTTGGACGGTCCGTGGACCTCCAGGGCCTCCAGCTGGCGTGCCAGCCGCTCTCCGCGCCAGTGCCCGAGCGACACGACGTGGACACACCTGCCGGCCGACCGCGCGAGGAAGTCGGGAAACAGCACCTCCCCCCGGTCGAGCGCCAGCGGCTGCTCCCCATCGAACAGGCGCCACCCTGCGCCGTCCTCGGTGAACCGACCCGCGAGCTGCTCGATCGCCTTCGGCCGCCAGGCCCCGGTGTCGGGGAGGTGGCTCACGAGCCCGTCGGCGCTGGTCACCCGCACCGTCCGGTGTACCCGCTGGCGGGTCCACTCGACCGTCGCCTCCAACGTCCAGGGCTCCTCGTGCAGCACCAGCGCCGGGAGGAACTGGGCCAGGGCCCGCCCGTAGCGGGTGGACGCCGAGAACAGCGACACCGGTCCGTCCACCGTGAGGAGGAGGTCGGCTCCGTCGCGCTCTGCCCGGTGGAGGAGCTGGTGGAACTTCATCCACCGGAACAGCTGCCGCATGCGGGGCGGCGAGGGGCGGGTCATGCGGATGCGCAGCTCGGACGCGGTGCGCAGCAGCCCCTGGACGAGCCCGACGTTGTAGCGGTGCAACAGCGCCGTGGGGGCGGGGACCTCCTGCCCCTGCAGGGTCGCCTCGCTGGGGAGATCGGCGTACAGGCTGCCCCACACGTCCTCGGCAGGGTGGCCCTGGCTCGCCGCCCACTGGGCCACGAAGTCCCGGGCAGACGGCCCATCGGGGCGCCCGACGTCGCCTGCAGCGCTCGCCGCCCGAAACAACCCCGCGCGGACCTCGGCGGGGTCGAGCGGCGGCGCGGAGCCCGACTCGGTCCGGGCCATCGCGAGGTGCGCGAGCCCTCGCCACAACTTGGGGTCGGGCTCGGCAACGGCGGCGTCCTCGAGCTCATCGGCCAGCTCGCCCCACCGCGCCGAGCGGGCGACGGCCGCCTCCACGGCGAACGCGATGCGCGCTGCGCGATCGAGGTGCTCGTCGTCGGTCGGGTCCACGAACCGGGGGACCAGGACCCCCTTGCGCGACGTGACCCGGAGGAGCGGGGTGGGGATCACGGCCGAGCCCTCACCAGCTCGCCCGCTGCAGCCGGCTCACGAGGTCGGGGGGGATGCGCTCGGGTCCGACGGCCTCGAGCAGGGCGTGGACGTGCGCGCGGGGCCAGCCCGCGTCCGGCAGCACCTGCAGCAGCGCCAGCGACGCGGGGTGGTCGCGGTCGAGCTGGAGGAGCGCGTCGACCACGCCGTTCGTCGCCTCGATCGCGTCGGGGCGTGAGACGAGCCCTGCAGCGAGCGCCGTGAGGAACGCTGCGCCTTTCGAGCGCGTGGGGCCGTGGACGAGCCGCACGACCCACCGGGCCAGGTCGAGCGCTGCCTGCTGGTCGCTGGCGCCGAGCCGGGTGAAGGCGAGCCGCGCCACGCGGTACTCGGCGGCCGACCCTGGATGCGTCAGGAACTCGACCACGGTACCGTCCACGACCGCTTCGTCCCAGTCGGTGGGGTCGCCGAGGGTCACGGCCAGGAGGCCCCACACGGGCGAGGCGCCCTCCTCTCTCGCGGCGCCGGCGGCGAGGCGAGCGAGCGCGCGGGGTGCCTCGACGGCGAGGATGGGTTCGACGAGGGCGAGCCCGGAAGACGCGACGACGGACAGCGGAAGGCGGAGGAGGTCGTCCCGCGCGCTGTCCGCAGTGGGGTGGAGCGCGAGGAGGCCCGGGATGACCTGGCTCCAGTGGGCGGCCGCCGCCGGGGTCCACGGCAGCTGCGCCGCAGCCAGGGCGTCGGCCCAGTCCCGGACGAAGGGGGTCGCGCAGACGAGCTGGAACAGGTGGTCGGTGGTGAGCGGCGGCTCGGTCGAACGGCCCACCCAGGCGCGGACCACGACCGCAGCCTCCTCCTCGCGGGACCGCAGCAGGCGGAACAGGTCCGCGGCGGCGACGTCGCCGTCCGGTACCCCGCGGAGGAGCCCCACCAGCCGATCGAGGCGGCGCGCGTCGCGGAAGGACGCAGGGATGGTGGCCCACCCGGCGACCAACGCCCGCCCGGCGCCATCGAGTGCGATCTGACCAGCGACAGAGCCGACGAGCGCGTCCATCGCCTGCTCGTCCTGTCCGAGCCCGACGAGGGCGGACACCACCTCCGACCAGACGCTCACCCGGGTGGGTGCGATGGCGGCGTCGGGCCACTCGAGCAGCGTGACCTCGAGGGCGTGGAGCGTGTGCGCCGGCGCAACCCCGTCCGCCAACCACCGGAGCAGCGCCGGCAGCCAGCGGTCGAGGGGGGCCCCGCGCGGTTGCAGCGCCAGGAGCGTCTCGACGAGCCCACCCGTCGGGCGGAACCCGTGCGCGAGCAGCTGGTCGACGGCCTCGGCGCGCACCCGGTCCGAGCGTCCGGACAGCGCGCGGTACGGCCTGGGATCGCGCGTGGCCACGGTGACCGCGACGAGGTGGGCAGTGAGCGTGGCGTCGAGGGTGGCGCCGGCGCGCAGGCGCGCGGTCAAGGCCCGAACGGACCGCTCCGGGTCGTTCTCCAGCAGGGCGGGGTCGAGGTCCGACGGCCCCGGGAGGCCCTCGCGGATCCTCGCCGCGATGCCCTCTCCCCACGCGTCGCCCGGGCCGTCGAACATCCAGGCCGCGGACTCGATGGACTCGGGGTCGTCCGCGTACAGCCGGTTCCGGAGGAAGTACGCGATCAGGTCCTCGCCCTCGTCGGGAGGGTCTTCGGCGTCGATGGTGAGGGCGTCCGGGAGGTCGCGGTCCGTCACGGCGAGATCGAAGCCCGCCCCGACCGCGCCGATGGCGATCGAGTGGCGGTCGCGGAACGACCTGGGCAAGGCCGCGGTCCAGGCGAGCAGGAACGCGCGCGCTGGCTTCGACGCGGAGGCGAGCAGCTCGGGCGAGATGCGGACGACGACCCGACGACCCGTCCGAAGCGCGGCGATGGCAGCGGCGAAGGTCTTCACGGCGCGCCGACGCCTGCCTCCCAGCGGTGCCATCGCGGCGGCGAGCTGGCGCAACGGGAACGCCGCAGGCGCGCGGAGCTCCCGGGTGCGCACGGGGTCGAGCCAGCCCTCCTCCGTCCAGAGCCAGGCGGGGTGGCCCCCGACGCGGTCCACGTTGCCCGCGGTGGCCCGCACCCAGCGGCTCCGTCCCACCCCGTGGCGCCCCACGGCCCAGCTCCGCCCACCGAGAGCCAGCACCGCCTCCCCGCCGGGTCCGAGGGCAGCGTCCGCCGCGCGAACGAGCCGGAGCTCCTCGGAGGTGAAGGCGGGATCGGCCTCGAGGAGCCCGGAGCTCCCGTCGAGGACGAGCGTCGGCAGGACGAGTCCGGTCACCGCAGGAGCTCGTTCGGCTCGACGAACCAGAGCTCCACGCGGGCGTTGGCGTCCCGGCCGGCGTCGACGTCGTTCGAGCCGACGGGCTCGGACGGACCTCGGCCCGCCACCACCAGCTGCGCGGGCGCTGCGCCTCGGCGCACGAAGTCGCGGGCGAGCGCCTCCGCGAGGTGGACGCTCAGGTCCAGGTGGTCCTGGTGCTTCGTCGCCGCGGCCTTGGGGATGGGCCGGTCACTCGTGTGGCCGATGATCCAGACGTGCAGCTCGGGGTGGAGCGAGACCGCCGTGTTCAGCAGGTCGAGGACGGGCTGCGCCTCGGCGCGGAACGTGGTGGCGAAGGGGTCCGAGAACAACACCGACGCGCGGACCGAGACGCCGACCACGTCTCCGCGTCGGCGGAGCTCCACGTCCGACCCGAGGAACACCTGCTGGAGCTCGAGCCCGAGCGGGTTCGACAGGGTGGGCGCGATCGGGCGACACCCAGCGAGCTGCTCCTGCAGGATCGCCTTCTGGTGCATGAGCGCGATGACCTCGCGCTCGAGCTGCCCCGCGAGCTCGGAGCCGTCGGGGTACCGGTGGGCCGCAGGACACCCGGCCAGCCCGACCAACCACCAGTTCAGCCCGATCAACCACCAGGCACTCGAGGGGAGCGTCCTCATCCCAGGCTCGTCCCGCCGCCGAACGGCTGGCCCGCGGAGGGCGCAGCCAGACGCGGGGCTGCGGTGCACGGATCGAGCGCCCAGTCCGAGCTCCCGAACGACTTCTGCCCCTGCCGGGCGCGCCCTGCGCCGCGGACCTCGAGCCACCGACGCGCCCACCGGCGGACAGCGTCGGAGTAGCGCCACTGCCAGCCGCGCGGGCCGCGGATCCGCGCCTTGTCCATCCACGCCAGGTGGATGGGGTACTGCGTCACGGGCTTGCCGGCGTGGGGCCCCTGCCGGAACACGATGCGACCGTGCTGGTCGGGGCCGAGGGGGCTCGTGCCGTCCACGTCGTCGGGTGGGCGCCCGATGGCGTTCGACCAGTCGAGCATGCGCTGCAGGTCGTCTTCGATGCGGTTGCGCTGCACGAGCTCCAGGAACGACAGGCCACAGGCTGCGGCGTCGTCGGTCGCGCGGTGCGCGCGGTCGAGCGTGACCCCCAGGCGCTCCGAGACATCCGCGAGCTTGTGGGACTTCGCTTCGGGGTTGCACCGCATGGAGAGGTCCACGGTGTCGACCTCGGCGAGGGGCTCCGGCCAGATCATCGACGGATCCGAGAGCTGCTGCCGCAGCAGGTCGAACTCCCGGGTCAGGAACGCGAGGTCGAACGGGTAGTTGTGGGCCACGGTGATCGCGTTCGCCAGGACCTCGCGCACCCGCCCGGCCACCTCCGCGAACCGCGGGGCCCGGGCCACCTCCTTGTCCGAAATGCCGGTGATCTCGGTCACCTTGCGGGGGATCTCACGCTCGGGATTGATGAGCTGGGACCACTCGTTCCGGTCGATCACCCGGCCGGACTCGGGGTCGAGCGTGAACGTGACCATCGCGATCTCGATGATCCGATCGCCACCGAACGGCTCGAGGCCTGTCGTCTCGGTGTCGAACGCGACGATGGGGAGGTGTTTCCACTTCATCGCGCCACACTACAACGCGAGGCGGACAACCGTTGTCCTCCGCACCGATCGCGACCGTGCGAAGCCGCTGATCCGAGGACCCTCACCGCGGTGGGGATCACCCGAGGAGGGGAGCCACGGCCACCCGCGCTGCCTCCTGGGCGGCGTCGCGGTTCGTGAGCCACTGCACGTGGGCGTCCCGCCCGACGTCGTTCGAGATTCCGAGCACACACACGAAGGGCACGCCGGCCTCCCTGCAGGCGAGCGCGACCCCGAACGCTTCGAGGTGCTCGACCGACCAGCCGTCGGCGAGGCGCGTGGCGAGGGCGAGGTCCGTGGTGACGGCGCCGACCGTGAGGATGGGCATCCGCGGTACGGTGAGGCGGTCGAGCATCTCGGCGTCGCAGTCGACGGGCGCTGGCGGCCGCGGAACGTAGCCGAGACCCAGGGTCGCCACGCCGTACGACCAGCCGATCCGCGAGCCGGCGACGGCGCTCCCGATCGCCGGGCCGTTCGGGTAGGCCCCGCCGGTGCCGACCATCACGACGCGATCGGGACGGCGTCGCTCGAGGAGCACCGCAGCGCGCACCCCCGCCACGATCGGCCCGACCCCCACGACCTCACCAGTCAGGTCTCCGAGCTCTTCGCGGGCGGCAGCGACCAGGAGCGTGGCCATCGTCCCTCCACCGAGCGCGATATCGCCCGACGGGGTGCGGGGTCAAGGGGCGCGTGTGTCACCACCATGGTACTCGCAGCGGAGCTGCCCGGAGTCTCCCGTGGTAGCTTCGCGACAGGGGTCCGTAAGGCCCGATGGGTACTCGGGTGGGTACTCAGCTGTAGCGAGCAGGAGCACGACATGACCCCCGCAGATCGGACCCACAAGATTTCGCGCGACCGAATCCTCGACGGCGCGTTGGCCATCCTGGACTCGGGCCACTACGGCGACCTCACGGTCGATGCCCTGGCGCGGTCCCTCCGGATGAGCAAGAGCACGCTGTACAAGTACTTCATGAGCAAGGAGGACGTGATCATCGCCCTCGTGCGGGACGCCTGCGAACGGGCCGAGAGCGAGGTCGAGCGCACGCTCGCCGGCGGCACGGCGGCCGAACAGCTGAGCGAGTTGGCCCGGATCATCGGGCGGCACGGCCAGCGCCTCCCCCG
>JBIKWC010000181.1:0-15060 GCA_044356535.1 Myxococcota bacterium
ACCTGCTCGAGGACCTCGCTGCGGCCGACGACACCGACATCCCGGTCATCGACCCCGAGCTGATGGTGAAGCTCGACGGTCGGACGCTGCCGGCGCGCGTGGACTGGGCCCGGCCACAGACGGTCTGGGTGCGCCCCGCCGGGGCAGCGCCCGATCGGGAGGTCACCCTCGACGTGTCCGGGCGCCGCCTCGTGACCCGCGTCTCGGTCCTCGCGGGTGACCAGGAGCTGGTGCTCCTCGGGCGCGACCTGCTGAAGGGCAGGTTCCTGCTCCGCGCCTGAGCGCCGGGGCTCTCAGGGGGCGGTGAGGGCCTGCGGGCCGCCGCACGCCTTCGCGTCACCGGCCTGGCAGGCGGCCTTGCAAAGCTGCTTCGCCGAGCCCTTCTCCACCTTGCCCCCCATCCCGTTCCACAAGAGCCGGGCGAGCAGCCGGCGCGCGTCCGTGGTCGCCCCGGCGTCGATGGCTGCCTGGTAAGCGGCGCGGGCGCCGGCGGGGTCCGGGGTGCCGTCGGGGCCGCGCTCGCGGACGATCCCGAGCGCAGTACACGCGGCTGGGATCCGGGCGGTGCAGGCGCGGTCGTAGAACTTCGTGGCTTCGGGGAGGTTCTGCTGGACGAAGGTCCCGGCGTCCAGGATCCGTCCGGCTTCCAGACAGCCGAGCGGCAGGCCGCCGTCGCACGCCATCGTGAACATGGCGACGGCTTCGGCGTCGTCGCGGCGCACGCCCACGTCGCTGGTCAGGAGCACGCCCCGTTGCATGCAGCTGTCGGCGATGCCGGCGTTGCACGACCAGCGGAAGTACTTGGACGCCTCGGTGCGGTCGCGGTCGCCGCCGAGGCCATCGACGTACATGCCCGCGAGCTTGCTGCACGCGGTGGCGTCGGAGTCCGGACCCGTGCAGGCGCGCTGGAGGAGCAGCCGGGCGCGCTCTGCGTCGCGCGGGATGTCCGTACCTGCGAGGAGCGCGTAGCCGAGCGCCGTACAGGCTGCGATGGACTGGCGCTCCTCACAGGCCACGTCGAACGCATCGCGCGACTCCTTGAAGGGAATCTGGACCTTGTTCGACAGGATGAGGTCGACCTGGGCCGAGCAACCAGCGGCGTCTCCGAGGTTGCAGGCGGTCCCGAAGAGGCGCGCGGCCTCGTCGGCCGGACCCTGGTGGTCCATCACCCACCGGCCGGACTCGAAGCAGGCGCGGGGGTGCTTGAGCTCGCAGGCGCGGAGGAACAGCCCATTGGCGCGGCCCTCGGCGGGCTCCTGCCGGAGGCCGTCGTAGTACGAGCGGGCGAGGGTCCAGCACGAGTTCCGGTGGCCCTTGTCGCACAGGTCCCCGTAGAACTCGTCGAGGCGGGCGACATCCCAGGTCTTGTCGTCGAAGGAGCCGAGCACGGCGCAGCCGTCGACGTAGCCGAGGCCACACGCGCGGGTCGCGTACGTTCGGGCGGCGGCGACGTTGGCCACCACGCCCGGGCCCCCGCTGGTGGACAGCCGAGCGAGCTGTGTACAGCTGGCCGCGTCGCCGGAGTCGCAGGCCGTCTTCCACCGGGCGATGGCGGGCCGCGGGTCGGAGACCACGCCGCGGTTGTAGTAGAGATACCCCGCGAAGTCGGCGCACGCGGGCAGGAACCCGCCGTCGCAATCGGACTTGAGCTGTCGGGCTGCCTTGCGCCAGAGCTTGTCGCGCTCGTCGGCGTTCATCTGCTTCTGGGCCTTGATGTCGAGCATCCAGCCCATCACGAGGCACCCGACGGGGTCGCCGGACTCGCAGGAGCTCTCGAAGACGGGCAACACCTTCGCCGGATCGGGCCGGCCGTCGGTGAGCCAGGTGTCGCGTCGGCAGGCGGGATTGTACCCGGCCTCGCAGGCCTCTTTGAAGCCCTTGGTGAGCTCGTCGGCGCTGGCGGAGACGCCGTCCCGCTCGAACTCGGTCCGGAGCGCGATCAGGGCGAGTTCCCGGCCGTCGGAGGCGTGGGCGAGGGGCGCCAGGAGCCAGGTCACGGCGATTCCCATGCAAGCAGCGAGGTACATCAACAGGTCTCCAGCTTCGACGCGTGCGCGTCTATCCCGCACAACCCATCGGTGGGCAAGGTTCTTCATCGCGACGTGCCCCGGATCCTCGCCGGGTTAGTCCGCCGGTCGGAGGTCGGATGTCGCGGTTCGAGTACCTGGTGGTCTTCGTGCAGAACGACCGGGTGGTGTCCGCCAACGGGCACTGGCAGGGCGAAGTGGGCCGGGGACAGCCCGGTGACGTCGAGAGCTGCCCGTCGCTGTTCTCCTACCTCGAGGAGGCAGGCGCCCAGGGGTGGGAGCTCGTCGCCGTCGATCCGGAGGACCGCGGCACGGCCCAGCTGTACTTCAAGCGCAGCCACTGAACCCGACCGGCGGAGGGCCCTGACCGGCCGAGGGGGGCTTCACCAGCGGAGCGAAGCCCGTACGTCTCCGTAGGCGGCCTCCAGGCGCTCCGCGGCCGCCAGCACCTCAGGGTCCTGCGAGGTGGGGACGGTCGGGCGCAGCACGAGGTAGAGGTCGCCCGGCGCGTGCTTCTTCTGGATGCCGCGGCCCTTGAGGCGCAGGCGCGACCCGGAGCGCGACCCTGCTGGTACCGCCACCTTCACGTCGCCCGTGGGCGTGGGTACCGTGACGCTGGCGCCCTTCATGGCCTCCAGCACCGTGATCGGGACGTCGAGCTCGAGGTCGTCCTCCACCCGACGGAGGACAGGGTGGTCCGTCACCTTGAGGACGACGAGCAGATCGCCGCAGGGTCCGCCACCACGGGGCGGGAGCCCCTGGCCCTTGAGCCGGACGCGACCGCCAGACTTCGCACCAGCGGGGATCGGCACGGTGATGGGCTCTGCGGCCCCGTCCGGCCGGCGGATGCTGAACCGGTGTTCGCCACCCAGCACGGAGGTGAGGAAGTCGACCGTGACCTCGACCTGCTGGTCCTGGCCCTTGCGCTGGAAGCCGCCGCGCTGGGCCCCCCCCGACCCGAACAACGACGACAGGAGGTCGTCGACATCGACGCCGCCGCCGCCCTGGAACCCACCACCAGGGAACCCGCTGCCGCCGCCCATCCGCTTGTAGGCTCGCGCTTGCTCCGCGTCGAACCCCGCGCGGGTCGACACCTCGCCGAACTCGTCCCACGCCTTCCGCTTCTCCTCGTCGCCGAGGATCTCGTTGGCAGCGTTGATCTCTTTGAACCGGTCGGCAGCCTTCGGATCCTTGTTCAGGTCCGGGTGGTACTGCTTGGCCAGCGTGCGGTACTTCTTGCGGATGGTCTCGGCGTCGGCGCCCCGGTCGACGCCGAGGATCCGGTAGGGGTCCATCGACATGCCCGAATCTAGCCCCGAACCACCGGAGGACAAGTGGCCGCCTCGCGCTGGGACCCGGGCCGTGCGCCGTTGTTGCCTCGGGAGGACGTCCTCGACGATCCGCGTTTGTCACTCGTGACCCTGGTGGCGACGTGCTGCTCGGTCGTGGTGGTGCGTTCGTTGCCGTTCGCCCTGGTCCTCCTCGGCGCCCTCGCGATCCACGAGGCTGCGCACCGGGTGGTGGCCCGGCGACACGGCGCGCGGGTGGGGTGGCCCGTCTTCCTCCCGGCGCCCGTGTTCGTGGGAACGCTCGGCGCTCTGCTTCCGGTTCGGACCTGGCCCCGGAGCCCGAGCGCCCTGCTGGAGGTGGGCGCAGCGGGACCCCTCGCGGGGTTCGCAATCGCTGTCACGGTTCTGTCGGTGCGCGTCGGAAGCGCGCCCAGCGGCGGCGAAGTGCTCGCGCCCCCAGCGGTGTGGCGCTTGTTGTCGCTGCTCGTCAATGGCGAGGTGGTACCGCTCACCACCTCCGATCCATGGGCCCACGGCGCGTGGGCTGCTTGCCTCCTCACGGGGATGAACCTGCTGCCGCTCGGTCAGCTCGACGGCGGACACGTCGCTGGGGCGGCACTCGGACAGCGGGCGAGGCCGCTCGCGGCATTCGTGATCGCCACCGTCGGGCTGCTGGGGTGGTGGTGGCACTGGTGGTGGCCGTGGCTCGGCGTCCTCTGGCTGCTCGGCGGCTGGCGTCCTGCACCCGTGGACCGCGGCCCCCTGACGCTCCGCGCCAAGGTGGTCGGGGCCGTCACGCTCCTGGTCGGCGTCGGGTGCTTCCTCCCGGTCCCCCGCTGATCAGGCGTCGGACCTCGTCCAACCCTCGAGGAGCGCGGCGTCGCTCACCACGCGCAACACCTTCTCCCCAGACACCGTGACCCTGGTGTGTGGGCCGGGAACGGCTCGTACGTCCCGCACCCACGCGTACTGAACGTCTGCTGCATCACCCACCTCGAACCCCGAACGGCCGAGCAGGATCTGCGCGGCGGCGAGCAGGTGCTCGAGCGTCGCCGAGCTCCCTTTGGCGAGCTCCAGCACGACGTGTGCGGAGGGCCGGTCGCGGAGGTGCATCCAGACGTGGTGACCGCGAGCGAGCTGGAACACGAGCCGGCGGTTCCCGGCTTCGTTCCAGCCGATGCGTACGTGCTCTCCCCGCGGACCGACCCAGGTTCGCCAGGGGAACCCAGCCGCAGCGACCACGCGCGTAGGCCGTTCTCCGCGCCACCGACGCAGGTCCTCCTCCGAGGCGTCGTCCACGCGGGCCAGGGCGAGCGCCGTGGCGGCGATGGACTGCTCGAGGGCGCCGATCCGCGCATGGATCTGGACCGCAGCGCGCTCGAGCCTCCGCGCCTGCGCGAACCACCTCTCCATCGCAGCAGCAGGCGAAACCCCGGGTGTCCAGGTGAGGACGCTGGTCTCCCCGGAGTCCCAGTCCTCCACCTCCACGGTGGCCGCGCCGCGCGGCACCCGCCACAGGTTGGCGGACAACAGCTCCGCCCGCCTGCGCCACACGGACGCCTCGTCCGCGCCCTGGAGGTCGCTTCGGAGGTGCTCCAGCAGTCGGAGATCGCGACGCTGCCGCACACCCAACGCGCGGGCGGCAGCCGCGCGGAGCTCCGCGGTGAGTCCCGCCGCCTCGCGCGCAGTGAAGAAGACACGTGCGCCGAGGTCCCAGGAGCCGTCCACCGGACCGAACCGGGGCGCGTCCGCCAACGGGATCCGAGCGGGGAGGGGCGGCAGCGCGTCGGGCGCAGGCCCGTCGATGGAGGCCACCACGCGGTCCCCCTCGAGGAGCCACAGGCCGGAGCTCTTCCCACTCAGGCGGACCACCAGGGACGAATCGGTGTCACCGGAGAACCGGAGCACCACCTCGCGCTCCCCCGGCGACTTCGCGAGCGCCACCGTCACGCCGCCCAGCCTGCTCCTGCACAGCCCCTGAAAGCTGAAGGGCCTCGCCGGGTTCGGAGGTCGCCGTTCGATTGTGTGGAGGCGGGCGTGCGGTCCGCGGGGTACGATCACGAGCAACGTTCCGTTCTTCCATCCCAGGACCACCCGGTCCCTCGACGGCTGCCAGCTCTCCACGAGCGGAACCCCGACCAGCCCCTGCAGGTCGCGCACCACCCGGTCGATCTCCTGCTCGAACATCCTCGCTCCTCCCTCTCCTCCGCCTCTCCCTCCACACCACCCACGGCCCCGCGCCCGGAGCACCCCATGCTCGCATTGCTTTCGTTGTTCGCCCCCGCCTTCGCCTCCGAGTGGTATCTCGAGACGGGCGCCCGCCCGGAGCGGACGGAGGTGGCCACCTGGGAGCAACGGGAGGTCGAGCGCGGCGTCGACGCCCACCTCGTGCGCCGGTTCGTGGACGGCCAGGGCTGGCGGTTCGTGTTGCGCGCCGAAGGTCTCGCCGGCGAAGACGCCGCGATGGAGGCCGCTCGTGGGATGGCGGACCGGCTCGGAGTCGCCATCAGCGTCCTCGAGGTGGATGCAGGCAAGACCACGCGGCGCGGCGAAGTAACCCCGAGCGGCCGGGTCGCCGCCGCACCCGTGGTGGAGGGCCCCGACCCCGACGAAGCACTGGCGCGCGCCGTCGAAGCGATGGGCAACACCGAGGCCCTGCTCACTGCGATCCGCGACGGGAAGATCCTGTTCGGCTACCGGCGAACCCTGGCGGATGGTCGCGTGATCGACCACACCTGGGCCGCGTCGGGCACGGGCCTCTACCTCGAGACGGAGCCGGTGGAGGGGGCCGTGGTCGCCAGCCGGCTCAAGGTCGTCGACGAAGCAGCCTGGCTCTCGGTCGACGGCGGACCCTGGTCGTCACAGAACGCCGAGAAGGCGCGCTCCACCATCGAGGCCACGGGGCCGGTGGAGGTGGTGCCGCTCGTGTGGATGCTGGGCCGGGCGGTGGAGACGCGGCGGGAGTTCGAGCGCATGCGGGTCGCGGCTCCCGGGACGTTCGACGGCAGGCCCACGACGGTCCTCGAGTTCGGCGGAGACGCCGTCACTGGCGCGCTCACGCTCCACCTCGCTGCCGACGGTCTCCCGTGCCGTGTGGAGTTCGGTGGCGGTGGCGAGGTCCACGAGTTCCGCGCCTGGACGAGGGTCAAGGGCGTCGCGATCCCGGGCGAGGTCCGCACCTGGCGAGCGGGTGCGCTGTCCGACATCGTCGCAGTCGACGTGGTGGACACTGCACCGAGCCTTCCCACCGACTGGTTCCGGGCCCCCAGTCGCTGAGGTCAATCGCCGGGCAGACCGGGCTGCCGGCTGCCATCGGGCGAACCTATTTGAAGACCGTCGTGCTCTCGGACGCAAGCTCCACCGAGCGGTCTCCGAAGCGAGCCCATGACCGGATTTGAACCGGTGACCTCGTCCTTACCAAGGACGTGCTCTGCCTACTGAGCTACATGGGCGCGAATCGGAACCACATCGAAGTGGAGCGGGAAACGGGATTCGAACCCGCGACCCTCAGCTTGGAAGGCTGATGCTCTACCAACTGAGCTACTCCCGCGACGAGAGATGGGGGGAGATGGATTCGAACCAACGTAGGCAATGCCGGCAGGTTTACAGCCTGCTCCCTTTGGCCACTCGGGCATCCCCCCAAGAGAAATCCAACCGAAACGGCCGGATCGACGGTACTTCAGAGAGCGGGAGAGCTGGCGACGGGAATTGAACCCACAACCTGCTGATTACAAATCAGCTGCTCTGCCAGTTGAGCTACGCCAGCGGCGGCCCGACCGCCCAGTGCTTATGCGGTCGCCCGGAGGGTGTCAAGACGACTCCGCAGCGGATCCCCCTTGACCCGGTCCCCCCGGGTGTGCATTCTCCTCGGCCAGCTGAACGACGGCCGCTTTCCGGCCTCGCTGCACCCTTCCCGTGAAGGGCGACTGGCCGGCCTTGCGCACGGTGCCCTGGCCGGCTAGCTGGCACGACGATTGCTATCTGTCGGGCTTCAACGTCCGACGCACGGGTCGCTTCTTGTCCAGGCAACGATACGTTCTCTTGAGCTTCTTCCTGCTTGCGCTCGTCGTGGGGTTCTCCCTCGACGCTGCGCTCTCGTCTGCGTTCGCGCAGTTCGGGTTCGCCGACAACCGGATCGGTGGGGTGCTCAGCACCACCTCCGCTCTGGCCGTCACAGGAGCTGGCCTCACTCTCGTGATCCTCCTGCGGAACAAGGCCGCGATGACGTTCTGGACCGAGGTGGTCGGGGAGATGCTCCGAGTCACCTGGCCCTCACGAGAGGAGTCCGTGAAGGCGGCCACCACCGTGGTCGGGACCACGTTGTTCGCGGCGACCGTTCTCGCAGTATACGATTACCTTTGGTTCAACCTGGCGAAGCTCGTCCTCCTCACCGGCGGATGAGTTCGCGATCCGGCCCCTGGCCGGTGGAGCCTGTTCGATGACGATGCGGTGGTACGCGGTCCACACGCTGTCCGGATCCGAGGACAAGGCCATGAAGGCCTTGCAGCAGCGGATCGAACAGTACACCTTGACCCATCGGTTCGGCCGGGTGCTCGTGCCGTCCGAAGTGGTCGTGGATCCCAAGACCAAGCGCAAGGTGACCCGGCGGTTCTACCCGGGCTACATGCTGGTCGAGATGGAGCTCGACAACGAGACCTGGCACCTCGTGAAGAACACGCCCAAGGTCACCGGGTTCGTCGGGGGGACGCGCAATCCCCCGCCCGTGCCCGAGTCCGAGGTGGCGCGCGTGTCTTCGCTGTTGGCGAACGAGGAAGAGCCGAAGCCTGTCATGGACTTCACGGTCGGCGAGGAAGTGCGGCTGACGGAGGGTCGCTACGCTTCCATGCGCGGCACCGTCGAAGAGGTCAACGACGCCCGCGGCAAGCTGCGCGTGGTCATCAACATGTTCGGTCGCCCCGTGCCCACCGAGCTCTCGTTCCACCAGGTCGAGAAGCTGAGCTGAACGCGCGGTCGTCCGTGCTGCGGCTCATCATCGCTCGATCGTAACTTTTCGCGAGAATCCGGAGTCTGTCATGGCCAAGAAGGTAGTCAACCAGATCAAGCTGCAGATCCCCGCCGGCGCGGCGCGCCCGGCTCCTCCCGTGGGTCCTGCCCTCGGCCAGGCCGGCGTGAACATCAAGGCGTTCTGCGACGAGTTCAACAACCAGACGAAGCCCCTCGCGGGCGACGGCATGATCATCCCCGTGGTGATCACGGTGTACTCGGATCGTTCGTTCACCTTCATCACCAAGACCCCCCCGGTCGCGTCGCTGCTGTTCAAGGCCGCGAAGATCGAGAAGGGCTCGGGCCAGCCGAACCGCAACAAGGTCGGCAAGGTGTCCCGCGCCCAGGTCGAGGACATCGCCAAGATCAAGCTCAAAGATTTGAACTGCACGCGCCTGGAGGCGGCTGTCTCCCAGGTGGTGGGCACCGCTCGTTCGTCCGGCCTCGAGGTCGTCTGAACGAGCACCCGTCCGGCGAGCCACCGTCCGGACGGTCGTGCCCGATGCGGAGTTCACCGCATCGGGTGCATTCACTGGCGCATCTGCGCCATCTGTGAGGGCACGGGGGAGGGCACGCCGCCTGTCCGTTCACCCCGACCCCACGTGCCGCGGCCTCCGGGACCACGGCGAGGAGTTGTCGAGTGGCACATGGAAAGCGATATCGCGCAGCGCGCGAGTTCGTGAACGAGGGGGCGAAGTACGGACTCGATGAGGCCGTGGCTTTGCTGAAGAAGTCCGCGACCGCGAAGTTCGACGAGTCCGTCGAGATCGCGTTCCGGCTCGGTGTCAACCCGAAGCAGGCCGACCACATGGTCCGCGGCGCGCTCTCCCTGCCCCACGGCAGCGGGAAGTCCGTCCGGGTCATCGTCTTCGCCGACGGTGACGCTGCGCGGGATGCGCTCGAGGCAGGAGCCGACGCCGTCGGCGGTGACGACCTCATCGCCAAGGTGAACGACGGCTGGACCGACTTCGACAAGGCGATCTCCGTCCGCGGCCTCATGGCCAAGGTCGGTAAGCTCGGTCGTGTACTCGGACCGCGCGGTCTGATGCCGAACCCGAAGACGGGCACCGTCGTCGGTCCGGAGCAGCTCGCACAGGCCGTGCGTGAAGTGAAGGGTGGCCGCATCGACTTCAAGGTCGAGAAGGCCGGCATCGTGCACTGCGCGATCGGAAAGGCGTCGATGACGGAGGTCCAGATCAAGGACAACCTCGTCGCGCTCGCGTCGCAGATCGTCCGTCTGAAGCCGTCCACCGCCAAGGGCGTGTACGTGCGCAGCGTCGCGATCAGCTCCACCATGGGCCCCGGCCTCCGGCTCGATCCGAACGAAATCGTCCGGGTGGCCGGGGAGATGAGGTGAACCGTGAATCGTGAACAGAAAGCTCAGATGATCACCGAGCTGCACGACCGGTTCACCACCGGGACGTTCGTCGCGCTCACCGAGTTCAAGGGTTCGACCGTGGGGCAGATGGACGCCATCCGCCGCAGCTGCGAACCCGCCGGGCTGTACTTCCGCGTGGTGAAGAACACGCTGGCGGTCCGCGCCCTCGAAGGCACCGGCAAGGAGAAGCTCGCGGCGCAGTTCGTCGGCAACGTCGGACTGATCGTCACGGGCGACGACCCTGTCGCAGCCGCCAAGTTCGTGAAGAAGTACGCGAAGGAACACGAGAACATCAAGGTCAAGGCCGGGTTCTTCGATGGTGACGTTCTCGACGCCAAGGGCGTGGACGTCGTTGCCGAACTCCCGAGCAAGCCCGAGCTGCAGTCGATGCTGCTCGCTACCATCCAGGCTGGCCCCCGTGACCTCCTCGGCGTGCTGCAGGCAGCGCCCCGGGATCTCGTCTACCTGCTCGCCAACTTCGCGGACAAGCTCGAGAAGGCCGGCTGACCGCCACCTCTTCTTCCTCTTCCCGGTCACCCGTGGTGGGCCCGGGACCACAACTTCCCGTCGGGTTTCGGCCCGGCATCGCTCAGAAGTGAGAACAACATCATGTCGCTTTCCCAGAACGACGTCGTCGACTACATCAAGAACCTGAAGCTCTCCGAGGTGAAGTCCCTCATCGAAGTGCTCGAGAACGAGCTCGGCGTGAAGGCCTCCGCCCCCATGATGATGGGCGCCATGCCCGCGGCGGGCGCCGCGGCCCCGGCAGCGGTCGAGCAGACCGAGTTCGACGTGATCGTCACCGCGTACCCCGACACCGCCAAGATCAACGTGATCAAGGTCGTGCGCGAGATCACCGGTCTCGGCCTCAAGGAGGCCAAGGCGCTCGTCGAGGCTCTCCCCGCGAAGGTCAAGGAGTCCGCCTCCAAGGACGACTCTGCCGCCATCAAGAAGAAGATCGAAGAGACCGGCGCGACCGTCGAAGTCAAGTGATTCCCACCGGTCGGGCGGTCGTCCTTCGGGGCGCCGTTCGACCGGTCCTCCCTCGGTGGTTCTCCATCGAGTCCTGTCTCCCTGGGCGCTCGCGTCCGGGAGGCACCTCCGACGCTCGGCGGGTCGGGGGACTGGCCCTCTCCGCCGTATCCCTCCGGTCCCCGCGACCCACGGAGTCCCCCGATGTCCAAGCTGTTGGCGAACAACTACCGGTACCGCCGGAGCTTCAGCAAGACCCCCACGGTCCTCGAGGTCACCAACCTCATCGAGATCCAGAAGCGGTCCTACGACGCCTTCCTGCAGCCCGTCACTGCGCCGGAGGAGCGGGAGGACATCGGCCTTCAGGCCGTCTTCAAGCGTGTGTTCCCCATCGAGGACTTCTCTGCCCGCGCCTCCCTCCAGTTCGTGAGCTACGAGCTCGAAGAGCCGAAGTACGACGTCGACGAGTGCCGCGAGCGCGGCATGACGTTCTCCGCGCCGATCAAGGTCACGGTGCGCCTGGTCGTTTGGGACGTCGACTCCGAAGCTGGCACGCGCACGGTCGCGAACATCAAGGAGCAGCCGGTTTACTTCGGCGAGATCCCACTCATGACGGAGAACGGCACGTTCATCGTCAACGGCACCGAGCGCGTGGTCGTCTCCCAGCTGCACCGCAGCCCAGGCATCTTCTTCGACTCCTCGCGTTCGAAGACGGGTGGCCAGAAGGAGATCTTCAGCGCCCGGATCATCCCGAACCAGGGCTCCTGGATCGACTTCGAGTTCGACACGAAGGACATCCTCTACGTCCGCATCGATCGGCGCCGCAAGCTGCCTGCGACGGTCCTGCTGCGTGCGCTCGGGTACGACACCGAGTCGCTCCTGAACTACTACTACGAGTCCGAGCGCGTCTTCCGGACCGAAGAGGGTTGGTTCAAGGAGACCACGAGCGACCTGCTCTTCCAGCAGAAGGCTACGGTCGACGTGATCGGCCCCGACGGCTCCGTCATCTGCAAGAAGGACAAGAAGTTCCTCAAGAACATCCTCCGCAAGATGCGGAAGCTCGACATGCTCCGCGACGAGGTCCGCATCGTCGACGGTCGCGAGCGAACGGTGGAGGTCGGAATCATCCCGATCGCCGAAGCCGAGATCCTCGGCAAGGTGTCGGCCTACGACATCGTCGACATGGCGAGCGGCCGCATCCTCGTCGAGTGCAACGAGAAGCTGGCAGAGGAGTCGGTCGCGAAGGTGCTCGCGTCCGGCATCAGCGAGTTCCATGTGCTGTTCATGGACGGCCTGCTCGTCGGCTCGTTCCTGCGCGACACGCTCCTCGTGGACAAGATCGAGAGCATGGAGGAGGCGATCATCGAGATCTACCGCCGCCTCCGGTCCTCGGACCCCCCGACGTGGGAGACCGCCCAGCAGCACTTCGAGAACCTGTTCTTCAACAGCGAACGGTACGACCTCTCCCGCGTCGGCCGACACAAGTTGAACCACAAGCTCGGGGTGGACGTTCCGCTCGAGCAGACCACCCTGACGCGCGACGACATCCGTCAGGTCGTGAAGTACCTGATCGATCTGAAGAACAACAAGGGCCAGGTGGACGACATCGACCACCTCGGGAACCGCCGCGTCCGCGCGGTCGGTGAGCTCCTCGAGAACCAGTACCGCGTCGGTCTCGATCGCATGGGCAAGGCGATCAAGGAGCGCATGAGCCTCTCCGAGGTGGAAGCGCTGATGCCGAACGAGCTGATCAACAGCAAGCCGGTCTCCGCAGTCATCAAGGAGTTCTTCGGCAGCAGCCAGCTCTCCCAGTTCATGGACCAGACGAACCCGCTCTCCGAGATCACCCACAAGCGCCGCTTGTCGGCCCTCGGGCCTGGCGGTCTGACCCGTGAGCGTGCTGGCTTCGACGTGCGCGACGTGCATCCGACCCACTACGGCCGCATCTGTCCGATCGAGACGCCCGAAGGTCCGAACATCGGCCTCATCGCGTCGCTGTCCACCTACGCTCGCGTCAACGAGTTCGGGTTCATCGAGACGCCGTACCGCGAAGTGAAGGAAGGCCGGGTCGACCCTGGCGTGAAGTTCATGGACGCGATGGAAGAGGACCAGGTGATGGACGGCAAGAAGCACGTCATCGCCCCCGCCTCCGCGATGATCGACGCGGACGGGCACTTCCTCGACGAGCTCGTCCCGGCGCGTTGCGGCGACGACTTCGTGCTCAAGCAGCCGAAGGAGATCACGTTGATGGACGTGGCCTCGAACCAGCTCGTGTCCGTCGCTGCGTCGCTTGTGCCGTTCCTCGAGAACGACGACGCGAACCGCGCGCTCATGGGCTCGAACATGCAGCGCCAGGCCGTCCCCGTGATCCGCACCGAAGCCCCCCTCGTCGGGACCGGCATCGAGCGCGTCGTCGCCCGCGACTCGGGTGTCACGGTCACGGCCAAGCGGTCCGGGATCGTGGAGACGGTGGACGCGTCCCGCATCGTCGTGAAGACCGAGGCCGTCCAGGGCGACGAGATCGGCGCCGACGTGGACATCTACAATCTCACGAAGTTCATGCGCTCGAACCAGAACACCTGCATCAACCAGAAGCCGGTGGTCCGTCCGGGCGACGTGATTCATGCAGGGGACGTCATCGCCGACGGCCCCGCCACCGACCGCGGTGAGCTCGCGCTCGGCCAGAACGTCGTCGTCGCGTTCATGCCCTGGCAGGGGTACAACTTTGAGGACTCGATCCTCATCTCCGAGCGCCTCGTCCGCGAAGACCTCTACACCACGATCCACATCGAGGAGTTCGAGGTCGCCGCGCGCGACACGAAGCTCGGCAAGGAAGAGATCACCCGCGACATCCCGAACGTCGGTGACGAGGCCCTGAAGGACCTCGACGACTCGGGCATCGTCCGCATCGGCGCCGAGGTCCGCCCCGGTGACATCCTGGTCGGCAAGATCACCCCGAAGGGCGAGACCCAGCTCTCTCCCGAAGAGAAGCTCTTGCGGGCCATCTTCGGTGAGAAGGCTGGCGACGTGCGCGACACCTCCCTGCGCGTTCCGCCGGGTGTGGAGGGCACCGTCATCGGCGCCCAGGTCTTCGCTCGCGAGGGCGTCGAGAAGGACACCCGCGCGCTCGAGATCGAGTTCCAGGCCGTCAAGCGCATCGAGCGTGACCGCGACGAGAAGGTCCGGACCATCAAGGACTCGGCCCTCCGTCAGCTCACCCGGGTGTTGAAGGGCCAGGCGGCCACGGTTCCCGTGGTCGATCCCGCCACGCGCAAGGAAGTGATCGCCCAGGGTGAGGCCTACACCGCCGACAACCTCAAGCGGCTCAGCATCGAGCTGTACGACCGGATCGGCGTCGAGGACCGCGCTGTCGAGGACGACGTCTGGCGCATCACCGACCAGATCCGCGCCAAGATCGACGAGATTCACGCTCGGTACGCGGCCAAGATCGAGCGCCTCAAGAAGGGCGACGATCTCCCGCCCGGCGTGATCAAGCTCGTGAAGGTCTACGTCGCGATCAAGCGCAAGCTGTCGGTCGGCGACAAGATGGCCGGTCGTCACGGGAACAAGGGCGTCATCTCCAAGATCCTCCCGGTCGAGGACATGCCTTTCCTCGCGGACGGTTCTCCGGTCGACATCGTCCTGAACCCGCTCGGCGTGCCCTCCCGCATGAACGTCGGCCAGATCCTCGAGACCCACCTCGGGTGGGCCGCGAAGGGCATGGGCATCGTCATCGGCGGGCTCCTCGACCGTCAGGAGCGCAAGGAGCTCCGCGCGTACCTCGCGCGGGTCTTCGAGCGTCAGCCCGATGTCGCGGCCTTCCTCAAGGATGCGAGTGACACCGAGGTCGACAACTTCGCCGAGAAGTACCGTGCGGGGGTCACCATCGCGACCCCCGTGTTCTCCGGCGCCAAGGAAGAGGAGATCCGCGACGCGCTGGAGCTCGCAGGCCTGCACCGCGACGGACAGTCCATGGTCTTCGACGGCCGCACCGGCGAGGCGTTCCACCAGCGCATCACGGTCGGCGTGATGTACATGCTGAAGCTCCATCACCTCGTCGACGACAAGATCCATGCGCGGAGCATCGGGCCCTACAGCCTGGTCACCCAGCAGCCGCTGGGTGGGAAGGCGCAGTTCGGTGGACAGCGCCTCGGTGAGATGGAGGTCTGGGCCATGGAGGCGTACGGCGCCGCATACGGTCTCCAGGAGTTCCTCACGGTGAAGTCCGACGACGTCGCGGGCCGCACCCGGATGTACGAGTCGATCGTGAAGGGCGAGAACGTGCTCGAGGCAGGCCTGCCGGAGTCGTTCAACGTCCTCGTGAAGGAGATGCAGGCCCTGGCCCTCGATGTCGAGCTCATCGAGGACAAGGAAGTCCTGCGGCAGTGAG